>PBYV01000024.1 GCA_002729765.1 Acidimicrobiaceae bacterium
GTCAATTGCTTTAGTAACGACTGTCTGGGTTGATGAAGTCGAAAGATACACATTTTTTACATTTTCTGGAACGTCACTTTCACTTGTTAAAAGAAATCTGGTTCCCATTGCTATTCCGGAAGCCCCCCATGCCAAAGCAGCCGCTAGTCCTCTTCCGTCTGTGAATCCTCCTGCTGCAATTACAGGAATTTTGACTGAGTCAATCACTTGCGGTATTAAAAGTGAAGTCGGGATGATGCCTGTATGACCTCCTCCTTCAGAGCCTTGTGCGATGACTGCATCAACACCTAACTCAGCTACCTTTTCTGCGTGTCGCGCAGCTCCAACAGTAGGTATAACTATCACATCTGCTTCTTTTAGACGCTCAACTATTCGTTGCGTGGGTGCTTGTGCAAATGAAGCTACTGGAACCTGAGAGTCGATTAAATGTTCAATTCTAGATTCGATGTCAAAGGCGTCTGTTCTGAGATTAACGCCAAAAGGGCTATCTGTATTCTTTCTAATTTCTTCAATTGCTTTAACCATTTCTTCAAAAGTCAGTGTTGCGGCTGCGAGTATTCCAAGAGCGCCAGCTTGACAGGTAGCTATAACTAAACTCGGACCTGCGACCCAACCCATACCAGTTTGAACTATCGGGTATTTAACTCCGGTTAGTTCACAAAAATTCGTGTTTAATCTCTTGTCGCTCATTTTTTAACGAATTCTGATTTACGTAAACTATGCGGATCAATTACTTCTCTGATGAGTTTTAATTCTTCTTTTGTTGGTATTCGGGTCTCTTCAATTCCGTCTGGTATTAACAGTTCGAATCCAGTGGAAGTAACTATTTCATCAATCGTCACATCAGGATGATTGGAAACTAGCTGCATACGTTTCTCTGAATTTGAGAAATTAAAAACACCTAGATTCGAAACGATTTTACGGATTTCGTGGTTCTGCTGTATTTCATTTGAAAGCTGAGAAATTCTGTCATATCCCGGGCCTGACACAATGTCGACTTTTTGAACAAAGCTGCGGGTGGAATGATTTGGTATCCAATAACTTGTCGTGTTGTTTACCAGATTTCCTGGAGCTCCGCGTAGCCCTAAGAGTTGAGCTTTAGGTTTTTTCCAGTCTCCAATTGCAGCAAAATTTTGGTTGCCATGCGGATCTATCTGGCTTGCACCCATGACTATATGGCGGCGACCTGACCAAACAATGTCGAAAAGATCCCGATACGGCATCCATGCTTCCACTAATTTTTCTGCATTTGGTTCGCCAATGGGAATGGTATTTGCAGCCAGAACAGAAACTGTGTCTGTCATTACCATGGCGGGTTCAAATGTGGCTTTAGCTAAACGTCCTGCTATCACAGGAATATTCCCTATGGGGTTGCATAGGATCTCGCCATCCCCTCGGAAGCTGTCAGCAATTGCAGTGACGCATATTTCATCGATTGTTGCATCATTAGCCATTTTGACTCTCTTCTATTTGAGTTCTTGAGTCAACTGCTTTTAGGTATTCCTGGTGGCTGGTTGCTTCTAGGTATTTTTGTTTAAAGTTTTCCCAACTTTGGGAGTCTTTAGCACTGGCAGCATACTCACTTTGGAAAACCTCATCTCTATCGTAATCGGGAGGACATTCAGTGAAGTGAGCTCCTCTTGGTGCTTCGATTACACCGTTGACAAACAATCTTGGAATTTTAAGAGTGTGGACACTTCCTTCTTTCAGAAAGTCTTCGGTAGGAATTATCTTTTCGCAACTCATAAATGTACGTTTAGCTGCTTTTGCGAAAAGATCGTCAAAATACAAATCTGGACCTAAGAATTGTCCGTTTCCCTGAAGATCTGCTCTATTCATGTGTATAAGTGATACATCAAGGTTTAAAGCAGGTATCGCTACTAGTTCTTCACCTTTTTCTCCATCGCTCGATTTGTAGGGAGATTCGATTGTCTTTATTTCAGGGTTCATCATGAGCATGTCACTACCCAAGCCAGCTCTTGTTGGGTAAAAAGGCATGCGATGTGCTGCAGCTAGTAACCCTAAGTAGAAAGCGCCTTCATCCAGTTCACTAGTTTCGATAGTTCCCTCTTGTTTGGC
This sequence comes from Acidimicrobiaceae bacterium, assembly GCA_002729765.1. Classification (GTDB taxonomy): domain Bacteria; phylum Actinomycetota; class Acidimicrobiia; order Acidimicrobiales; family MedAcidi-G1; genus MedAcidi-G1. The sequence continues at coordinate 2,080 of PBYV01000024.1, forward strand.
GTTTCTGAAATGAGGTTCTAGGGGTATTGAATCAAGTGAAACGAAACCATAAATAGCTTTACGGATCTTGCCTGTAGCACAAAGAAGCCCTATATCTGGACCTCCGTAACTTACGATTGTTAGGTCCTTCAAATTGCTGCGTGCTATTGCTCGAACCAGAGACATGGGTTTTCGACGTGACCCCCAACCACCTATCCCTATAGTCATACCATCTGATAATTCTTCGATGACTTCCGTTTCGGTCATTTTTTTGTCAATCACAACTTCAACGCTAGAGCAACCCACGCTATGCAACGACCTGAGATACTCTTCTAGTGTGAATATCTCTATGAACAAAGCCGAAATCCTTGATTTCTCAGATAAAACGGTGATTGTTACCGGCGGGACTCGTGGTCTTGGAAGAGTTATTTCGGAATATTTTCTAGACGCTGGAGCAAATGTTGTTACTTGTGCGCGTAATGCACCTGAGAAGCCAATTTTCTCTGAATTGAATAACAAAGAAGCTGTTTTTTTTGAAACTGATATAAGGGAGCCTGAAAAAGTTGAATCTTTTATTTCTGAAGTTGTTCAACAATTTGGCCGCATCGATGTACTTATAAACAACGCTGGAGGCGCACCTTCAGTTAAATCTTCAGATGCTTCACCTCGTTTCAATGAAAAAGTTGTTTCATTGAACCTTTTAGCTTCTATGCACTGTTGCCAATCTGTATTCCCTGTGATGGCAAAACAAGAAGACAATGGTGTCATAATCAATATCTCTTCAGTCAGTGGAAGTAGGCCCAATCCTGGAGGAATGGCTTACGGAGCTGCTAAAGCTGGTTTGGATAATTTGAGCAAAACTTTAGCTCACGAGTGGAGTCCAAAAATACGCGTTCTAACTTTGGCTGTTGGACTTATAGAAACTGATGAATCGTCTGACTTTTATGGTGATGACGAAAAACGTTCAAGGCTGGCTGACCATCTAGCTATGAAGCGTTTAGGGAAACCAGAAGAAATAGCTGATATGTGCATGGTGCTGGCTTCACCTTTGGCTCGTTGGATGACTGGAACCACTGTTGAAGTTCATGGAGGCGGAGAGAGTCCCTTCTACCTGAAAGAAATTTCTGATACGGGTACTGAAGAAAACCCGTAATATTTTTGAATCAACATGGCACCCGTCTTTCTTACTGAAGAATCGCCAACCTATGGGGTGGTGCAATCTGTTTCACCTCTGGTAAGGAGGATCGTTGCAAAAAATCCTTCTAAATTTACTTATCACGGAACCGGTACTTACATCGTTGGAGATCCTGCTGGTAGCGAACTGGCTGTAATAGACCCAGGTCCTCGTGATGATGCACATCTGGCCGCTCTTTTAGATGCCATAGGAAACAAAAATGTGAGTCATATTTTAGTTACGCACACACATCCTGATCACTCTCCTGCTGCCGCTAGCCTCTCTGAAATTACTTCAGCTCCTACATATGGGTTCGGAAAACATCCACTGGCAGCTACTAAAACGTCCGATGATCTTGATGAGGCGCAGCAAGATGATATTGAAGGCAAGGGTGATACAGATTTTGTTCCTGATGTCGAAATTGGAAACGGTGATGTGATCGTAGGTGAAAGTTTCACTTTTGAAGCTCTTCATACACCGGGGCACATCTCTAACCATTTATGTTTTTCTTTGGAAGAGGAATCTACTTTGTTTACTGGCGATCATGTTATGGGATGGTCAACGACTGTGATTCCAGCTCCAGATGGAAATCTCTCTCATTATCTTTCTAATTTACATCGTCTTCTTGAGCGGTCTGAGACGACTTACCGACCTACGCACGGTCCCGCTATTGAGAATCCTCTTCCTTTTGTTAATTCTCTAATTAAGCACCGAGAGGAACGAACGAATCAAATAATTGCTGCTATCAACAAGGAACCCAAGACAGTTAAAGAGTTAGTTAACGACATGTATTCTGATGTTGATGAAAGCCTGCACAAAGCAGCCGGTAGTTCTGTATATGCGCATCTATTAGACCTTGCTCGTATTGGTGTTGTCTCAGCGGAGCCTGATTTCCACATAAACGCTGAATGGAGAGTTAAGTAAAAAATCTAAGGATGCTGGCTTGAAACTGAAATGACTTCGCCCGTCATGTAGGAGGAGTAGTCACTAGCTAAGAAAACCATGACATTTGCTACTTCCCAGGGTTCTGCGGCACGTCCTAAGGCTTCTCGCTCTATCAAAGAATCTATTAGTTCCTGGTTGCTAGATTTTGCAAGATTTGGATGCATCGCCAGACTCGGTGCTACGCAATTAACTCGAATGTCATATTCAGCCGCTTCGATCGCGACACATCGTGTAAGTGCCATGACACCTGCTTTCGCTGCCGCGTAGTGAGACTGGCCTGTTTGTGCACGCCATCCTAAAACCGAAGCGTTATTTATTATCACCCCTGCTTTTTTCTCCTGCATTTTTTTCAATGCTGCTCTTGTGCATCGCATTGTTCCATTTAGTGTCACGTCAACAACTCGCGACCATTCTTCATCATCCATTTCAACTAACAAGCTTTGAGCTCCTAAACCTGCGTTGTTAATTAAGACGTCGAGTTTTCCGTATTGTTCTATCGTTTTGTCAAACAAATTCTGCACTTGTTTTTCTTCTGTCACATCACACACGATTGAAAGAGGTCTCTCTCCATTGATCTGGCTTAATGCATCACAAGTGGCTTCAAGTCTTTTTTCATGAAAATCAGAAATGATTACAGTGGCTCCTTCTTCAATGCAGCGTCGTGCCACTGCGGAACCGATTCCAGTTCCCGCAGCAGCGGTTACAACCACCACTTTCCCTTCTAAGAGATTGTGGCTTTCTACATAATTTGGGGGAGTTTTAGTTGCCATAATCAGATCCTAGATCACCTAGGCATTGCCCTGTTCTGTCTTTTCAGCCATTTCTTTCATTCGTCTCTCCAAATCTGCGAATAATGGGAGTTCTTCAACGCCTATATCAGCATCTAATCGTTCAACTATTTCCTCGATTGAAAAGGCTTCTCCATCATTAGCAGTCATTTCCCTTACTTCAGCAGGTTGATTCCATACCGCTATTCGCTTTCCGGTGCATGTATATATCTGAGCTGTTATATCTTTGGCTGCGTCTGAAAGTAAGAATGCTGCTAATGGTGCAATATCTTCTGGTGCTCCTGCTTCTATTTCAAAAGGAACGTTTTCTGACATTCGGGTCATTGCAGCGGGTGCTATACAGTTTGCGTTCACCCCGTATCTCTTTAGAGCAAAAGCTGCACTTTTTGTAAGAGATATGACTCCACCTTTTGCGGCCGAATAGTTTGGTTGAGCTGTTGAAGCAACAAAAGCTCCTGAGGTGAAACCAAGGATACTTCCCCCTCCTTCTTGTTTACGCATTACAGCAGAGGCTGCTCTGTAAACGTTGAAATGACCTCTGAGATGAACTCTTACGACATCGTCGAATTCTTCATCTGTCATGTTAAATAGCATTCTTTCGCGCAGGATTCCTGCAGCGCATGCGACTCCGTCGATTCGCCCCCAGGCTTCAATGGCAGTTTCAACTATTCGTTGGCCTACTTCTGATTCTGAAACATCACCAGCTACAGCAATTGCATTTCCACCTAATTCCTTAATTTGATCTACGACTTCATCAGCCACAGCGCTTGAAGGAGCAGACCCATCTAGTTCTACCCCGTAGTCAGCAACAACTACGTTTGCCCCTTCTCTTGCACAAAGAATGGCGACAGAACGTCCTATTCCATTCCCGGCTCCTGTTACTGCAATATTTTTACCTGAAAGATGACCAGTCACTTTTCCTCCTTAATATATTTTTTACTAAAAGTTATGCGGCGACACTATCGGAGGTCACCCAATCGGCCTATCGTCGGAGAATGTTATCAGATAAAAAAATTCTAGTTACAGGTGTAACTGGTCAAATCGGCTTTCCGGTAGCTCGTTTCTTAGCGGAAGAAAATGAGGTTTGGGGGGTTGCTAGGTTTACTAACCAACTGAACAAAGAACGTGTAGAAGAACTAGGCATCCACACTTTTACTCTCGATTTAAATTCAAAAGACTACGGAACTCTCCCAACCGATTTCGACCATGTAGTCCATTTAGCAGTTTTTCAAGGACCAGTAGCCGATTACGATTTGGCAATTTCGAATAATGCTGAAGCAACGGGAATATTGATGCAACATTGTCGTAGTGCAAAGTCCGTATTAATAGCTTCAACTAACTCTGTTTATAAACCCAATGATGACCCTTGGCATCTGCACCATGAAAGTGATCCCTTGGGCGATTCAACCGTTACTCATTCTCCTACCTACGGAATCTCTAAAATAAGCCAAGAAGCTGTTGCTAGGACTATGTCTAGGGTTCTTAACCTCCCTACTACTATCGCTCGAATTAATGCAAGCTATGGAGATAACGGGGGTCTTCCAAAATATCACTGTGAAGCAATAGCAGCTGACAAACCGATAGCGCTCAGAGACTCAGCCCCTTCTCCTTATAGCCCCATCCATGAGATAGATCTCGCTAATCAGGTTTCACCTCTTCTTGACGCCGCTTCAACTCCCTCTACCATCGTGAACTGGTGTGGAGATGAAGTTGTAACTGCTGAAGACTGGTGTGCTTTTTTCGGTTCTCTCTTGGGTAAAACTCCACAACTTCTATATGAAAATGTGCCTGGTAGTCAATCAGGAGGCGCAGCAGATCCAAGTTTTAGAAAATCAATAACTGGACCATGTAAAATTTCTTGGATGGATGGAATGGCGAGTTTTGCAGAACATCATGTCAAATAAGTTTTACTGCTATAACAGAGAAAGGTTTTAGGTTTCTCAAGGAGTTTTGATTCCTTGATTGGAAAGCGATCTTATGGACATTAACCATGTTGTTGACAGGCTTGAAATAACAGATTTTTTTTCGCGCTACGCGCGTGCCGTGGATACTCGGGATTGGGATCTTTATAGAACCTTGTTTACAAAAGATGCACACATCGACTATTCATCTTCGGGTGGCTCCGTTGGCAATTTAGAAGAAACTGTTTCTTTTTTGTCAAAAGCTTTAGACATGTTTGAAATGTCTCAACATCTCGTCACCAATATCGAAGTTTTAGCGAAGAAAGAAAATGAAGCTGATGTTCTTGCACTTTTCAATAACCCAATGCGTCTAAACGGAGGAGAAATCTGGTTTGTGGGTGGGAAATATAGACATGAACTGATCCGCTCAGACTCAGGTTGGAAAAGTAGAAAACTGATCGAAGAAACTCTTTGGTTCGATAGATCTCCTTTCGGTGATCCCACTGAAGACAATTTAGAGAAAAAGGAATGACTTTCTTTGGTAGATAATCGTGATGAAAGTCGTTACAAGAAATGGGAATCAGATCATGAGGAACGAGGAACGAGTGAGCTGATACCTGCTGCAACTGTTGTAATAATGAGAGATTCCGAATCCGGTATTGAACTTTTAATGCTTCGAAAGAATTCTAAAGTCGCTTTTGGAGGTATGTGGGTTTTCCCTGGGGGCAAAATTGATGAAACGGACAAGGTTATTGACTCCGATGGGGCTCTTAATGAATTAGCAACAGCTACGAATGCTGCTGTAAGAGAGACTTTCGAAGAGGCAGCCGTTTCTGTTTCTCAAGAAAACTTGTTTTGGTTTTCGCATTGGGTTCCACCAGCTATAACTCCTAAAAGATTTTCTACATACTTTTTCGCAACGAAACTACTGGATGGTGATGAAGTCATTATTGATGACTCTGAAATCATTGAACACAATTGGTTCCATCCTGATGAAGCCATCAGCTTGCGTGATGCCGGTGAGATAGAACTAGCGCCACCTACTTGGGTGACTTTGAATCTTCTTATTCCTTTTACAAATGCTGAAGATGCTTTAAATGCGCTCGACGTCAAGGATCCGATGTTCTATGAAACGCATATTGCTCAATCAGCGAAAGGACCAGTAGCAATGTGGTTTGGAGATGCAGGTTATGAAAAAACCGATCCTGATATAGCCGGAGAACGCCATAGGTTGACGATGACTAGAGATGGTTACCACTTTGAACAATCAAACAGCTAGCTCTCTAACCTAATATTTACTTATGGTTGCTGATAACTTTCTCGAGACCGCAACAGGTCTAACGGACGCCGAAGTTGCTGAACGGATAGAAAAAGGTCAGGTAAATAATGTCCCTGACGCCCCTGTTCGCACCACTAAGCAAATATTGAGAGCAAATGTTTTAACTCCAGTCAACGGGATTATGGGAACCCTGCTCGTTCTTATATTGGTAGCAGGTTTTCCAGGAGATGCTTTATTTGCAGGAGTTATTTTTTCTAACAGCATCATCGGGATTTTTCAAGAATTAAAAGCTCGAAAAACTTTGACGGAGTTAGCTGTTCTATCAGCTCCTAAAGCACGCGTGATTCGTGAAGGAATTACTAAAGAAATCAATATTTCTGAAGTCGTACTTGATGACCTGATTGAGATTCAACCGGGTGACCAAATAGTTGTGGACGGCGAGTTAACACATTCCGCTGGTTTAGAAGTCGATGAATCTTTATTAACTGGCGAATCTGAACCTGTCGAAAAAAACATTCAAGATGAGGTTTTATCTGGAAGTTTTGTATCAGCTGGTTTTGGTCATTACAGAGCTACACGTATAGGTGTTGACTCATATGCAGTTGCTTTGGCCGAAGAAGCTCGGCGATTCAGACTCGTTGATAGTGACTTGCGTTCTGGGGTAGACACGATACTGCGTTGGTTGGTCATAATTATTCCTCCTTCTGTAGGTCTTTTACTTCTAAGACTTTTAGCTACTGAAGATCTGTGGGAGGAAGCTTTACGTGGGACCGTAGCTTCAGCAGTTGCAATGGTTCCTGATGGACTTGTTCTACTTACAAGTCTTTCGTTTATCACTGGTGTGGTCGCTTTGGCTCGACATCGAGCTTTATGCAAAGAGCTGGCATCAGTTGAGATGTTGGCTCGTGTCGATGTCTTATGTCTGGACAAAACTGGGACTATCACAACAGGAAAAATTTCCTACACAGGGTTTGAGACACTCGATGGAACCGATCCTTCTGGTGTGCTCGGAGCGATGGTGGCTGCCGATCCTTCCCCAAACGCGACACTCGCTGCTCTAGGTGAGCAATTTCAAGATCCTGACTGGCACTTGGTTGACTCAATCGCCTTTTCCTCAATGCGTAAATGGGCCATGTGTAATTTCGGTGATAATGGACTGTTTTATTTGGGGGCGCCTGAAATTCTCCTCGGCGAAAACGATCTAGAAAACCGTAACCGTGTGGAAATTCTAGCGAATGAGGGGAAGCGTGTTTTAGTTCTTACTAGGTCAGATACTCCCGTTGATAAAACAGATGAATTGCCATCAAATCGAAATCCAGTGTGTCTGATTTTTCTGGAGGATACTTTGCGAGAGGATGCAAAAGAGATTCTTAGCTACCTTCAAGATCAAGGCATTCAATTAAAAGTCATTTCGGGTGATCATCCTGCAACAGTTGCTGCCGTAGCTAAAAAAGCTGGTATCTCAACAGATGCAGAGATTTTAGACGCTAGAGAATTATCAGAAAATCAAAACATGGATGAAATAATTGAAAATACGTCGATTTTTGGACGTGTGACACCTCATCAAAAAAGGGCAATGGTTTCATCTCTTCAAAACAATGGTCATACCGTTGCTATGACAGGTGATGGTGTCAACGACGTTCTCGCTTTGAAAGATTCTGATATGGGTATCGCTATGGGGTCAGGTAGTTCAGCTAGTAGGGCTGTAGCCCAGTTGGTGTTGCTTGACAATCAATTCAAAATATTGCCTCGTGTTCTCAAAGAAGGACGGAGAGTGATCAATAACATAGAGAGGGTTTCTAATCTTTTTATAACAAAAGCAACTTACGCTGTTCTGTTAACCGCACTCGTAGGAATACTCGGTGTTCCTTTTCCTTTTCGACCTAAGCAATTAACACTTATAGGAACTTTTTCCATAGGCCTTCCTGGTTTTTTCTTAGCTTTAGCTCCTGATAGTTCACTGGTGAAGCCAGGTTTTCTAAAAAGAGTTCTTCGTTATTCAATCCCTGCTGGCATCTCTGCTGCAATCGCAACTTTTGTCTGTTATGAAATTGTTAGGCGTTCTGATGTTTTGTTGATTGAAGCTAGAACTGCTGCAACAGCGACTCTTCTATGTCTTGGTCTTGGAATTCTTGTAGTTGTAAGTAGACCTATAAAACTTTGGAAATTATTGTTAGCAGTGTTTATGGGCTTGTCTTATGTATCTGTTCTTTTAAGTGAGTTTGGCCGTGACTACTTTGAGATAGTTCATCTGTCTGGTGGCGCATGGTTGACTACAGGAATTTGTGTTGCTGTTGGGATCTTCCCGATATTTCTCTCAGCTCGCTTTAATAAAAACTGATTTTATTTTGTTTATTTAACGTCCTGCTGCTGCGGCAGCGGCAGCTAAAGCAGCAGCGGCTCTGTCAGCAGCTACTTGTCTGCGTCCTATTATCGGCGTAGTAGGTGCAAATCCTTTAGTAGCTCTCTCTGCTTCTGATTCTCCACCCCAAAAACCTAACTCTCTGTTGTCGCGAGCATAATCTCTGCAATCATCTTGAACTGCACAATCAGCACAAATCTCTTTAGCTTTCGCTTCACGCCTAACTCTTGCTTCAGGTCTTTCGGCGAATGGTGCAAAAAACAAACTGCTCTCACCTTGACACAAAGCATCTTTCATCCAGAATAGAACTCTTGAATCAATAAAAAAGTTCGTCGCTATATCAGTCATGCAGACCGGCCCTCCTCCGTTCTACTTTTCGAAGTTTTACTCCGAGCGCGCGACTTTAGGTAATACAAACTGTTTTGAACAGAGGTTAGCGATAATAATTAGAGAACTACCTATCTGTAAAACAGATTCCTTTTCTGTTTTTGAATGACCTTTTGTGATAACCGTCTGCCATCAAGATGAATTAGGTGAAACTCATGCCATAGTCATTAGATGGATCACGAAATAACTAGCAATGAAAAAACTTCTGGAACGTATTTCGATGATTTAACAGTGGGACAAATTCTCCCACCTTCCCCTGATCTAACTATCACCTCGGGGGAAATCTCTATGTACCAGTCAATTTGCGGAGATCCTTTGGCAACTTCTCTAAGTCTTCCATTGGCCGAAAAGGTAACTGGGGTGTCAAAGCGTGTTGTGAACCCCGGGCTAATAATGCATTTTTCAATCGGACAAAGCACTGTTGCTACAAGACGGGTAATAGCCAATCTTTTCTATCGCGGAGTTTCTTTCAAGAGACCCGTCTTTGAAGAAGAAACTCTTCATACCGAAGTAGTAATCAAAGGTTTAAAAGATCTGACCCTGAGGGAAGACAGGTCACCAAGAGGGCTTGCGCTACTTGGCATTAAAACTACTTGTGTGGATGATAATTCAATCGTGGTTGATTATGAACGATGTGCGATGCTCAAAGCACGCGATCCTGAAAACCTTCCCGGACACTGCGATGACCTCGGTTCAGTAGAAACGGAAATCGTTTTAGATGACTGGAAGTCTTTAGTTCCTGAGTCTTGGGACGTCTCATCTCTGAACAAAGAAAAACAGGAAAATTGGATCATTGGAGAAAAGAAAATAGATGACCTTCGTGACACAGTGAGTAATGCCATGGAGCTAGTTCGTCTAACCCAAAACCAAGCCCCCGTTCACCGTGACGCAAGTACTTCACCAACTGGCGAAAGACTCGTATATGGTGGCCACACTATAGGTCTCGCTCAAGCATCTCTGAACCGAATGATGCCAGGGAACGCAACTATTTTAGGTTGGCAGTCCTGCGATCACTTAGGACCTGTCCATGAAGGGGACGTTTTGTCGTTTCAGCACACCCTCTTAGAGCAGAAAACATTGCCTAACGGAAAAATTAGTGCAATAAAAACAGAGGTCTCCTCTCTCAAAGATGCTGAAGCGTCAAATGTTCTTGATTGGCGACTCGTGGTTTTTGGAGTTTAAAGAACCATTCACGAAACTGTGAAGATAAGGCCGTGATCAACCAAATTTCCTATTTCAACTGAACTCAGTTTCAAATTGTCAGCTAAGACTTGTTCAGTGTGTTCTCCCAACAACGGCGCTTTGAGAGCATTCCGATCATCTACCAGTGGACCTCCGAAAGATAAAGGCGACCCAGGGATCAAGTGTGTCCCCACTCCAGGTTGATCAATTTTGGAAAACATCGGATTCTCTGTTGAACACCTTGGATCCTCGTCAAGCATCTGACTGAATGTCCTGTAAGGACCCCAGCACACTCCATATTTATCAAGCCGTTCAGAAATTTCCTTTAAGGTTAAGCTTTGAAACCACGGATCAAACAAATCCGCAAGTTCTTCTCTTGCTTGAAAACGTGCCCCTTCATCTGTGAAATCAAGGTCAAGTCTTTGAGATAGTGAAGCTACCTCTTCCTGAGTCTGTGTCGCCTCTAAAAGTCCATCCCATTGCCTTTGAGTGATAGCCACAACCATCACATGACGGCCATCGAGGCTCAGAAAATCTCTTCCAAAAGCTCCATAGAGGTAATTACCAAGTTTTTTTCTTTCCTCTCCACCTAGCTCAACTTCGGAAAGGTCTCCCCTCCACGCAACAGCTGCTAGCGCAACATCTGACAAAGCAAGGCCTACTAACTGGCCTTCCCCAGTTTGTGTTCTATATCGGTCAGCCGCAAGCATCCCTAATGCTGCGGTTTGGCCACAGATGAGATCCCAAGCAGGCAATGAATGATTGACAGGACGAGGATCGTCCACGTGACCAGTTATTGACGGAATACCAACTGCACAGTTAATCGTGTAATCCACCGCTGTTGTTCCGTCGTGGCTTCCCGTGATCGCAACCATCACTAAATCTGGTCTTTTTTCTGAAAGTTTTTCGTAACTGAGCCACCCTTTTGCAGGAAAATTGGTTAAAAAATTCCCTGAAGTGGCTATAAGTTCCGATAATAAAATCTGTATCTCAGGTGCTTGTAAATCTGCTACAACTGACTTCTTTCCACGGTTCAAACCATTCCAATAAAGGCTTACCCCATCTTCAGTAAGAGGCCAACGCTTATAGTCGATTCCTCCGCCGAGTTGATCAAACCTAATAACTTCGGCGCCCATCTGGGCTAACGTCATTCCTCCTGAAGGAGCGGCAACAAAAGCCGAGCCTTCAACCACAGAAAGTCCTTCTAGTGGAAGAATCAAATCAGACCACGCTCTCAGCTTTGCGAACGGATTACTGACAAAACTTCATCACCATGAGTCTGAAAATCTGTAATTGAGTCCTGATCCCAAATAGCCGCAATTAACCCCTCAGGAGAAATCAAAAAACTGGTTCTTAAAGAAAAGGCCACTGCAGGGTCATCTGCAGGTCGAGCCACACCATAAAGTTCCCCTATTTTTCTTTCAGGGTCAGAAATTAATGGAAAAAGGAAATCATATTCATCAGCAAATTTCTTTTGTTCTTCCACAGAGTCGAAACTGGCGCCAACTATTGCAGCTCCTAAATCTGAAAAATCTGAGGCTCTATCACGGAGCCCCTGGCCTTCCATCGTTCAACCAGGTGTAGATGCTTTTGGATACCACCAAAACAAAACCCAGCTACCTGAAAAATCAGCCAAAGATAATGTATTTCCATCTTGATCAAGCGCTGAAAATTTTGGTGCTTCGTTTCCTACTTCAAGCATTATTCCTCTTTTTCTTCATATCTCACAATAGTGACCATAGCTTCTCAAGCCATCCAAAAGAGCTTTATAAATTAAGCTAACCAAGAAATAGCCTGAAGCTCGCTATAAGCCCTTAAGCCCCATGTCCCACGGTCTCTGCCTATTCCAGACATCTTGAATCCTCCAAAAGGGGCTTCCATGTGCGGCTGAAAACTGTTAAGGGCAACGTTTCCGCTTTCTAGACTCTTAGCTATCTGGTGGGCTCTAGCATTATCACCTGCATAAACGTAACTAAATAGTCCATAATCAGAGTCGTTGGCCATTTCAATCGCTTGTTCATCGTCGTCATGTGGCATCACCACGACAACTGGTCCAAAAGCTTCTTCACGGACAACGTGCATATCAGTTGTGCAGTCCGCTAAAAGTGTTGGTGCTACAAAATAGCCTTGTTCATCAGGTCTTTGACCGCCGCAAACCAATTTGGCACCTGACTCCACACCGGATGAAACAAAATTTTCAACGTTGTCTCTCTGCTGTTCTGAAATCAAAGGTCCTACCAAAGTGTCACGTTCTCTTGGGTCTCCTATTTTGAGCATCCCTGCTACAGCCGAGAGGGTCTCTACTGTTTGATCGTAAATACTACGATGGCAGATAACCCGCGTTGGAGCGGTGCAAATCTGCCCGCTGTGGAAACCCCAAACACTTGCTATAGCACCCATCGCTGCATCGACGCTGGCATCTTCGGTCATGATTAGAGCACCTTTTCCACCTAGTTCCATAAGAACACGTGTCATAGTTGATGCGCCGCTTTCATAGATTGACTTTCCAACAGAAGTTGAACCCGTAAAGCTGACCATGTTTACATCTTTTGAGGCAACCATCGCAGCCGGGACTTCCGGACCGGAAGAAGTAACAATATTTACAACTCCTGGAGGGAAACCGGCTTCATTTATAGCTTCACCTAATCTCAAAATACCCAGTGGGTCCTGTGGAGCCGGTTTTATGATGCAGGTGTTACCCATTGCTAAAGCTGGTGCTATTTTCCCCGCCACATTAGTAAGAGGAAAATTGTAGGGTGTGATACATAGAACAACCCCAACTGGCTGATGGTATACGGATGCAGCTACAAGGCCCGCAGGTCCAAGAGCATTCGCTCCTTGTTTAATAGGAAGTTCAGATGAATCTATACGTTGTGGTTTCGAGTAGTAACGGAAACGGTCAATAAACCCTCCTGCGACTTGGAGAGTTTCCGTGATATTTATTGTTGACCCAGTCTCTGCCTGAACTAAATCGACCCATTCTGGAGTTTTCTGTTCTAGTACATCTGCAAGTTTTCCGAGTAAATGACACCTCTGGTCAATCGATGTATTTTTCCACCCGTCTAATGCTTCTCTTGCAGCGGTCATTGCATCGGCTGCTTCACTTAGAGTCGCTTCTGGTGCATTACCTACTGTCTCCGTCGTGTAAGGATTCACGACTGAATATGTTTCTGCGGTTTCTACCCATTCGCCACCTATAAGCAATTTCCATTGCTCTTGTGGGTCTATTTTCGTCATTACTCTCCCTTAAGCCCATTTGTAGGATGCTCAAAATTCTTCGCTAACCTCTGCATTTACCACTTTAGTAATTCATTATTGGTAAATATCAAGGATAGGAAACTATATGCAGAATAATTCGAACATTTCGGACGAAAAGAAACGCCGGCGTTCTTTTTTTCTTGATGAAAAACTTTTCGAATACATATTAGATCACACTTCGCAACCTGATGAAACTCAACAATCCCTTATAGAGACTACGTCTGAATTAGGGAAAGTTTCTGCTATGCAAATTGCCCAAGATCAGGGTGTTTTTCTTTACATGCTAGTTGCTGCGATTCGACCCGATTTTGCCGTTGAGATAGGAACTTTTACAGGTTATTCGTCTTTGGCTATTGCCAAAGCCCTACCGGAGAATGGAAAACTATTATGTTGTGATGTTTCTGAAGAGTGGACTTCCGTAGCTAATAGATACTGGGAGAAGGCGGGTGTTGCTGAAAAAATCGAACTTGTCATTGCACCTGCAAAGGAAACTTTGGCCAATTTACCTGATAATAAAAAAATTGACTTTGCCTTCATCGATGCTGACAAGGGTGGCTACCTCGAATACTACGAAGAGATTGTGTCTAGATTGTCAGACCATGGTTTAATAGCAGTCGACAATGTTTTATGGTCAGGCAAAGTGGTTGATGCAGAGGTATCTGATGACGACACTGTCTCTATGCGAAACTTCAATGATTATGTAGCTCAAGATGAGCGGGTTTCTTCCGTAATGCTCTCAATTGGTGATGGACTGACTCTAGTAAAGCGAACGAATTAAAGTTTTTGTGAAAAAATAAACAAGGTCTATTTCTGCCGGTTAGGATCTCGGCAGATTCGATAAATAATTGAGAGGTTAATCATGACGGATGCTGTAATAGTAGCAACTTCAAGAACTCCTATAGGCAGAGCAAATAAAGGCAGTCTTGCAGAGGCCAGACCTGATGACATGTCGGCTTTTATAATCAAAGACGTTCTTTCTAAGGTTCCACAAATTCAAACTGACTTGGTTGAAGATGTCCTGTGGGGAACTGGACAACCAGGTGGAGAGCAAGGTTATAACATTGCACGCATATCAAGCCTTCTAGCTGGAATTGATGCCCCTGGAGTGACAGTAAATCGATACTGTTCATCTTCGTTGCAAACGATCCGTATGGCCTTTCATGCCATTAAAGCTGGAGAAGGAGACATATTTGTTGCAGGAGGCGTCGAATGTGTAAGTCGTTACCAATTTGGGGCTTCCGATACCGGATCTCATAATGACTCCTTTAAGGATGCAGAAACCCGAACTGCTGAAAGAACCGGAGAAGGAGTGGAAACTTGGACTCCACCTCAAGGTCTACCGGATGTGTATATAGCAATGGGTCAAACTGCCGAAAACGTTGCCCAAAACAAAGGTGTTTCTCGTAAAGATCAGGACGAGTGGGGTGTGCGTTCTCAAAACCGTGCGGAAGCTGCTGCGACTCGAGGATTTTTTGAACGTGAGATCACTCCCTACACAGTTCCGGATGGGACTGTAGTCACTGCTGACGATGGAATAAGAGCTGGAACAACTTATGAGAATGTTTCACAGTTGAACCCTGTTTTTCGCCCTGATGGGACTGTTACTGCTGGCAATGCTTGTCCTTTGAATGACGGCGCTGCTGCCGTAGTTGTGATGAGTGCCGAAAAAGCTTCAGAATTAGGAGTCACTCCATTAGCGAAAATTGTGGCTTCTGGAGTTTCAGCTCTGAATCCAGAGGTCATGGGGTTAGGTCCAGTTGATGCAATCAACCAAACATTGCAAAGAGCCGGTATGACAATTACTGATATTGATCTCGTGGAGATAAATGAAGCTTTCGCAGCACAAGTTATTCCTTCAGCAGAAGAAACCGGGATAGACCATGACAAATTGAATGTGAATGGAGGAGCTATAGCTTTAGGTCATCCATTTGGAATGACGGGTGCTCGGATAATGACAACGTTGATAAATGGTCTAGAGGATGCTGATAAAGAATTTGGGCTTGAAACCATGTGTGTTGGCGGCGGACAAGGAATGGCGATGATAGTTCAGCGCATGAGCTGATCATCAATACTATTTACTCTTAGCTTCTCGCCCGGCTGGCATCCAATTTGATCCAGCTGTGTTATCAATGTGATCCATGTAGCGCGAACCAACTGGTTCGATTAATTCTAGAAATTGAGCCGTTTGACTAATCCCAAGATTACGCCAAGCAGCACTTGCTATGTCGTTAAGTTTTCTTTCGAGATCTTCTCTAAATTCCAAGCCTTTAGGCGTAACTGTTTCTCCATCCGCTAAACCACGTTCCGTCAGCTTTTTAAATGCGGCACTAATTGCACCATCATCTGCTCCTCGACTACGTGTAAGCCATTGATCGTCGTAATCATGCTTTGCATTATCTAAGATGCCGGCCATAGTGCCGTCAATGTTTTCACTTACCAAGATTGCCCAGTGAGTATCACCGCGCCACTCACGGATGGCGTTAACAGCCAGCCAAGCCGATGTGAGTGGATCTTGATGACGTGGCCAATCCAATAATGATGCAAATAAAGCCCGACCAGATACAGGAAGTTCTTCAGCTGCTTTCCAAAGGTTTGAAGACATAGCTGCTAAAGGCTCACAGATTTCTGGTGTTAGTTCCTTTAAACCTGGAGCGATCGCAGCGTCTCTAGCTGATGCCGCTTTTTCGAAAGTAGTATATTCACGGCAGTTATCCAGACTTGCTGCAATAAAGTCTGGGTGTATCGAGTAAAAAGCTGCAGATACTGCTTTGTTTCCGGCTTTTCCAAGAGAAGCTGCACGAGTAGATACGTAGTAGCCGAATCCATTAGGAACCCCAAGCGCTTCATAATTTGCGATGGCCCTCGGATCCCAATAAATCCAACCGATTAGCCTATGGGAAGCAAAAGCTGCACGACGGCTAAGTTCCTCCCAGTCATTTTCATCTTCAATCAACTTTTTCACACTTTAGGCTGATGTCTTAACCTTGGCCACCTGATGCATCTTGAACCGATACTTTGCCAGCACTGATCCAAGGCATCATGTCACGGAGTTTAGAACCAACTTGCTCAATGCGGTGTTGGCGTCCCTTTTCTTCCAAAGCGTAAAAATTCTCCCTACCAGAATGAGCTTCAGCCACCCATTCTTCCGCAAAAACTCCAGATTGAATCTCATCTAAAACCTGTTTCATTGTTTCTCTCACATGATCATCGACCACTCGAGGACCACGCGTTAAATCACCGTACTCGGCAGTGTCAGAAACTGAATAACGCATACCTCCTATGCCTTGTTCATACATGAGGTCTACAATTAACTTCAATTCGTGAAGACATTCGAAATAACAAATCTCTGGCTGATATCCAGCATCAACAAGTGTGTCAAAAGCACTTCTAACTAACTCTGTAACCCCGCCGCAAAGCACTACCTGTTCTCCGAAAAGGTCCGTTTCACACTCTTCAGTGAAAGTCGTTTCGATAATTCCTGCTCTAGCTCCCCCCAGTCCATCTGCATAAGCCATTGCTAGGTCTTTTGCTCCACCTGTTGGGTTCTGCTCGACAGCAATGAGGCAGGGCACACCACCACCTTCAACATATGTCCTGCGCACTAAGTGGCCTGGTCCTTTAGGTGCAATCATTATGACGTCTACATCATCTGGAGGTGTAATTAGATCAAAACGGATATTAAAGCCATGAGCAAAAGCAATGGCGTCTCCAGCTTTCAAGTTTGGAGCGATATGTTCTTCATATGTTGCTGCTTGATCAGTATCAGGCAAAAGAAGCATTATCACATCTGCCCAGTCCGATGCTTCTGAAATTGAACGAACTACGAGTCCTGCTTCTTCGGCTTTCGAGATGGACCCAGATCCTTCTCTCAGTCCTACGCATACGTCAACCCCTGATTCCTTTAGGTTCAAAGCGTGGGCATGTCCTTGTGATCCATAGCCTAAAATCGCTACTTTACGGTCTGATATCGCTGAACGATTTACATCATTTTCATAATAAATATTTACCACGATTTTCTCCTAATTATTTTTCTTTAACTATTTAAACTTTGTTTAGCTATAACGAATCTAGAGCAACACGGCCTGTTCGTTGCAGTTCAACTATGCCATAACCACTCAAAAAGGATTCGAAGTCGTCAATTACAGATGAGGTTTCCACCAAAGAAAGCATCATGCTTTCGGTTCCAATGTTTAGCACCTTTCCTCCGACTTTGTCTAAATGGTCAACCAGTTCATCCCTTTGACTAGCCTCAGCTTCAACTGTGACGATCATCAATTCTCTTTCAACTGACTCAGCGGGATCCAAAGCTCGTATTTCAACAACATTTATCAGTTTGTCAAGCTGATTTATTATTTGATCTAATGAAACACCTTCGAGCTCTATATCCAGATCAACAGTTATGCGACTAAATTCTGCCTTATCTGTAGGAGCGACAGCTAGAGACTTAATATTTACGCCACGACGAGAAAAAAGGCCACTGACTCGTGCTAAAACACCGAATTTATTTTCGACGGTTATAACTAAAATTGTGTAATTTCCTTGAGTCTTTTTCATCGTTCTTGACTTTCTTGAGATGGTGGAACGACAATTGAAGAATTATCTTTCCCTGCAGGAACCATAGGGTAAACACGCTCTTCGGGTGCAGTTCGAAAATCTATTACAACTGACCGATCTTCAATTTCATTAGCTTTAGCTATAGCTTCTGGAACTTCCTCTGGGCTATCAACTCGAATACCCACACAGCCCATAGATTCTGCCCATGCTTTATAATTCGGCACATCATCTGAAAGGAACACTTCAGAAAATCTTTCTTCGTAAAACATGTCTTGCCATTGGCGAACCATACCCAAATAGGAATTATTAAGTAATGCAACTTTTATTGGTATGTTTTCAACTGTTGAGGTTACAAGTTCTTGTGCTGTCATCTGGAAGCATCCATCTCCATCAACTGCCCAAACCATCCGGTCAGGGTTTCCAACTTTTGCACCAATAGCAGCAGGTATTGAGAATCCCATTGTCCCAAGGCCTCCTGAGTTGATCCATGTATATGGATGGTCAAAACTCCAGTATTGACTTGTCCACATCTGATGCTGACCAACTCCCGAAGCAACGATTGTATCTTCAGGGGTTAAATCCCTAAGTTGCTCTAAGACGTACTGGGGTTTCAATCTGCTTCCTGGTTCAGAGTCCTCATATGTAAGAGGAAATCGTTCCTGCCAACCACTGATAGTAGATTTCCATTCCGAACGATCTGTTTGAGTCGCATCTTGTTGTCTAAGCAGGTCAACCATTGCCTCTATGACCAGACGGCAATCTCCATTTATAGCAACATCTGGTTTTCTAACTTTTCCTATTTCCGCAGGATCGATGTCCACATGGATAATTTTTGCATCTGGTGCAAAACCGTCGACTTTACCTGTAACACGATCATCGAAACGAGCACCCAAAGCCACTAATAAATCTGACTTTTGCATTGAAGTCACAGCTGTATAATTTCCGTGCATTCCAGGCATTCCTAAACAAAGTTCATGGCTGTCTGGAAAAGCTCCTCGTGCCATAAGAGTTGTCACGACGTGAATTCCAGTAATTTCTACCAGTTCTCTAAGCGCTTCGGCTGCTCTTGCTTTAAGAATCCCACCTCCAATATAAAAAACTGGTCTCTCAGAAGTTTGTATAAGTTCTACGGCTTTCTCTATTCCAGAAAAATCAATGTCCTTTTCTGGTTTGTATCCCGGGAGGTCCATTTCAGGATCGTCCACCCAGTCAAGCTCTGACCTTGGACTGTTCGGATCAACTATGTCCTTGGGTAGATCAATCAACACTGGACCAGGTCGACCAGTAGTTGCTATATGAAATGCCTCTTTCACTATTCTTGGAATGTCTTGTGCATCTTTGACGAGAAAATTGTGTTTTGTGACTCCCATGGTGATCCCGGTAGTGTCGCATTCCTGAAATGCATCTGTACCGATCGCTGCCAGAGGCACTTGGCCTGTAATAACAACCAAAGGTATTGAATCCAGATAAGCGTCACATAGAGGTGTAACAATATTCGTAGCTGCCGGACCGCTAGTCACCATCGCTACACCAGGTTTACCAGTTGCTTGGGCATAACCTTGAGCCATATGACCAGCACCTTGCTCATGACGTACCAGTATGTGTCTAATAGTCGAATCGATAATCGGATCATAAACGGGCAGTATCGCTCCGCCAGGAAGCCCAAACATCACTTCCACACCCTCTTTTTCAAGAGACCTAATTAATGCCTTGCCGCCATCTATATTTTCACTGGTCATTTTTTCTCAGATTAGCTTTCTTAACTAAAAACTTGATTAAAAGCAATTGACCTCCCTGCAGGGAGGCCAAGCGTGCATCCATAATGGATACACGCTAAATAACTACTACACCTACGAAAAATTCTCGCATACATCCAGTATCGCTGGGAAGCTAATAGCAAACAACCCTTTTTATGCCTTAGTAACAGCTCCTTGATCTGCCCCTACTGCTAATCGCGCATATTTGGCTAAAAATCCAGACTCATATCGCGGTTTAAAGGGTTTTAATTCGCCTCGCCGTTTTTCTAATTCATTTTCGTCAACTAGAAGTTCAATTGAATGTTCACGGATATCTATAACAATTCGATCGCCTTCTGCTACAAGAGCTATTGGACCTCCATCGACTGCTTCCGGAGCAACATGACCCACACAGAAACCATGAGTCCCGCCCGAAAATCGACCATCTGTGATTAGAGCTGCATCGTTGCCTCTACCAGCACCTTTCATAGCGCCTGTAATAGCGAGCATCTCACGCATTCCTGGGCCGCCTTTAGGGCCTTCATAACGGATCACCACAATGTCTCCAGCTTCTATCGCTCCTCCTAAAACTGCTTCCATGGCTTTATCTTCACCGTCAAACACTCTGGCACGACCATCAAATCTATCCACATCTATTCCAGCTACTTTTACAACAGCTCCATCAGGAGCTAAGGAACCTCTCAATATTGCTATTCCTCCTATGTCATGTATTGGATTATCAAAAGAGTGAATTACGTCATTATCAGGTTTTGGTGGGTTAAGAAGTTCTAAATTTTCTTTAACAGTAAGACCGGTAACAGTTACTTCGTCTCCGTGAATCAAACCTTCCTCTAATAGCATCTGCATTACCACCGGAACACCTCCCACTCTGTCAATATCAACCATGTGATAAAGGCCATGTGGTTTCGTATCCGCTAGATGTGGAACCTTCTCAGCTATACGATTGAATTCCTCTAATTGAAGATCTACACCTGCTTCAAAAGCAATCGCCAAAAGATGCAGGACAGCATTAGTTGACCCACCAAGAGCCATCACCACTGCGATGGCATTCTCAAATGCTGCTGGAGTCATTATGTCTCGGGGATAGATACCGGCCTCTAAGAGTTTCATCACAGCAGTACCACTTGCATATGCCACATCTGAACGCCTGCTATCTACTGCTGCTGCGGATGCCGATCCTGGTAATGACATACCCAATGCTTCTCCCACCGCAGCCATTGTGTTAGCAGTAAACATTCCTGCACAACTACCTATAGTTGGACAAGCAGCTCGCTCTATGGAAAGAAGTTCTTCATCGTCAATGTCACCTACCGCATGAGCTCCCACTGCTTCAAAAACATTAACGATGTCTAAAGATTTTCCTTTATGCTCTCCGGGCATTATCGAACCTCCATACACGAAAACCGATGGAAGATTTATGCGTGCTGATGCCATAAGCATTCCAGGTAATGACTTATCGCAACCTGCAAAACTCACAAATGCATCAAGTCTTTCAGCATGCATTACGGCTTCAACGGAATCAGCAATAATCTCCCTACTTACTAGACTTGCCCTCATTCCTTCATGACCCATTGAAATAGCATCGCTTACTGCAATGGTTGTAAATTCCAAAGGAAATCCCCCTGCGTTAAGGACTCCTTCTTTACATTTTTTTGCAAGCGCATCTAGTGGCAAGTTGCACGGTGTGACTTCATTCCAAGATGAAGCGACTCCAATCTGTGCTTTTGAAAAATCCTCTTCCCCCATGCCTACGGCACGCAACATCGCACGAGCCGGTGCCCTGCTAGCTCCATCTGTAACTTCGCGAGATCTTAGTTTCATGTCATTTTCTTTATTTTCACTCATACATGAAGGGTAGAGCTCAAATCAATAGTTTGACCACTTGAATTTGTCTAGACTCTCATCATTAATATCCCAAATCGTGATAAACAGCTTTTAACCCTAGCAATCCCAGCTTTAGGTGCACTTATAGCCGAACCATTATATTTGTTAGCCGACACTGCTGTTGTTGGTCATCTGGGGACGCTACCTCTCGGAGGATTAGCCGTTGCATCCGCTGCCCTACTGTTAATTTACGGACTCTGTTTCTTTTTGGCTTACGGGACCACTGCAACGGTCGCTAGGCTTACTGGAGCAGGTGAACCATTAAAAGCTTCGAATCAAGCCATTCAAAGTTTGTGGTTAGCTTTTTTTCTTGGCATTGCAATAGCTTTCTTTGGATATTTTGCCGCTGACCCTCTATTAAAACTTTTGGGTGCTGATGGCGAGCTTCTGAATCAAGCCCGTATTTATTTGCGTATTAGCATGTTCGGCGCTCCCGCCATGTTGATCATGCTTGCAGGAGTAGGTTACTTACGTGGAGTCAAGGACACAGTCAGACCCCTGTGGGTGGCAATAGGAACTGCTCTTCTAAATCTGGGACTCGAACTGGTCCTCATCTATGGTTTCAACAAAGAGATAGGAGCTTCCGCGGCCGCAACTGTTGCTTCTCAATGGGTTGGTGCTCTGATTTACTTGGTTTGGATTCGACAAGCCATAGGTGAATATAAAGTTTCATTCAAACCAAAATTTCTAGTTTTAATAAAACTTTTAAGAAGCTCAAGTGACCTCTTGGTTAGAAACCTCTCATTAACTACTTCATTTATTGTCGCTACAGCTATGGCAGCTCGTCTGGGGAATGTTGATGTTGCGGCACATGAAGTGGGATTTCAAGCGTGGTTTTTTCTTGCCATGTCAATGGATGCGATCGCTATAGCAGCACAAGCAATAATAGGAAACCTTCTAGGTGCCGGTGATGCCAATGAAGCTCGTCAAATGGGTCGGAAAGCCATTACCTGGTCCATGGGAATAGGTGTGTTTATGGGTTCTCTTCTTGCAATATTTCATATCACTTTTGCAGAAATTTTTTCTGAAGATACTGCAGTAGTTGAACTTACGGGTTTTCTTCTTTTACATGTAGCGGCAATGGCCCCATTATCAGGAATAGCTTTTGCTCTAGATGGCATTCTGATAGGTGCCGGTGATCAACGTTTCCTTGCTAAAGCCATGAGCCTCTCGGCGCTTATTTCCATACCTTTAATGGTTCTAAGCGTTGCATTTGGTCTCGGCATAGGTTGGATTTGGGGGTCCATTTGGGTTTTGATTTTGGTTCGTTCTATAACTTTATATATTCGTTTTCGAAGTGATAAGTGGCAAAAATTGGGAAGCTAATTTTCAGCTTTAGCACTTAAAATTTGATTAACTATTTTGCCATCAGCCTGACCGCTGGTCTCTTTCATTATTAACCCAACGAAAAAACCTGATTTTTTCTTTCTTTCAGTTTCATCCCCATTGATGTAAGAAAGCCAATCATCAGAATTTTCTGAAATGATTCGCTCAACTATCTCTTCCAGTTCAGAATTATCCATAGATTCGAAACCATGACTCTTAGCTATTCCTTGAGGGTCTCCGCCTGATTCGACCAAGTCCGCTAAAACTCTTTTAGTTTGCGTAGCTGTAAGCTCGCCGTTCGTCTCCATTACCGTAAGAGATGCAAACGCCTCTGGTGTCAGCTTTCCGATTCCGTCAGCAAGATTGTTCTCTAAATGCACAAGAACACGATTCTTATCGGCATTAGAAGAAATTGCTTGAAGAGCGAAAGTGTCCAAATCTCTCTCCACTATTAATGATGTTTCGGTTGGTTCAACTCCGATTGCCTCAGCTAGCAGGTGCCTTCGATCTCTGGGTAATGGTGGCAAAGAATTAGCGATTTCTTTTATCCACTCTTCAGATGGTTCAACTGGTACTAAATCGGGTTCGGGAAAATAACGGTAATCAAAAGCTTCTTCCTTGGATCGCAATTTGTGTGTACGACCCTCAGCTTCATCCCAATGACGTGTTTGTTGCTCAATTTCTTGACCTGATTCAATTATCTCGATCTGTCTTTTTGCTTCATACTCGATAGCCCTTCCGAGAGATCTCAAAGAGTTAATATTTTTGATTTCGCAACGTGTCCCCAACTCTTCTGTTCCATCTCGACGGACTGACACATTGCAGTCGACACGTAAAGAGCCTTCTTCCATCTTTCCATCAGAAGCGCCAATTGTTACTAATATTGAACGCAACTCAGAAACATAGTCTCTTGCATCATCAGGACCTCGAAGTTCTGGCGCTCCTACTATTTCAATCAGAGGAACCCCTGACCTGTTGTAATCGATTAAAGAATAGGAAGCTTCGTGTATTCGTCCTCCTCCTCCTATATGAGTTATTTTTCCGGTGTCTTCTTCAAGGTGAGCTCTCTCAATTCCAATTCGGCGTCCGTCAGGAAGTTCCAACCACCCTTCTTTGTTTATGGGTAAATCGAACTGTGAAATTTGATAGGCCTTAGGCATGTCTGGATAAAAATAGTTCTTACGTGCAAATACTGACTTCTGTACTTGGCAATTCAAAGCTAAACCCACTCTGATGGCTAGCTCTACCGCTTTTTCATTCAAAACCGGCAAAGATCCAGGCAATCCTAAAGAAACAGGGTCTGTGTTGCTGTTGGGTTCTCCGCCGAAGGAATTAAGCGCTGATGAAAACATCTTAGTTTTTGTAGCTAATTCTGCATGTACCTCTAAGCCGATTACCGTTTCCCAACCTTTAATGTCAAGACTATTCAATATCTTTACCACTTTCAGATTCAAGAACTTTTGCAGCTTGGAACATCTCCCGCTCAGCCATAGCTGGGGCAAGAATTTGGATCCCTACGGGCATTCCGTCTTCTCCAAAGCCGAAAGGAACTGACATAGCTGGATGTCCTGCAAGATTAGAGGGGATTGTGCATACGTCCTGCAAATACATCTGCATAGGATCAGCGGTTTTATCACCTAATGGAAAAGCTGTAGTTGGAGCAGTGGGACTTATAAGAATGTCAAATTTCTCATAGGCTTTTGCGAAATCATTCATTATTAATGTCCTCACTCTCTGAGATTTACCGTAGTAAGCGTCGTAATATCCAGCTGAGAGGGCGTAAGTCCCAAGCATGATTCGACGTTTCACTTCGTCACCAAAACCTTTTGTTCGAGTGGCTGTCATTGTTTCTGCAGTGGTTGCCTCTTCCGTTCTTGGACCAAAACGTATCCCGTCATATCTTGCAAGATTAGAAGATGCTTCTGCAGGCGCTATGACATAATAAGCAGACAGACCGTAAATAGAAGCTGGAACCGAGGCTGATTCAACAGTTGCTCCTGCATTAGAAAAAACTTTTACGGCTTCTTCGACTCGAGAACTCACATCCGGTGAAATCCCTTCTAGACCTTTACCTGAAAGTTCCTCAATCACTCCTATCCGCATACCGTCGACCCCTTGATTTAAAACTTCTAAAATCTCCAATGGTTTCTCTGGAATTGAAGTGGAGTCCCTTGGGTCATGACCACTAATAACTTCAAGAGTTAAAGCAGCATCAGAAACTGTATTAGCAAAAGGACCGACCTGATCAAGACTGGAAGCAAATGCGACGAGTCCATAGCGAGACACTCTTCCATATGTAGGTTTCACTCCGACAACGCCGCAAAGAGCTGCTGGTTGCCTTATAGAACCTCCGGTGTCACTCCCCAGTGCAAGAGGAGAGAATCCTGCTGCTACAGCTGCTGCAGAGCCTCCTGATGAACCCCCTGGAACAAGTTCCAAATTATGAGGATTTCTGGTTGGGCCAAAAGCAGAATTCTCTGTTGAAGAACCCATAGCGAACTCATCTAGATTGGTTTTACCCATGATGACCGCTCCTGCTTCTCTAAGTTTTTCTATAACAGTGGCGTTATAAGGAGGTTTCCAACCTTCTAAGATTTTCGAACTGCACGTTGTCTCAACTCCACGTGTACAAAGATTGTCTTTAATCGAAATCGGA
This sequence comes from Acidimicrobiaceae bacterium, assembly GCA_002729765.1. Lineage (GTDB taxonomy): Bacteria > Actinomycetota > Acidimicrobiia > Acidimicrobiales > MedAcidi-G1 > MedAcidi-G1. Next base: position 27,512 of record PBYV01000024.1, read on the forward strand.
ACTCCCGCTAAAGGCCCCAATGTCTCCCCAGAAGCAATTTTTGAATCTATTTCATCAGCATCTATCAAAGCTTGTTCAGCAGTGACAAGATTGAAAGCGTTAACATCAGATTCAATTTTGTTAATAGTTTCAATATGATGCTCAACAACCGAGCGAGCACTCATCTCACCAGAAGAAACTTTTTCTGCTATTTCTGTTGCCTTCATGATGACTCCCCCAGAATCGGCGGAACCCGAAATTGGCCTTCTTCAACTTCCGGCGCCACTTCAAGTACTTCTTCGATCTCAAAACCTTCACTAGGTTCATCACTGCGAAGAATATTCTTCAGGGGGAAAGGGTGCGTGCTCGGTTCTACATCATCTACGTTCAAAGCCTCTAAGTCAGCCGCATGATCTAAAACAGCGGCTAGCTGAGATGTGAAAGAGTCCAACTCATCTTCGCTTAACGCAAGTTGAGCTAACCGTGCCACATGGGCAACTTCTTCACGGGAAATTCTTTGAACCACAGTTCAGAGGGTAGAGGACATATCGTCAAACAAGACTTTTATCCACTGATTAATTCAATTGGAGTCTCTGGTAATCCCAGAGCGGTGCCAGGGGGTTCTTGTCTAGTGATTAAACCACCGGAAGGTCCATCAATTGAAATAGAACGAAATCCAGCTGCAGCTAATCTAGATTCTGCAGCGTCGACTGAAAGTCCTACAACATTGGGGATAGTGCGTGGCTCAGGTCCAGTCGAGACTAATATTTCAACTTCTGAACCACCTCTAACAGAACTCTGTGACGGAGGTTCAAAAGCTACTACGTAACCTTTAGGGACAAATTCGTCCCTCACCCCAATTCGACGTGGAATTAGTCCTAAAGTTTCTAACGCTGCTTCAACTTCAGACACCTCACGACCTTCTAGACCAATTGGTATAACTACTGGAACTCTTCCATCAGAGACAAGTAGATCAACACTTCCTCCTAGCGGTAGTTCAGATATAGGCGCAAGAACATCCACGATCATTCCAGCTTCTATAGTTTCACTATAAGAAAATGAGATCTCACCCACTTTCAAGCCAGCTGACTGGATCAGTCTTTCTGCACCTGGGAGACTCTTACCAACCAAATCAATCGGTATTTGAACGCGTTCTGCGCCAAGTGAAATAACTAAAACCACAGTCCCGTTTTCTTCTAGAGTCGTCCCTCCAATGGGTTCAGTCGCTAACACTTCCCCTTCCACTGTGTCATCAAGACGGTCAAAACGTTCCTCAACATTCCATCCAAGAGCAACAATTAATTCCCTCGCACTATCTCCTGAAGAACCTACTAGTTGAGGCAAGGTTCTTGATTCTGTTTTCGTTGCTTCCCATATAAAAGCCCCAGCAACAATCACACCAACTATCAAAAAGCCTGCTATTAAAGCATTCACCCAACGTCCTCTTAGCGGCTTTACTGAATTAACCTGTTTCGGCTCTGGTTCAACTGAGACAGCTTCCATTCTTTCTGTAGGCCGATCCGGCGGAGAAGAAACGCTTGTAGGAACTAGAGGTTCTTCGCCTGACAGAGGGTCTGCGCCTACCTCTCCTGGTCCGACAAAAGGTAAAGGCTCTGGACGGGACATTTTACTCGCGACATCAAGTAGCATTCTGCCCAATTCTCCTGCAGTGGGTCTTTCTTCTGAATTGGCAGAACCAGCTCTTTGAACCACTGTTGCTAGAGCACCCAAACTTTCAGGGGTAGGCACATCTTGTCCTTCTCTCGCTCTTAAAGTTCCGAGAACCGTATTCTCAACAAAAGGGAGGTGCCCTGTCGATGCTTCGACTATGCACAAAGCCAAGGAATAGATATCAGACTTAACACCTAAAGTAAGTCCGCTCGCCTGTTCAGGTGAAGCGTACCGAGCGGTACCCACATAGCCGCGTAAGCCGCCTAATTCATCTAATTGTGGTCCAGAATTAGAAATTTCTGCTTGTGTCGCGTCTGCTAATGCAGCTGCTAATCCAAAATCTGCAATTCGCAAATGACCGTCTTGCCCAAATAAAAGATTCGCGGGTTTAAGATCTCGGTGAATTATTCCTTGTGCGTGAGCGTGATCTAGTGCTCTGCACGCTTCGAGAGTGATTTGCAATATTTGTGAAGGACTGAGAGTCCTTCCACTATCTAAAATACTTCTAAGACTCCCACCTCCTAAATACTCGGTCACTAGATAGGCCTGATCATCAACCCCCCAGTCGAAAACTCGCACTGTGTGAGAACTTGTAAGCGAGGCGGCAATTTTTGCTTCTGTTTTAAATCGTTCTACGAAACCTGGATATTGAGCGAGTTGGGTGTGTAGAACTTTTACTGCTACTTGGCGATTCAGACTTAAATCATTAGCTAGATATACAGAACCAGATCCTCCAGTTCCTACAATGTTTTGCAGTCTGTACCTTCCACCAAATGTACGACCAGACATATTCTGAGAACCCCAAGGATTTCCTTTACCAAAAGATCCAGTATCTCTTCGTTTTTCTACCACACGTAAAGGTTACCTCTAGGTAGCCTTTACGTGTGACGCGTCGCAACTCAATTATCATCTGTTCTCTTCTCGCTATTGGAATAGCCGTACTGGTATTAGCCGGACTTATTGCGGACGGAGACGATAATGACATTGTGCTGAACTCAAATCCTGGGATATCAGAGCTAATACCAAGTCGCGGTGATGAAGTTATCGCTCAAACAAATGTAGGTGTTGTTTTTTCACCTACATGGACAGGTGAAATTATTAGTATCGGTGATAAGCAGATCCCCCTTGATCAACAAAGAGTTGAACCTGCTTTAAATTCGGTGGTATTTAGACCTGAAGCTGGAAAAGTTATTGAACGACTGCCCGCTGGGAATATTTGTGCTTCCATCGTCTATTGGGAGGTTCAAACACCTAGCAGGCGATCAAGCTTGAATTGGTGTTTTCGAGTTATTGGGTAAAAATTTATTTCGGCAAATCACCTTTTTTGATTAGATCTTCAAAAGCGGTCTCATCTATGACCGGAATATCAAACTTTTCTGCCTGGTCTAGTTTTGACCCACCTCCCTCACCAGCAAGTAAGTAAGTTGTTTTCGCTGAAACACTCCCAGGAGACTTGCCTCCTCTTTCTTTAATAATTTTGCGCGCTTCATCTCTGCTTAAACCTTGCAATTTGCCTGTCACTACAATAGTTAGGCCTAAAAGAGTCTTTTCCACATCACTTGAAAGTGGGATGTCAGATTTTGGGTTAACTCCCAAATCTTGAAGTCTGGATATCAAAATATCATTACGTTCATTCGTAAACCATTTAAAAACACTCGCAGCAATTTTCGGTCCCAGCCCATCAATAATCTCCAAGTCTTGCATTTGTACTTTTTTCAACGCTTCAAGGTCTTGAAAATTTTCCGATATTAACTGAGCGACCGTGGTTCCCACGTGTGGAATTCTTAAAGCGAACAACAAGCGCCCCAAATCTCTGAAACGGGCCTCTTCGATTGCATTTTTGAGATTCGTAACAGATACTTCCCCAAAACCTTCCATTTTAGAAATGCGCTCGAAATCGATTCGAAAAATGTCAGAAACATCATTTATCAAACCTTCTGAAACAAACAGATCGACTCTTTGCTCACCGAACCCTTCAATATCCATTGCTCCTCTTGAGACAAAATGTTCTATTCGTCCGCGAATTTGTCGAGGGCACTCATAGTTGTTGCAGAAAGTTGCCGCCTCTCCTTCTCTTCGCTCTAATTGTTTTTTACACGCTGGACAAGAAGTTGGAAATTTCCAAGGACGTGAGTCTGACGGCCTTTCGCTTATAACTGGTCTCAAAACTTCAGGTATTACATCTCCTGCTTTACGAACTACTACTAAATCTCCTGGTCTTACATCTTTTTCTTTCACTTGGTCGGCATTATGAAGAGTGGCTGTACCTACTGTCGACCCACCTACAAAAACAGGTACTAATTTCGCGAATGGGGTTGCTTGTCCCCCCGGACCTATTGAGACTTCAATGTCAATCAGTCGAGTTGTTCTTTCTTCTGGAGGGAGTTTGTAAGCAATTGCCCAACGTGGCGCTCTTGCTGTGGTTCCAAGTTGTTTCTGTAGAGCTAAATCATCGACTTTTATAACAACTCCATCTATTTCGTAGTCGAGATCATGACGCATCTTCTCAATATTTTCTATGTATGAAATAGCTTCTTTAAAATCGGTGAATTTCTTAGCATGCTCATTAATCGGGAGACCTAAACCTTTTAACCAGTGCAGGGTTTCAAAATGTCCATCTATCTCAGGTGAACCTTTTGTTTCTCCAATCTGGTAAGCCCAAAATGAAAGGTTACGCGTAGCTGTAACTTTTGAATCTTTTTGCCTCAATGAACCTGCTGCCGTGTTACGTGGATTTGCAAAAGTGGGTTCGTTTAAAGATTCCCGCGAGCGGTTAAGAGCATTAAAAGCTTCTATCCCTAAATACACTTCACCACGAACTTCTAATATTTCTGGAGCATCTTTGCCAAGGGTTTTAGGAACATCAGAAATGGTTAAAACGTTTCCTGTTACATCTTCTCCAATAATTCCGTTTCCACGTGTAGCGGCTTGAACTAATTGCCCTTTCTCGTAACGTATCGAAACAGCCAATCCATCAAACTTCAATTCACAAACCCACGTAGAAATCTCTTGTTCACTCTCTAAGCGTCTCTGCACTTTGTCGGTCCAAGAGTTAAGTTGCCCTATATCAAATGCATTATCTAGCGATTGCATTGGTACACGGTGTTCAACTTCTGCAAAAGGTGTGTTGTGTCTGCCTCCTACAGTTGCACTAGGTGAGTTTGGATCCGCTAAATGCGGATACTTTTTTTCTAAATCGAGCAATTCTCGCCAGAGTAAGTCAAAATCGGAGTCAAGTATTTCCGGCGCGCCTTGTCCATGATACAAATCGTTATGAAATCTAATAAGTTCGCCAAGTTCGCCGAGACGAGATGAAACTTTCTTATCGTTTTCTTCCTCTAAAAAATCGCCTTTAACCACAGTTCGATAATACCGTTGACCCACGAATAGTCCGTGACGGTACAGAAACCCTCTAGTCTGCTCTTTGTGAAACTTTTGTTTAAAGACACCCTTGGGAGGCGCAGCGAGTCTGTGGCTACTGGAATAATGCGAGTTATTTGGATATCTTTGCCTTTGCTCTGCGGCCCATCTCTTGCAGATAGTTTCAATGACTTCAAATTACTTTTAAGAACAACAGTCTCCATTAGTCTTTGGACTTTCTGGGTTTTAATACTTTTGTCAACTCTCATTGCGACTCCAATTTCTTTAGCGATAATTCGGATTGGAGCACCTGCTGCTGCAGCTCTTAGTCTCTGGAGTGCTTTAGAAACTAGTGGTTCAGTTTCGGGGATTATTGGTCTTGCAGCTAGTGTTATCGCAGCTTGTGTTGCTCTTTCAGCGCCTTTAGGAGACAGATTTTCAGATGGAGCTTCTTACGGTGATGAACGTCGTTTTCTTCTTAGAGCACCAGGCCCTGTGCTGCTTCTGCTTGGACCTTTAGCATGGCTAACTTCTGTAGCAGGTTTGACTGTGGGGCCGATCCTTTTACTAAACAAAAACTTTTTATTTGGCTCATTAATCTCTTTATGTGGATTCCCTCTTGCAGCATTAGCATCAAATGCTATATATCAACTAGGAAAACGTTGGCTTGTGTTAGTTCCAGCAGGAATACTCCTACACGACCATTTATCTGTTGGGGACCCAACTCTTATCCCTAGAAATCAACTGGCAAATTTTTCCCCTGCAAAAGTTGAAACCAACGCTCTGGACCTGAGCCAAAACTCTTTCGGTTTATCATTAGAAATACAGTGCCTGACTCCGCTTTCAATGATGCTGAGAACAGGAACAAGAAAAACCACGAATGAAACCTCAATTGTCGAAAGCTTTCTGATAAATCCTGTAAGACCAAATGTTTTGCTGGCAGAAGCTCAAAAAAGAGGTCTGAGAGTTTAATCAGACGACAATTGCTCCGCCTACGACTTGGTCCTTTTCGTAAAAAACTAGACTTTGGCCTGAAGCAACTCGTGAGTGGGGTTGTTTCCATACAAGTAAATCACCTTCTATATTCGCCAATTTCGGCTTTCCATGTGCACTTGTTTGAACAAGAAATTCACCTTTAACCTCTTCTGTGGACCAAAGAGGATCTCGAAATTCTGTTTGTTCAACTAAAAGCTGATCAGGGGTTCCTACAGTAACTGTCGCCGATTCAATGTCAATATTGTTCGCATATCTCGGTTCTTTACCACCTGCTAGAAGCATGCCTCGCCTCTGTCCAACAGTAACCAATTCTATTGCTTCTACTTGACCCACTTCGGCTCCATTTTCATCTACCACTCGTCCAGGGGTCAAAGGGATCCTTTGTCCCAGAAAGTCAGCTCTTCCCTTTTCACGTGTAATGAAGCAGACATCTTGGCTGTCAGGCTTGGTCGCGACCCTAAGTCCTAAACTATTTGCTTTCTCTCTTACTTGATCTTTAGTCATCTCCCCGACTGGTAGATGTAATGAAGACATCTGATTTTGATTCAACATATAAAGAACATAGGACTGATCTTTCGCTTCATCTACTGCCCTTGCAATGCGGAAAGTCTCATCTTTTTGCTTTACTATCCGAGCATGATGGCCTGTAACTATTTTTTCGAAACCCAATGCTTTTGCTCTATTCAACAGGCGATCAAATTTGATATGCCTATTGCATTCAATACATGGGTTTGGAGTTAAACCTGCTGAATGAGCTTCTACATAAGGAGCAACTACATATTCATCAAAGTCTTCTCCCAAATTGAAAACATGATGTTCTATACCTAATGAATCGGCTGCTCTTCTAGCGTCATCTACGTCTGAGACTGAACAGCATCCAGAATCAGAATCTCCTCCCCAAAGTTTAAGTGTCACTCCGACCACTTCATCCCCGTTCTCACAGGCAAGAGCAGCTGCAACTGATGAATCAACACCTCCTGACATAGCAACCATAATTCGTGTCATTTTTCAAACTCTCTTAGCTGATGAACAGCATCGGGAACGGCGTTTAGTGCATATTCTATTTCTTCGTCGGTTGTAGTTTGACCTAAAGAAAATCTGATTGAACCTCCAGCTGTTTTTAAATCTACGCCCATTGCTTGTAAAACATGTGAAGCCTCTTGCGCCCCGCTTGCACATGATGAAGCTGCACTTGCATATATACCCTGATTTTCTAAAAGAAAAAGTAGTGCTTCGTTTTCTATATTTTTAAAACAAAGATGCGCTATTCCAGGTGTTCTGGGTGTTTCTTTCGGCAGAGTGCGACTTGTCCCACTAATTTTTTCTATTAATCCATTTTCCAATTTGTCTCTTAACCCAGTAACTCTTTCGTTTATCTTTAATCGTTCAACCTGCATTAAACGGGCCGCTTCTCCAAGTCCCACGATTGCCGGAACGTTTTGAGTTCCGCTTCGTCTTTCCCGCTCTTGCCCTCCTCCACGAATTACAGGAGACAAATTCACACCATCTCTTAGGATTAAAGCTCCTGCACCTTTCGGGCCGCCAAATTTATGTCCAGTAAGACTTATTAAATGTACTTTTTTCGAAGATTCGGCTATATCCAGCCATGAAGTCGCTTGAACCGCGTCTGTGTGAATCATAGTTTCTGGTGTTTTTTCTGACACTAAGTCGGCAATTGTATTGATGTCATTGATTACTCCAGTTTCATTGTTCACCATCATGACGGAGACTAAAGAAATATCAGCGAATGCCTCTAAAAGATTGGCCAAACTTTCGAGATCAACCCTTCCAGTCTCATCTGTGGGTGCCACTATCCCGCCAGATTCCCTAACAGGTTCCAACACTGCAGGATGTTCGGTCGCGGAACACAGGACTTGACCACCTTTGACACCTAATGTGCCATCTATCGCCAAATTATCTGACTCTGTTCCTCCACTTGTGAAAATCACATTCCCAGGTTCTGCTCCAACTAGTGAAGCTATGTGATCTCGCGCATCATCAATAGCTCTACGTGCTTCTCGCGCTAGCCGATGAGATCCTGATGGGTTTCCTGGATGTTCTGAAAGCCATGGCATCATTGCTTGGATAACTTCTTCTCGCACAGGCGTGCTAGCAGCATGATCTAGATATATATCCATTCTTTTAGGTTAAAGGCAACTGCTTTACTAGCAAAAAATCGGCATAATTAAGATCGATGTTTATAAGAATTACTGAAGAAATTGAAGCTTCTCCGGAAATGGTTTGGAACGCTATTTCAGATATTCAGACGCATGTTAATTGGATGGCAGACGCTTCAGAAATAAGAATCACCTCAGAGCAAACTGAAGGTGTGGGGGTTACTTTCGATTGCGATACAAAAGTCGGTCCGCTAAGAACAACTGACAAAATGCAAGTTACTGAATGGACTCCCAATCAGACATTGACTATTAGTCATAAAGGTCTTGTCGAAGGGAAAGGTAGTTTCATTCTTGAAAGAAACTCAGATGTGAAAACACTTTTTGTTTGGGAAGAGAACCTAGATTTCCCTCTTCTTTTGGGAGGTAGAATTACTGGATTTTTTGCAAAACTCGTACTTAAAAAAATTTGGAAAAAAAATCTTTACAAACTAAAACACCTTGTCGAAACTTCCTAAAAGTCTTAACCCATTAACCCAATATTGGGTCGTACCAATACTCTGAAGCCAAAATGCAAGAAAAACCAAAAGCAACTGCGACTATTAATGGAACTAGAACTCTTACATAACCTGATATGCGTTTTTTGTTCATCTCATCAATTAGCCAGCCAATTAGTAGCCCACCAAGAAGACCTCCTAAATGCCCCCCCACTGAGATGTTGGGTCGAGCGAAAGTAAAGATCAAATTTATGACTAGTAGGCTTCCAATTCCATTTGACCAAGGACTTATTCCTCGACGGAATTGATAAATAACCGTTGCTCCCATTAGTCCAAATACCGCTCCTGAGGCTCCAACAGTTAAAGCAAGAGGGTCAAGCAACATCACCCCTAAGGCTCCTGACAATAGAGAACCAAAATACAAAATTAAATAACTTGTTGTTCCTAACATCCTTTCTAACTGACTTCCCAACATCCACAAGAGAAACATGTTGAATGCAAGGTGTATGACGCCTGCATGCAGAAAGCCTCCTGTAACCAATCTCCACCATTCACCACCTGCAACACCATCAATGCATTCACCAGAAAAAACGAAAATACGAGCACACCCGATTAGAGCGAAATCAGAATACAGATCCCCTCCTCCTGAACCTAATGACCCCCCTTTGAAAAGAGCTACAAAAAAAGCGAAGAGGTTTACTGCTATAAGCGATCTTGTGGTTAATGATTGTTCTGAAACATTCTCAATTCGGCCACCAAGTCTTACAGATGAGCGTTGTTGCCTTCGAGAATGAATGTTCTGAGGCTTTATGCACGCAGGACAGTGAAAACCGACGGATGCGGTGTGCATGCACTCAGCGCAAACTCGACGTTCACATCGTTGACAAATAACTCCGGCATATCGATCAGAATGCCAATAACAATTGTTGTTAGTCATTTTTTCCTAAAGAGTTACCGCTGTTCCTTCATCTGAAATAACCTCACCTAGATTGTGAACAGAGGTTATTTCTGGAACTCTTTCTTTTAGAATTCTCTCAATCCCAGCTTTCATTGTTTGATCTGATGCATCACAACTCACGCATGCGCCTATTAGTTCAACAGTAACTTCTCCAGTTTTTTCATTCACCTCATGCAACACGACATCGCCTTCGTCTGCTTGGAGCGCAGGTCTGATAACTTCTATTACCTCTTTCACGAGCGCTTCTAGGTCTCTATCCGATTCTTCTACTGAAACATTTGTCATATGTATAGTTTCGCACGAGTATTGGCTGACCACACCTACTTCCGCGAGATTGACAATATTCTTAAGTGATGAAATTCGAACATTTCTTTTTCGGCCATCAAGGTGGATGGGATGAAATTCTCCTTGTTGTAGCCCCTTTAGGTTTGCTGGCATGGCTACTGTGGGCAGCGAACCGTAAAGCAGAGAAAATGGACCCAGAAAAAAAATCAAATTTTGGGACAGAAAACGACTCTAAATATTCTGATGATTAATCAATTCTATTTTTGCCCCTAAAGAATTTAAATTGCCTACTAAATTCTGATAACCACGTTCAATGTGACTTGCAGCTCCAACTAGAGTTTCTCCTTCAGCTGCTAATCCCGCCAAAACTAGCGCCGCTCCCGCTCTTATATCGGGAGCTCTAACAGGTGCTCCTGAAAGTCTTTCGACTCCACGAACAACAGCATGGTGCCCTTCTGCTCTGATATCTGCGCCCATTCTGATCAATTCGTCGACATAACGAAACCTTCCGGCAAAAATGTTTTCTGTCACAATCCCTACCCCATCCGAAATCGATAAAAGGGCAACCATGAAAGGCTTATAGTCAGTGGCGACACCGGGATAAGGCAATGTAGCTAGATCTACTGATCTCAACCTCTCAGAAACGCACACACTAATACCTCCCTCAACTTGCCCAATCTCTATCCCCATCTCATGTAATTTCTCAGCGAGCATCTCCATATGTTCTAATCGTGCTTCTTCTATAACTATCTGACCTCCGGCCATCCCTACGGCAGCCATATAGGTTGCAGCCTCAATCCGATCCGGTATTACGGTATGTTCGACAGGTGACAAGTGACCCACTCCCTCAATTTGAATAGTTGAAGTTCCTTCTCCTGTAATCTGAGCACCCATAGAATTGAGGAAATAAACTAGATCTACTATTTCAGGTTCACGTGCGGCATTTTCTATAACTGTTCCCCCTTCAGCTAATACTGCTGCCATAAGTAGATTTTCAGTAGCGCCAACGCTTGGGAAATTAAGCAATACTTTGCCTCCGACTAGTTTTTCCACCTCGCCTTCTATGTATCCGTGGCTGTTAGTAAAGGAGGCTCCTAACTCTTCTAAACCTTTTAGGTGCATATCTATAGGTCTATGTCCAAAATCATCCCCGCCCGGTACAGATACTTTTGCTTTACCAAATCTTGCTAATAGAGGCCCTAAGACCACTATGGAAGCTCTCATTCTCTCCACTAATTCATACGGTGCTATTGGGGTCATTTCTTCAGGAATTTCTATTTGCATCACGTCTTTTTGGTGTGAAATTGAAGCACCCATTGTTTCCAACAAATTGGCCATCCACTTAACATCGGCTATATGTGGGACATTGTTAAGTGCATAGTGTCCAGGTGCTAGTAATGAAGCTGCCATTATTTTCAATACTGAATTTTTCGCTCCAGAGACTCTCACTGTCCCGGACAACCCTGTTGACTGCTGGACGCGAACAACTGAACCTTCTTCATTATGTGAAGAAGTTGTTCCAAATTCAGAGGAAAAAGAATTACTTGCCACGATTTAAGTATGCTTCGCTGTCGGCAGAGTTTGCGTTCACATGCAATTATTCAAGCAAAAACATTTAACTTGATACGAGGAAAATAGGGAAATCTTGTTTAAGCGAGACAAATACCTACAAATAACTAAAACACTTGATGATGAAGCTTTGGCTGCTTTACGTGAACCGCGTAATGATTTAGTAGCTGAGAAGATTGTTGGTGAAGACAAATACGAATTGCTTCATGGTCCTTTTTCTAAATATGAAAGACATATCAGTGTCAGAAATGAATCGAAAGGCGTGAATCGAGTTGTAGAAAGTTTTTCTTGGCGGCTTTCGATTCCATTTTGGGGAGTATTCTTTTCCTTTTTAGTCGGGAAAGCATTACCTAAAAGATCAAAACCCTGGTGGTCTCCTCCTGACCGTTTAGATGAACGCTCTGCGAGGATTCTAGGAATTCTTGCCTGTATTCAGGTGATCGACGGATATCTGGGCTCTGTCATATCTCAAACAATCACATTCGCTGCTGATGAATTCGACCACAGCTCATCAGCACAAGGAATTACGCTCGCTGTTATTCGTGTCGGAATTCTAATCTCTCTTGGCGTTCTTGTAATTGCTGACAAGAAGGGTCGCAGAAACATTCTTCTGCTAACCCTCATACTCGCAGTCTTAGCAACAGCTTTAGGATCAGTCTCTCCTAACTTCTGGTTTCTTGGGAGTACTCAGTTAGTTGCGCGTGGTTTGACTACAGGAATGGGAATTCTGATTGGAGTTATTGCAGCTGAAGAGTTACCGAAAGGTTCCAGAGCTTATGGAGTAAGCATGTTGTCGTTATCTGCTGCTTTGGGGGCAGGGATTTCTGTTTGGGTATTACCAATCGCTGATCTGAACCAAAAAGGTTGGAGGGTTGTGTATCTGGTGCCTCTCCTATTTCTGCCAGCTTTGATGAGAATCAGTAAGAACCTACCGGAATCACTTCGTTATAAAGCCAACTCTATAATTGTCCAACCTGAAACTTCTAATATAAAAAGCAGAATAGAAAAAGAGCCTTTTATAAATAAGCGTCTCTTGTTGTTGGCTGGTGTTGGTTTTTTGCTTTTAGTCTTTGCTGCGCCCGCTTCGCAATTCCAAAATGATTTCCTTCGGGAACACAGGGGGTACTCCGCTTCTGGAATAACCGCTTACTGGCTTCTGACTTCGACTCCAGCGGGAATAGCAATATTTCTAGCTGGACGTTTCGCTGATACCCACGGCAGGAAAAAAATTGCAACATCAGGGCTTTTAGGAGGGACAGTATTTATTGTTCTTAGTTACTATTCTTCGGGATTATTAATGTGGGCTAGTCATTTGTTCGGTGCCGTACTTGGGTCACTTACAGTTGCATTAGGTGTTTATGGCCCTGAGCTTTTTTCAACAAAGCAGAGAGCCAGATCAAATGGTGTCATTGTCGCATTTGGTGTGTTGGGAAGCGCTTCAGGACTTTTGTTAGTGGGGTATATGACTGATTTATTTGACAACTATGGTCACGCTTTCGCACTTGTTGCTGCTGGTCCCCTTTTAGCAGCATTGCTAGTAATAAGTAAATTTCCTGAAACTGCGAGAGTTGAACTTGAAGACCTGAATCCTGGAGATGTAAGCCCAAAAATTTCTGAAAGTTAGTTAACGCCTATAAAGAAGCCGCCCACGCTTTTATTTCGCCACTAATAGCTTCATCTAAATTCGCTAAATCATGGCGAGCCCCTTCGAACCATTTAGTTGTTACGGGGCCTCTGATCTTTTTCAAATGTTTTTTAAACTCTGCTTTTGAGCCGAATGGGTCCTTATCACCGGAAATGAATAAACATGGAATGTCTACTTTGTCGAAATGCTCTATTCGAAGATTTTCTGGTTTCTTAGGTGGATGTAATGGATAACTGATCAGAATTAATCCACTGGCTGGAAGTCCTTCCGCAACAGCCATTGAGCACATGCGGCCACCCATACTTCTTCCTCCTAGTAGAAGATTAGCTGGTTTTATGCCATATTTTTTACTCATTGATTCAGATGCTTTAACTATTGAATCAATTAACTTGGGAGCTCGATCAGGAAAGTGTCGACCTGCTTTTCTATAGGGGAAGTTAATTCTCTTGACGGGTAGTGGTGCCATCTTTTTTTCAATGCTTAACAAACTTGAATGAGTTCGGTCACTTCCTGCACCATGGGTCAACAAAATTCCTGCTGGAGAAGCCATTTATTGATCGTACGTTGATGTTTCAACTAGTTGGTGGAATGTACTAACCATTAATAGGTAACATTTCTTATGGAAGAAAATCCGTCACATGCTGAAATGCTCACCTCTATGACTGGTGGAATGGTGACACCTACCAGGGAATTCACCGGCAGTGATCGTCTGCACTCTAATGGAAAACCAAAAAATGGTTTCCGAGATGCCTTAAGAAAAATTCCAAACTTTAGAAACTCTTTATCAGTAATACTGTCCTTGTCATTGCCGCCCTTAATCGTTTGGGTGGCAACGATCTACAATCAGCCTTTAGTTTGGATTTTTTCGATTTTGGGAATGGGTATAGCGCAGAATCGACTTTTTATAATTCATCATGAAGCAGCTCATCGTTTGCTTTTCTCTAATCGGAAAATTAACGACATGGTTGGCATCCGTTTCATAGGTTGGCTTGCTTTTGGTTCAGGAAGCCATGGTTATCGAATAGGTCATCTCAGACACCACAGAGATGAATTCGGTCCAGAAGAACCAGATTTTATCCTTTATAGCTTTTATCCAATTTCTAAAAGTTCTATGCGTAGAAAGCTACTGAGAGATTTGAGCGGTATCTCAGCTTTCAGGATTTTACGCCCTAGATTTGAAAGACTGAATGAATCCAGACATTTGCGTTTAACGATTTCTTTTCTTTTTGGTCAACTAACAATCGCTGCTTTATTTTGGTTTTTCAGCAATTTAACGATGTACTTTTTCTTTTGGATACTCCCTTGGACGTGCGTATATCAACTTCTGAATAGAGTTCGCGCAATCAGTGAACATGGCGGAATGACTCAATCAGCAGATAGGCGTGAGACAACGCATTACGTTCGACAAAACCGCTTGGCCAAGTTTTTTATTGTTCCTTTTAACGTTGGTTACCATTTAGCCCATCATGTTGACATGTTGGTTCCCTATAAAAATCTGCCTCTTCTAGATAAAGCACTTATAGAAGACGGGTACGTATCGTCTGATCATATTTGGCTTAACTACCGTTCTCTCTGGAAAGCCTTGGTTACGAAAAACTAATTATCAAGTATCTATGACTGCGAAAGTACCGGTAGACACTGCTACTAATTCACTTTCAGATCCACCATGCACACGCGCTTCAAGAGTAACGACTCTCTTGCCTGCCTTCAGCACTGAAATCTGAGCGGTTATTTCACCATGAGTTACAGGCCGCAAAAATCGTGTTGAAATTTCAATCGACGCACAGTATTGGTTTTCCTTAAGAATGGAAAACACTGCTTTACCCATAGCGGTATCAATCAATGTAAAAATCACACCACCGGCGACCACACCATTGGGGTTGTGATGGCACTCCTTTATGTCTAAAACAGCAGTAACTTCGCCATGGGATAGGACTTCAAGATCAAAACCTAAATATTCAGCTAATGGAAACTCTCCATATTCCAAGTCGGACACTCCACTTCTATTCTCGGAATCAATACCATCCATATTTACTCTCTCTCTTTAGATCAAACTCCGCAAAGTTTCAGAAAGTCCACTTGCTTGGGATCTTATTTCTTCTTCATCTCCCGAACCTTCTGACAATAGCCCAACTAAATCATTCGCTCTTTTTCCAATTTCGTCCCATAGATTTGCTTCAATTCCAAAAGGGGGTCGGTGCTCCACAAGCAATGGGGTTAAGCGTAATATTTCACCCACTCCAGTGTCATCTCGATGATCACGTCTAAGTCGGTCGCATGAAACAAAAACTTCAGTCAAAAGCGAGTTCGCATCCAAGCCATCAAGTTCAGGACGCTCATCATTAACAACTTGAAAAGCGTCAAGAGCAGTTTCAATAGCCTCTTCATCAGAAGCCTGAACTACAAGACTCCCTTCGTCACTAAATTCATAAGGAATTCCTAGGCGAACCAGTAAAGAACCGAAGGAAGCTTGTTCTGAATCTGACCACCCTGATGTTTCGTATTCTATTGTTTCGGCATCTGCCTCAAGCGTTGGTAAAGAAGTTGATTCTGCTTCTTCAATCAACTGGTCCGCGACTTCCTCATCTTCTTCGCGAACTACCAAGGTAGCCCCCTGCCAGACATGAGGAACCTCTTTTAATATGAGAAGTTGATCCAACACCAACCGGGTTTCACCCGCCCATTCGTGCAATTCATATTCAATTTCAGCAGCTGAATCTGAATCAATTGTTTCCCCATCTTCAACCACTTCAGGCTGTTCGTTTGTTTCGCTTTCAGTTTGCCTTTTTCCCCATTTCATTCTCTTATCCTGACACCTTTCTCTATTAAAAAGCTAAACCGCCGATAATCCTTTCAGCGAAATGCACAAGAACTTCCCTAAGGCGCTAGCGTCGCATTTAATGAGTAAAAAAGTTCAAACCCCAGACAGGAATCTCGCATTAGAGCTCGTAAGAGTAACCGAAGCTGCCGCCTTAGTCGCAGCTAGATGGATGGGCAGAGGAGACAAAGAAGGTGCCGATGGTGGAGCTGTCAATGCCATGCGTAGTGTACTGGACACTGTAAACATGGACGGGATAGTTGTTATTGGTGAAGGCGAAAAAGATGAAGCACCGATGCTCGCTAATGGGGAAGAATGTGGAAATGGCAGTGGTCCTGAAACAGATATTGCCGTTGACCCAATAGATGGAACAACACTTACAGCTCTTGGCAGGGCAAATGCAATTTCAGTTATAGCCGTTAGCGACAAGGGGACAATGTTTGATCCTGGGCCTTGTGTGTATATGGAGAAAATTGCTGTAGGGCCTGGATGTTCTGATGCAATAGATCTAGCAAAATCCCCAACTGAAAATCTTCAACATATTGCAGAAGCTAAGAATAAAACTGTCAGAGACCTAACTGCGGTAATTTTAGACCGCGATAGGCATTCGGATCTCATTTCTGAAGTACGTGAAGCGGGTGCGAGAATACGTCTAATTTCTGATGGTGATGTAGCGGGTGCAATTTCCACTGCATGGCCTGAGTCGGGTGCGGATGTTCTTTTCGGTATTGGAGGTACACCTGAAGGAGTTATCTCTGCTGCTGCTTTGAAATGCATGGGTGGATCCCTTCAAGGGCGTTTATGGCCACGTAACGAAAAGGAAAGAAAAGCCGCTGAAGAACTAGGTTATGATTTGGAAAGAATTTTGGATCTCGATGACCTAGTGTCAGGTAATAACTGTTTTTTTGCAGCTACTGGCATTACGGATGGCGACCTTCTTGAAGGCGTAAGATATGCAGAAGGAATGGCTCATACAGAGTCTCTTGTTATGCGCTCCAAGTCCGGAACTGTAAGGCTTATTAAAGCTCATCACCGATTAGATGATCTTGAGGATATTTAGAAGTAACGAAATCTAGAGCAGATTTCCTTTTTACACCTCTACTCCTCCAACGCGGAGTCTCACTTCGGATCTTTCGAGAGAAGCAAGAGCTTCTTCATTCTCATTGTCTGATGAAATCAACTCCTGGGCTGCCGAACGGGCTGCCTGCGCCCTTTCAATATCAATCTCTTCAACAGCTTCAGAAACATCGGACAAAATACTTACTTTTGTCCCTGCGACTTGAACAAACCCTCTGTGAACAGCAAACACATCCCTCTCACCATCTGGCCTTATCACTTCAACTGACCAGACTGAAAGGACACCAATAAATGGAACATGTCCAGGTTGAAAAGCTATGTCCCCACCTTCAACAGTCCGAGCGATCACCATCTCCGCCTCGCCACTGTATGAAATAGATTCCGGCGATACCAGCTCTACTTGAAAAGTCATAACTTTTATGCTTCTAATTCTTGAGCTTTACGTTGCGCATCTTCAGCTCCACCAACGTTTAAGAAAGCCTGCTCAGGAAGCTCATCAAGTTCACCATCAACTAACGCTGCGAAAGAATCAACTGTCTCTTCAACTGAAACAGTAACACCTGGCAAACCTGTAAATATTTCTGCAACATTCATAGGCTGTGATAAGAATCTCTGGACCTTGCGAGCTCTAGAGACAGTGATCTTATCTTCTTCTGATAGTTCATCTAAACCAAGGATTGCAATTATGTCCTGAAGTTCTTTGTAACGCTGGAGTATCTCCTGCACTCTACGAGCGGTGTCGTAGTGCTTTTGTCCCACAACTTCAGGCGTGAGGATCGTAGAAGTAGATGCAAGTGGATCAACTGCAGGGTAGATACCAAGCGCTGCAATATCACGACTTAGTTCTGTTGTGCCATCAAAGTGTGTAAATGAAGTAAATGGAGCCGGATCGGTGTAATCATCGGCAGGCACATAAACCGCCTGCATGGAAGTAATCGACCTACCACGCGTTGTGGTAATCCTTTCCTGTAGTACACCCATCTCATCAGCCAATGTTGGCTGATAACCGACAGCAGATGGCATTCGTCCTAACAAAGTTGACACTTCAGAACCAGCTTGAACGAAACGGAAAATATTATCAACGAAAAGCAGAACGTCTTGACCTTGCTCATCTCGGAAATACTCAGCCATCGTCAATGCTGAAAGAGCGACACGAAGTCTCACTCCAGGTGGCTCATCCATCTGACCAAAAACCAATGCTGCTTTTTCTAGAACACCCGATTCCTCCATTTCAAGCAAAAGGTCTGTTCCTTCACGAGTTCGCTCACCTACGCCTGCAAAAACCGAAACACCACCGTGATTGGTAGCCACACGGTTAATCATTTCAGTAATCAGAACTGTTTTACCCACTCCTGCACCACCGAAAAGGCCGATTTTTCCACCCTGCAAATAGGGTGTGAGCAAATCAATTACCTTCACTCCTGTTTCAAACATTTGTGCTTTCGGTTCAAGAGAGTCAAAAGAAGGTGCTGGTCTATGAATTTCCCAACGTTCAGATCCGGAACCAGCATTTGGGTCGTCTAGCCCGTCACCTGTAACACTAAAAACATGACCAAGAGTGTCATCACCCACAGGAACACTTATACCTTTTCCTGTATTGCGTACAGTTGTTCCTCTTGTGAGTCCATCAGTTGGTTTCATTGCAATTGCACGAACACGGCTGTCACCTATCTGTTGTGCCACTTCTGCAACAATGGTGATACTGCTGTCATCAACAGCAACATCAAACTCTATGGCCGTGTTTATCTCCGGTAATTCCCCTTGAGGGAACTCGGCATCTATAACCGGCCCAGCAATTCCTACTATTCGACCGTCTTTAAGATCAGTTGTTGTCATAATCTTTCCTGATTTCTTCCTATTGCTTAACTGTTATTTTCTGTGCTCGATCCAACAAGATCTAGCAATTCATTAACTTTCTCACTGTCTGAGCCGAGTGCTTCAGCGCCACTTACGATTTCCATTATCTCAGTGGTGATCGCATCTTGGCGAGCTTGATTCATTTCACGAGAAAGTTTAATTATTAATTCTTCTGCATTATCTGTAGCGGCTTTCATGGCTCGCTGTCGATTTGCATGTTCTGAAGCTGCTGACTCTAGTAAAGCCCCAAAAAGACGGGCTTCTACATAACGTGGAAGCAAAGCTTCCAAAACTGATTCAGGTGATGGCTCAAATTCAAAAGCAGTGCTCAGACTAGAATCACCTCCACCTTCACTTGCAATAACTTCCGTATCTTCAAGTGGCAAGAACCTACGAACAGCAACTTTCTGACTACCTATACTCAGAAATTCTGTATAAACAAGTTCCACTCTGTCAACTTTTCCTTCCGCGAACATTGCTGAAACGATCTCAGAAATGCGGCGCGCATCTTCATATGAAGGATTGTCACTTATCCCTTCGGTATAAGAGTCAACATTGAAGTTTCGAAAAGCAAAATAATCTCTTGCCTTTCTTCCTATAACAATTAAAGAGTAATCTGCGCCCTCTGAACGTGCGTTTTGAACTTGTCTCTCTGCCGCTCTGATTACTGAAGAGTTATAAGGCCCTGCCAAACCTCGATCAGAGGAAATTACTACCACTCCGACACGGCTAACTTTCTCTGCTTTTCTCAATAATGGATGATCAACTTCCGCACCACCAGCTGCAAGGTTTTCAATTACTGAGGTTATTTGCTCTGCATAAGGTTTCGCTGATCGGGCTCTCTGCTGAGCTTTAACAACCCTAGTGGCAGCTATTAGTTCCATAGCTCGCGTAATCTTTTTTGTGTTTTGAACGCTGCCTATACGGCGTCTGAGAACTCTCTCTTTACCGCCAGCCATTAGCAGCTCTCCAACATGCCGAAAATTCCAACGCTTTGTTGGCTTAGGGAAATACTTTTCACTAGGCCTCCGAAATGTCTTCTTCAGGCAGGGTCGTCTCTGCATCAACAATGTTGGAATCTGTATCAGCAAACTCTGCATCTGGTGTCGCCTGAGTAGCGTTTGTTCCTTCGAATTGATCTGAAAAAGCTGCGATTGCTGCCTCAAAAGCTGACTCATCTTCTAAGTTTCCTGATTCACGTATTTCATTCAAAATTGCTGCATGACGCGTCCTGAACCAGTCAAGTAGTTCTGATTCAAATCTACTTACATCAGCTATTTCAACGTTGTCCAAATGGCCTCTGGTTCCAGCCCAGATAGAAACCACTTGCTCTTCAACTAGTAAGGGTGAGTTTAATCCTTGTTTCAACAACTCTGTTAACCGGTAGCCCCGGTCGAGTTGAGCTTGAGAAACTGCATCTAAATCAGATCCAAACGCTGCAAAAGACTCCAATTCACGGAATTGCTGCAGGTCAGATTTTAGAGTTCCTACTGCATTTTTCATTGCCTTTACTTGAGCTGCAGAACCAACTCGAGAAACAGAAATGCCTACATCAATTGCAGGTCTTATACCTGATTTGAAGAGATCGTCTTGCAGGAATATCTGACCATCCGTAATGGAAATAACATTGGTAGGAATGAAAGCAGAAACATCTCCAGCTTTCGTTTCAATTACGGGTAAAGCTGTTAAAGAACCAGCCCCCATGTCATCGCTTAGCTTAGCTGCACGCTCCAAGAGCCTGCTATGTAGATAGAAGACATCTCCTGGATATGCCTCTCTTCCAGGAGGGCGTCTAAGCAGCAGAGACATCTGCCTATATGCTTCAGCCTGTTTCGATAAGTCGTCGTAAACAGCTAAAGCGTGTTCACCGTTATCCATCCAATGCTGGCCAATCGCGCAACCAGCATATGGCGCAAGATACTTGAAAGGAGCAGGGTCTGAAGCTGGCGCAACAACCACAACTGTGTAGTCCATAGCACCATGAGATTCCAAAACTGCAACATTTTGTGCGACAGTAGAAGCTTTCTGACCAATAGCCACATAGACGCATTTCATGCCTTGACCTGCTTGATTAATAATTGTGTCAATAGCAATAGTTGTTTTTCCGGTTTTTCGGTCACCAATTATGAGTTCGCGTTGACCACGCCCAATAGGTACCAGTGAATCAATTGCTTTAATTCCGGTCTGCATTGGTTCATGAACAGGCTTACGTCCCATGATCCCTGGAGCTTGAATCTCCATACGTCTTGGCTCTGTGTTGGTTAGTGGACCTTTACCATCGATTGGTTCGCCAAGGGCATTCACTACACGTCCTAAAAGGCCGTCACCCACTGGTAAAGAAAGGATGTCACCGGTGGCACGGACAGTCTGGCCTTCTTCAATGTCATCGACTTCTCCAAGGACCACTGCACCAATTGAACCCTCGTCTAGATTCAGAGCTAGCCCAAGAGTTCCACTCTCAAACTGCAATAACTCATTTACTGCCGCGTCGGGCAAACCTGAGACTCTGGCAATGCCGTCTCCCACTTCAAGCACTCTTCCCACCTGGCTTTGTTCTAAGCCAGGTTCAAAACCTTCTAGGTTTTTCTGGATTGATGCAGCTATGTCAGCGGTGCTGATTGTCAATTCAGTCATGTTTCTCTCTCGTCTCGATTACTTTCTTCCTACCGGAAATTCTCACGAAGTTGGTTCAAACGGCGACGGACGCTGCCATCAATAATGTCATCACCAATCTCTGTTACTAATCCACCTATTACAGATGGGTCAATTACTACTTTTACTTCAACGTCTTTATTAGTAGCTCCACTTAATGCTGCTACTAATTTGTCTTTTTGACTGTCATCTAGTTCAACTGCGGAACGAACCGTAGCGACCGTTTTATTTCTAGAAGCTGCACTTCGTTCAATAAATGCATCAACGATGCTAGATAAACGTGCAGATCGCCCTGAAGCAACGATCATCGATACCAATGCCTTAGTTGTTGAGCAAGCCGATCCTCCTAATAGGTCTTCGACAATCTGCTGCCTGCGATCAACTGGTAGGGAGGAATCATCCAAAGTTGCTTGGAGATTCTCATCTGAGTTTAATGCTTGTGAGAATCGAAATAATTCGTCTTCAACAGTCGGCAAAACATTATTTGCTGCCGCAACAGCAAACAAAGCATCAGCGTAACCAGCAATTGCATTATCAGACATTGTTAGCTACCAGCCACTTCATCGATGTATTGATCTACAAGTCTTCTTTGAGCATCGTCATCCAAACTACTTTGAACTACTTTTTCAGCTGCCCCAAGAGCAATTCCTGCCACTTCCGCTCTTAGATCTGCAATCGCTTGTTGTCTTGATGCTTCAATTTCGCTCGCAGCTCTCGATTTCATCTCAGAAATGTCAGCTTCTGCTTTTGCTACTAAATCTGCACGCACCTGGTCGGCTGCTCCTCTTGCTTCGTCAATTAGGCGCGATGCTTCATTTTTTGCATCAGCCAAACGTGCTTCATAGTCAGCATGAACACTCTGTGCATCCGTTTTCGCTTTCTCTGCTGCATCTAAGTCATCGCGGATCTTGTCTGCTCTAGCATCCATTGCGGCTTTAACTGCCGGGAAGCCTTTCTTGACCATCACTACGAATAAAATTAAGAAAGCACCACCACCCCAAATAATCTCATTTAATTCGGGAAGTATTGGACTAGGTGCTTCAAAACAGCCTTCAAGTTCATCCTGCAATTCTTCCTCGTGAAGATGATGCACTTGTATTTCTACATGTTCATGATTTACATCTCCATGTATTTCACCATGATGTTCAAGCACTTCGGCCATACAGCCACCAACAGTTTCACCTGATGCAGAGGCCGGTACCGCAAATGCAAACAGTCCTAACGTTGCTAAAAGCAGCGACAAGCCCAGTCTGATTCCTCGTTGTCTCATAAATTTCGACTTCCTTTCGATACCTAAGTTTTACGGCAAAAGCAAAATGAATACGACGAAACCGATCAAAGCAAGAGCTTCCGTAAAAGCAATTCCTAAGAACATCGTCGTTCGCACCATGCCTGCAGACTCTGGCTGTCGGGCCATGGATGAGATTGCATTACCAACCACAGTTCCAATACCTATTCCAGGTCCAATAGCCGCTAAGCCATAACCAAGACCTGCTCCTATAGCCTTTAGGCCTTCCAGCATCTCACCGGCTCCTGTTTGCGCCAAAATGTTCAGCACTTGTCTCTCCTGTTTTTCTATTTTGATCCGACCGGAATGTCCGGCCGGAATTGTTTAATTTATATTGTCTTCGATCCACCATTCGGTGGGCGATCTAGTGTTCTGCGTGCATCGAACCACCGATGTAAACGGCAGTCAGAATAGTAAAGATAAAGGCTTGCAAAACAGAAACCAAAATCTCAAAACCTGTCATTAATACGAGCATCGCAAAAGGTGCGGCAGCACCTACGTACCCGTTATTCCATAGAGTGTGAGTAAGGATAGCGAATGTGACTAACAGAAGGTGTCCTGCAACCATATTTGCCCACAATCGAATAGCCAAAGAAAACGGTCTAACAACAAATGTTGAAACCAGTTCAATCGGAGTAACGATTAGATACAGAGCTTTAGGAACTCCAGGTGGGAACAAGGAATTCTTCAAATATCCGAAAAATCCTTGAGAACGTACGCCTACAAAGTTGTAAATCACCCAAACGACTAAGGCCAAAGTTATAGGAACAGCCATTCTGCTGTTTGCAGGGAACTGTATTCCTGGAACTACTTCAAAAATGTTTGAAAAAAGTATAAAGAAGAACATTGTGGTCAGGAATGGTAAATACTTTTTACCCTCTGGTCCCATTGTCTCCATCACTACTGACTCTTCTACGAAAGTAACCCCTGATTCCGCTACATGTTGCACACCTACTGGTACTAACGAACCTCGTTGCCTACCTGCAGTTAGAAAGATTGCCGACGTTATTAAAACAGCGGCGAGATATATAAGCACCGTCTTATTAACAGCAAATAAAGAACCAGAAAAAATTATGTCAGGCCATTCAAAAAGATGACTTACAGGTGGGAATTCCAAAGCAAAAACATTCACAATTAGCGAATCTCCTTTGAACTAGTTGGCTTCAAATCAGGATAAGCCAAAGAAGCTGATATATAACGTGTCTCTGTAGCAAGTAAACCTAAATGTGTCACTAGAAGAGTCATAGCAAAAGGAACAGTATCAAACCAATCGAAGGATCGGACTGACATGACAACTCCGGTCAATATTGCCAACCTGACTACATATCCTCCTAGTACTGACCCATAAAGCATGTTCGGAGAAATTTTCACGCTTCTCGTAATGATTGCGGCACCGGCCAAAAAATTGAAAGACACGAGAACGAGAGCCAGTAGAGCAGAAACAGCTCCACTTAAACCCCAGCCAATAGCAGAAAGAATTAGAAACAAAG
The DNA here is from genome assembly GCA_002729765.1 of Acidimicrobiaceae bacterium. Taxonomy (GTDB): domain Bacteria; phylum Actinomycetota; class Acidimicrobiia; order Acidimicrobiales; family MedAcidi-G1; genus MedAcidi-G1. Next base: position 51,768 of record PBYV01000024.1, read on the forward strand.
GGGAGACCCACAAAGCCCTTAAAGCTAAGTGATTAGCTATACGCTTTTCTGGCTGCCCTGAGACGCTTTCCACTATTACTTCTTCTTCCGTTTTCTGTTTAATTGACATTTTCATTTCCCAGCAACCACGTTTCACGTCGCTGTTCTGCCTCTTCGGTGAGTCTAAGGGTGTATTGCTTATAAAGACGCCACGAAGCATAAGTGATAGTTACTGCTACAAATACCAAAGTGAATAAGGGAAAGATTTCAAGTTTTCTGTCTAGAAGCCATCCTAGAAATCCAAAGATCGCAGGAGTTGCGACAAGTTCAAATGCCGCTGCCGTAGCGTCACCAGAACCTTGTTTCATCTCACGTTTTTCAGATTTGATCATCCAAGTTACCTCGGTATTAATTTGTTATTTAAAAATAGAAAGCTCAGAAAATTTAAATATTCGACCGCATGTGAATCTAGATTCTTTCTCACGTGCTCACAACTCGGGGGGATGGTCATCTGCCACAATTTCATTTTTTTTTGGTTTATTTGTCTGCAAACGCGGATGAAGCAATGTAAACAAAATTAGGCATACTCCTGCTATACCCATTGGAACAATCCCGTCACCACGTCCGCTGTAAGTTGGCCATAAGACGAACCCTGACAATAAAGCTGTCCAAGCCCACAGAATAAAAACAACTCTTCGGTGTCCATGACCCAGTCTTAAAAGTCTGTGATGTAAATGGTCTTTGTCAGCAGTCGTTACAGGTAGCCCTGGTGTGACAATTCGTCTGATAATTGCAAATAGAACATCAATTATTGGTACGCCTAAAATCACTAAAGGAATTAGCAACGGTGCAAAGAAAAAAAATGATTGACCACTGTAGGCAGCATCTGTTCTACCTCCGACAGAAACAGTAGCTGCTGCTAGAAGCACGCCTAACATGAGAGCACCACCATCCCCCATGAATATTTTTGCCGGATGTGCATTATGTGGTAAAAACCCAATACATACACCAGCAATAAGAACTGCGATGAGTGATGCAGGGTTTTCTTCGAACAGAACGCCCTCGTTAGCTAGACGAATCGCATAAATTACAAAAGTTGTCGCTGCGATAGCAACAATCCCAGTTGCTAAACCGTCTAAACCATCAATTAAATTTATCGCATTGGCTAAAAGTACGACCCATAGAACTGTGGCTAATGCAGCTAGGTCAGGGGAAAGTAATACTACATCCACAAAAGGAACCCTTAGCACCACTAAAGACACACCCACCAGTGATAGAACACTTCCTGCTATGACCATTCCTGCAACTTTTGCTGGAGCTGAAATTGGCCTTACATCGTCGATGACACCGACCCCGCACATGGCTATGGCCGCTACTAGAACCCCTAATATTTCAGATTGGGTAGAAAACACGTCGGAAAAATCCCCTATCAACCAAGCAAAAAGCGCACCGGCGAGCAACCCAAACAACATTGCAGGTCCACCTAAATGTGGAGTGGGTATTTCATGCACATCTCTAATACCTGGTGCAGAAATAACTCCGAAACGCTCAGCTGTTTTACGTGCTAAAGGAGTTGCGATGAAAGTTGCAATAGCGGCAACTCCTCCGACAGTCAGATAGGCAATAACTCCAGGCATACGTTTCTAATCACCGTAAGGGGTGAAAGAACTGCAAAGTTCTGCAACCTCTTTCCTTATCGTAGAAAGTGAATTTGAATCTTTTCTATCACGTAACGCACGGGCCATTAACTGGGCGATAATTACCATCTCTTTTTCAGTCATTCCTTGCGTAGTGGTCGAAGGTGTTCCAAGGCGAACGCCACTTGTAACAAAAGGAGAACGTGGATCATCTGGCACTGTATTTTTATTCAGTGTTATGCCAGCTTCGTCAAGAACGACCTGAGCTTCTGCTCCAGTTATTTCTTCATCAAATGTTCGCAAATCAACTATGAGCAGATGGTTATCGGTACCTCCTGTTACGAGTCTGAACCCTTCATGACTTAGAGCTTCAGCAAGAGCTTGAGCATTGCTTACAATCTGTCTCGAATAAATTTCAAAAGAAGGATCTAAAGCTTCTGCAAAAGCTACAGCTTTGGCAGCTATGTGATGCTCCAAGGGGCCACCTTGCAAACCAGGGAAAATTGCTTTGTCTATCGCAGAAGAAAGTTCTTCGGTGCTAAGAATGCAACCTCCTCTTGGACCTCTAAGAGTCTTATGTGTTGTGAACGTAACAACATCACAATAGGGAACTGGATTCGGGTGCGTTTTTCCTGCGATAAGTCCCGCAATATGTGCTGCATCAAACATTAAATAGGCACCCACGGAATCAGCTATTTCTCTTATTGGGCCAGCTTCTATTACTCTTGGATATGCAGTAGCTCCTAAAACTATGAGCTTCGGTTTTACTTCTTCAGCCTTTCGTTGCAAGTCTTCTACGTCAATTAATTCTTCTTCTGTAAGACCGTACGAAACAAAGTTGTAAAGCTTGCCACTGAAATTAACTGGTGAACCATGCGTTAAATGACCACCATGATCAAGCCTCAAACCAAGAACTGTGTCACCAGGCTCTAATAGAGCTTGATAAACAGCCATGTTCGCATTTGCTCCTGAATGAGGCTGAACATTCGCATGATCGGCTCCGAACAAAGTAATGATTCGCTCACATGCGAGACTTTCGGCTTCATCGACGTGAACATTTCCGCCATAATATCTTTTTCCCGGATAACCCTCTGAATACTTGTTAGTGAAAACAGAACCAGTTGCTGCTAGAACCGCAGGTGATGCAAAATTTTCAGATGCTATTAATTGCAGTGTGGTGTTTTGACGATGGATTTCTCGATTAATGATTTCAAATAATTCTTCGTCTTTAAGGTTAGGCCATGGCATGGTTTATTTTCCCCTAATTTAAGTCTTTTATCAATTGAAACGATGTTTCTGAGTTACAGACCCTAAGCATACGTATCATTATTGTTATATGACTGAAAAATTATCTATCACACCTGCTTCTGGCCGTCTGGGAGTTCTAACCCCTGGACTGGGTGCAGTAGCAACAACTTTTATCGCTGGGGTTATTGCAGCTCGGCAAGGACTTGCAGCTCCAATCGGGTCGGTTAGCCAAATGGCTCATATTCGACTCGGTAAACGTGAAGAAGGACGCAATCCGCTCATACGTGATTTTGTTCCTTTGGCTGGTCTTGACGATTTGGTATTCGGCGGCTGGGATCCGATCTCTTCAAATGTCCTCGAAGCAGCTCGAACTTGTGGGGTTTTAGATGAAAAAGATATTGCACCAGTTTCATCTGAACTCGAAGGAATCGTCGCTATGGACGCAGTCTTCGACAATAGTTGGGTTAAAAAATTGGATGGCAAAAGAGTTAAAAATTTAGATTCTAAATGGGATCAAGCTCAAGCTCTTATGGAAGACATTGAAAAATTTCGCATTGATAACGAATGCGACAGATTAGTAATGGTGTGGTGTGGATCAACCGAAGCTTTTCAAGAAGCAAGTGCGGTACATGAAAGCGTTGATTCATTTGAAGCAGGACTCAAGTCAAATGACGAGAATATCGCTCCAAGCCAAATATATGCCTACGCTGCAATTATGAGTGGCGTGCCTTTTGCGAATGGTGCACCAAATCTTGCACTAGATATCCCATGCATGGTCGAACTAGCAAAAAGCAGAGGCGTTCCTGTTGCAGGAAAAGATTTCAAAACAGGCCAAACTCTGATGAAAACACTTCTTGCACCAGGCCTTAAAGCAAGAATGCTGGGCTTAAGGGGTTGGTTCTCAACAAATATTCTTGGAAACAGAGACGGTGAGGTTTTAGATGATCCTGACAACTTCAAGACTAAAGAAGTTTCAAAATTGGGTGTCCTTGACACAATTCTTCAACCCGATTCATACCCTGAGTTGTACGGCGATATAGATCACGTAGTTCGAATCAACTATTACCCTCCACGAGGTGACAACAAAGAAGGTTGGGACAATATTGATATCTTCGGATGGCTTGGCTACCCGATGCAGATCAAAGTCGATTTCCTTTGTCGTGACTCTATTTTGGCTGCTCCGATTGTTCTCGACTTAGCTCTTTTTCTTGATTTAGCAGCACGTGCAGACCAATCCGGCGTTCAGGAATGGCTATCTTTCTATCTTAAGGCCCCTCAAGCTTCCACAGATGCAGGGCCAGAGCATGACATTTTTATTCAACAAACGAAGTTGAAAAACACTCTAAGGGAATGGATGGGCGAAGAGCCTGTAACCCACTCAGAAGCAGGTTAATCAGATACGGGTTTCTTTATCTGACCAGTACTGATCTTTAAGAAGACGTTTATACAACTTTCCAGTTGGATGCCTTGGTAGCTCTTCTATGAAATCGACACTCCTAGGGCATTTCAAGTCAGCTAGGTGAGAACGACAGTAAGCAATCAATTCTCTCTCCAGAGCAGGTTCTGCTTTTTTTGGATCGACCAACTGGACTACCGCTTTTACTTCTTCACCAAATTCATCGTTCGGCACACCTATTACAGCAACGTCGTAAACATCTGGATGCATTGTCAATACATTTTCTGCTTCTTGAGGATAAATATTGACACCACCTGAAATGATCATATGGGCTTTACGGTCCGTTAGGTAGAGGAAACCTTCTTCGTCAACACGTCCGATATCTCCTAAAGTGCTTAGATCTTTCCCCATCCGTGAAGCGGCTGTTTTTTCCGGATCATTATGATATTCAAATCTCGAATCACTCCTAAAATAAACATTCCCTTCTTCTCCATTAGGCATTTCATCTCCATCGTCGTTAACGATTACAAGTTCACCTAGTAAAGATTTGCCTACTGACCCTGGATGATTAATCCAGTCTTCTGAATTAATGTAAGTAAAACCATTGCCTTCGGTGCCTGCATAATATTCGTGCAATATTGGCCCCCACCATTCAATCATCTGCTTCTTTACCTCGATGGGGCATGGAGCAGCAGCATGTATCACTGTCTTCAGAGTGGTTGTGTCATACTTTTCGCGAATTTCTTCTGGAAGTTTTAACATCCTGACAAACATCGTGGGCACCCATTGGCTTGCCGTCACTCCATGATCTTCTATTGCGGCTAATGCTTCCTCGGGATCAAATTTTTCCATGACTATGACTGTTGCTCCGATGCGGTGTGCTGCCATGCAAAATCTAAGAGGAGCGGCATGATATAAGGGTGCAGGGGAAAGATAAACAGCATCACTTTCAATCCCAAACACTGCCCTAAACAACATTGCTTGCGCTGACGTGCTTCCTAATGGGACATTTGGAGCCTGAACCTTTACACCTTTCGGAAGACCTGTGGTACCAGATGAATAAAGCATGTCTTGACCTTCAACTCTGTCAGGTTGTGGTTCTTTAGATGTGCTTTCTATAGCATCCTCGAAAGACGCGTATCCATCCATCTCTCCACCAATAACAAACTTCTCTTTGACACCTGTATCTTTAAAATCTATTTGTTCGGCTGTATCTCTATTCCCCACTGAAGTTACAAAAACTCTTGCTCCGCAGTCTTTAACTATGTAGCCCATTTCTTCTTCGGTAAGACGCGAACTTATTGCCGTGTAATACAAACCTGCATAATGAGCTCCCCATGCCAAAGGTAAAAAGTCAATTGTGTTCTCCAAGCAAAAAGCAATGTGGTCTCCCTGTTGTAAACCTAAATCGACAAAAAGATTAGATATGCGGTTCGCTTTTTCATCCAATTCCAAATAAGTCATTTTTTTGCCTGAACCGGTCATAAGGACTGCTACACGGTCGGGTTTATTTATTGCCCAAGTTCCAGGGAACTCCAGCTGCTGTTGATCATCATTATTTCCCATACCCCCAAGCTAATAGAAGATAATCTGATGAATAAAGTCGAAGTTCTTAAGCAAGATGAACTTTTTGAGGTCAAACTGTGTTATGGCGAATTTGTTTTTTCCAGATCAAGTATTTAAAAGTCTTCTTTTTGCGCCCGGAAATAAAGGGGCGATTTTGTCTAAATTGCCACGAAGTTCTCCGGATGCGTCAATAATCGATCTTGAAGATTCTGTTCCAACTGATGAAAAAGAAAATGCACGCGAAATCGCTAGGGCACTAATTCCCGAATTAAATGAAAAAGCAGAAAAAATGGGTCTCTTCGTCAGAGTGAATGCTCTTGAAACAGCACATTTCGTTGAAGATTTATCGAATGCGATATCAGATGCCTTAACAGGAATTATTGTTCCAAAAATCTCTTCCAGAGAAGAAGCTAATCAGGTATCGAAATATCTTTCTGATTTTGGATTTGAAAATCTTCCAATTATGGCTGGTTTAGAAACTGTTTCTGGCTTGGTTAACGCCTTGGAAATCGCAAAACATCCACAGATTAAATGGTGTTATTTCGGAGCCGAAGATTATGTGACTGATCTGGGTGGAGTTAGGAGAACTGACAATCGTGAAGTGCTTTTAGCTCGTTCACAGATATCTCAGGCAACACGACTAGCGGGAATCCATGCCATCGACATGGTTGTATCAGATTTCAAAGATGAAAAAAGATTTATAGAAGAGGCAGCTGAAGCGAGGTCATTAGGTTTCACAGGCAAATTGTGTATACATCCTGATCAAGTAAATCTTGCGAATAAAGCTTTCCGCCCTACAGAAGAAGAGCTTGAATGGGCTCAAGAAGTAGTGAAAGAATTCGAAAAAGCTATTGAAAGAGGTGAAGCATCGATAGCTATTGGGAGCGAAATGATCGATGAACCTATTTACAAAAGAGCTCAAACAACGATAAAAATGTCACGACAATAGTGCTTAGGAGATTACGTGCCGAACTTAGTTCCTGAAGGCAAGGCTTTCTATGGGATACAACTACCAATTCAAACTTTGACTCAAACTTTGGTAGACCCTTGGGAAAAAGAAGCGGGACCTGATGAGCTAGTAATGGTCGCTCAAGCAGCCGAATCATCTGGTCTTGACTTTGTGGGTGTATGCGATCACGTAGCTATTCCTGACGATGACTACTCGGCCCATATGACAACAACTTGGTATGACCCTATTGCGACTCTTTCTTGGATAGGAGCTAACACGGAAAAGATTAACCTTCTGTCTGTTGTTTGGATTGCCGCCTATCGTCATCCTCTTTTATCAGCGAGTTCATTTGGAACTTTGGCTCACCTCTCCAATGGTCGAGTCATTTTGGGTTTAGGAGCTGGGCATGTTAAAGGAGAATTTGAAGCTCTCAATATTGACTTTTCGAAACGTGGGTTGATACTGGATGAAAGCATTGATGCAATAAAAACCATTTTCACAAACGAATACGCTACGCATGAAGGAACACATTTCAATTTTCAATCTGTTGGAGTTGGACCAAAGCCTCCAACAAACGAATTGCCAATTTGGATCGGTGGTTCAGGTCCTGCTGCATGGCGTCGTGTAGGGAAGCTAGGTGACGGGTATATACCAATGGGTAACGGTAGAGACCAGTACAAAGAAATTATTGAAACCATCAATCAGGCAGCAAATGAATCAGGACGAGAAAATGCGAGTTTTGATATCGGAATAATGCCGCCATGGTCTTACATAGGTGATCCTCCTGGTGATCTTCCTCCAGCAGGACTAACAGGCTCGCCTGAAAAAATTGCTGAACATCTCAGAGCTGACCGTGATGCTGGTGCGAATGTTTTTCATCTTAAATTTCGCAGTCGCACTCTCGAAGAATATATTGAACAGTTAAGAATTTTTGGTGAAGAAGTAAGACCTTTGCTTTAGAGTCAACTTGGAAGATAAAAGATTTAGGGCCCATTAAAATGAAAGAAATCGACGAAAAAACTCAACAAGCTTTATTACTTTTTAATAGGCGAGCTGAAAATGCCGAAAAAGAATCACAAGCTGCCAACGAAATAAAAAAAGCTGAAAAAATTAAAGATGAAGCTGTAGCCGCGCTTCAAAAAGTTAAAGACAGTGGCTCTGATCCAGAAGTAATAGCTGAGGCTGAATCTGCATGGAGGAATGCACTAGATACTTGGCAAAAACTAAGAGATGGAGAAGAAACACCAGAAGAAACACCAGAAGAAACACCAGAAGAAACACCAGAAGAAACACCAGAAGAAACACCAGAAGAAACACCAGAA
>PBYV01000025.1 GCA_002729765.1 Acidimicrobiaceae bacterium
TGCTGGTTACGCCGCGGCGCTATATGGTTCAGCTGCTGGTCTTAAAGTAGCCATCATAGAGGAAAATAAAATCGGAGGAACTTGTCTTCACGTCGGTTGCATACCAGCGAAAGAACTATTAGAGACAGCTTCAGTTCTCAGGTCAGTGCGCCAAGCGAAAGACTTTGGAATCGAAACATCACAAGAGCCAGTTGTTGATTTATCGATAAGCCAGAATCGTAAACAAACGATAATAGATCAACTATTCACTGGTTTAAATTCCTTACTTGCGGGAAGAGAAGTAACAATTTATTCAGGTACCGGACTATTGGGACCTGATCGAAAAATAGAAATCCAACAAAATGGCGAAACGGAAATAATTCAAGGAACAAACGTGCTTTTAGCGACGGGTTCGACACCACGGACAATCCAAGGGTTTGAAATAGATGGAAAAACTGTGATGACAAGCGATGAATTCCTATCCATCGAAGAGATACCTGATCGAGTTGCAGTAATTGGAGGTGGCGCCATCGGTTGCGAATTTGCTTCGCTTCTCAATGATTTAGGTTCGTCAGTCACATTACTCGAGAGCCTTGACGAAATACTTCCAGGATGCGACAAAGACGTATCTACCGCAGTAAGAAGATCATTCATAAAAAAAGGAATTGATATCCAAACCGGAGTGCAAGTGGAAGGACATGAAGGAGACACTGAGAAAACAACAGTTAGTTGGTCTGATAAAGGAGAAGCAAATCAACGAGAAGTTGACTTGGTCGTCGTAGCTGTAGGTCGTAAACCAAATGGACACACGGCGGGATTACAGGACACCGAAGTAGTAGTTGATGAAAAAGGTTTCATAGAGGTCGATGAGAAATTAAGAACCAAAGAACAAGGCGTATGGGCAGCAGGAGACGTTATTAATACTCCACAATTGGCACACGTTGGGTTTGCCGAAGGCATTTTCGTGGTCAAAGAAATCTTAGAGGAATCTCCGGTAGAAATTGATCCCTCAACTGTCCCTTGGTGCATCTATTGCGATCCTGAAGTTGCTTTCGCTGGTTTGACCGAAGAATCAGCAAAAGCTGCTGGCTATAAGGTGACGATTTCAAAACACCGTTACTCAGGAAATGGGAGAGCGATGATAATTGGAGAAACAGAAGGTTTAGTAAAAGTAGTAGCAGAGGCAGATGAATCAGGTAAAGCAGGTCGAATTCTAGGAGTTCATATGGCAGGACCATTGGTCACTGAACAACTAGGTCAGGCGTATTTGGCTGTCAATCTCGAGGCCACAGTTGATGAAGTTGCAAACCACATCCAAGCCCACCCTACTTTGAGCGAACTCTTTGGTGAAACTGTAATGTCACTTACAGGCCGATCCCTTCACGGTTAAAATGACAAAGTCAACTGTGACTCCAGAAGAAAAAGAACTTCAGATCAGATGGATGGGAAAAGTTCGTTACCGAGATGCGCTTGCTGTACAACAAGCAATAAACAAATATGAACGTGGAGACTACCTTTTACTACTTGAACATCACCCTGTTTACACAATGGGCATAAGAGCTTCTTTGGAGAATTTAAAGACAGATCCAGAAATCATCGGAGCTGAACTAGAAGAGGCAAACAGAGGTGGGGACATCACTTTTCACGGGCCAGGCCAGTTGGTTGGATATCCCTTACTCAAATTAGAGGGCAAACGCGGAGGAGGTATGGCTGATACAGCAGCGTACGTTCACGAGATTGAAAATCTTCTTATAGAAACATGTAAAGATCTTGGTATTGAAGACACGGGGAGAATTGAAAGATATCCAGGTGTTTGGGTGAACCCCAATGGGTCAGAACCCAGAAAGATTGCAGCGATCGGAGTGAGACTAAACAAGGCTCGAACGATGCATGGCTTTGCGCTGAATGTCAACCCTGATATGACTTTCTATGACCACATTGTTCCTTGTGGGATAACAGAATACGGGGTCACTTCTTTAGAAAAAGAAGGAATAGATGCAACGATGAAAGAAGTTGTTGACCTCATATCTGAAAAAGCTGAAAAATTATGGAGCCAAAAAAAAGCTATTCGAGCAGATGTTCTTTGGGGTCATGAAACGAATGGAGATAAAACACTTACCCAAATAGATATAGATCAGACTGGGAAACGTCGAAAGCCAGAATGGATGAAAGTGAAATTAGAAACAGGTCCAGAATTTAGACGTTTGAAAAAACTCATGGAAGAAAAACAATTAGTAACGGTATGTGAAGAGGCAGGATGCCCGAATATTTTTGATTGCTGGAATGATGGTACAGCGACCTTCATGATAGGCGGAGAACGTTGTACGCGAGCTTGCGGTTTTTGTCTAGTCGATACCAGAAAACCAAATCCTTTGGATATTCATGAGCCGCGAAGAGTTGCTGCGGCGGTTTCAGAAATGGGTCTGAGACACGCGGTTGTGACATCTGTAGCTAGGGACGACCTGAAAGATGGGGGAGCAGAACATTTTGCGACAACAATAAATATGATTCGTGAAACAAATCCAGAAACAAAGATTGAAGTTCTCATCCCAGACTTCAAAGGAGACCCAGAATCTCTCAAAACTATTTTCGAAGTTAGACCTGACGTTTTGAATCACAATATTGAAACTGTTCCACGTCTTCAGAGACAAGTTAGACCATCAGCAGGGTACGCGCGAAGTCTTTCAGTGTTAGCGAGAGCTAATAAAGCAAACCTCATAACCAAAACATCGTTGATAGTCGGTTTAGGTGAACAGGAATCAGAAATAGACGAATGTTTAGTAGATCTGGCAGCTATTGGTTGCGACATTGTGACTATCGGACAGTACCTGAGACCATCGCCGCAACACTTGCCTGTAAAAGAATGGGTGAATCCGAGTGCATTCAAACGATGGAAGAAAATAGGAGAAAATCTTGGAATTTCACATGTTGAAGCAAGCCCTTTAACTCGGTCCAGCTACCACGCCCGGCAGGCCTTGGAATCTACAAGTAGCATGGCTGTAAGTATTGGGCGCCCACAGCTAGTTCTCGCAGATAACTAGAAAAATAAATGATTAGCCTTGATGCCACTACGGTTCTTTTGCAATGGGCGGTTGGAGGCCTGTTATTTCTTTGGGTCACCTGCCGTCACAGACAAGTAGGAATAGGTTACGGATGGTTATTGCGTATTACATACATGGTCATGTTGGTTTCAGCTTTCGTAGTCGCATTCTTGACCGAAGTAGTAATAGAACGAGAAATAATCATCATGGGAGTAGTAGCAGCCACAACAGTCCCACTACTTAATTCTTATATAAAAAGAAAAGAAGAAAACAAATATCTAAATCCAAACTTAGATCTTGTTGCCCCAATACTAGGTATAGCTGCCTTAGTGGTAGCAGCACTCGACGCTGGTGGTCCTCCAGCGTTAGCGATAGCAAGAATACTTGTAGGGGCAATTTTTCTAGGTGTCGTGAGTGACGCAATGCTTCTTGGACACTGGTATCTAGTTCAACCAGGCTTGACTAGAGCTCCGCTTTTAGAATTAGTAAGACTAATAGGAATAATTTGGCCATTTGAGCTGGCTGTACTTCTATACCCAACAGGGATGCTCTCAGTAATTAATGGAAGTATCGATGACGGTTACGGGGGTCTTCTAGGCTGGTTTTGGCTTGCCTGCACTCTTATGACAATTGTTCTAGTTTTCGTAACACGTGCAGCGTTAAAAGAAAGACAATATTCTGCAGTCATGGCAGCAACCGGCTTGTTATACCTGGCAATATTGACAGGATTTGGAATGGATCTAGTAGCAAGAGCAACACTTGCTTAAAATAGAAATCTGCTCGATGGTCTAAGCATGCTGCCGTTAGGATTATTTAAATGAAGGTATATACACGACGAGGAGATGACGGCTCTACAGATCTGCTGTACGGAGGACGCGTTTCAAAAAATGATTCTCAACCCGAAGTTTACGGAGATGTAGATGAAACACAGGCATTTATCGGCTTAGCAAGAGCAGCAGCAGGTGAAGAACTTTCAACCCTTTTACTGAAGATTGAACGTGAGCTTTGGACACTAATGGCAGAACTGGCTTGCAACCCAGAGAAAATCGACAACCTTGATGAAAACAGTCGCGTTACTAAAGAAATGGTCGAAGGTCTTGAAGGCATGATAGATGAACTCAGCGAAAAGTTTGAAATGCCAAAAGAATTCGTAGTTCCTGGCGAAGACGAAGTATCAGCGAGATTGGACGTTGCAAGAACTGTATGTCGTCGGGCAGAAAGATCAGCAGTTGGACTTGCGCTTGAAAACTCACACGTAGTTCCATATCTGAATCGTCTTTCAGATCTTCTTTGGAGCGCTGCACGTTGGCAAGAAGGCGAATCTGTAACAACAAAATCTGTTCCAGCATCTGAATAAAACTTTTAATTAGGAGGAAACATGACAATAAGCTTTACGACCGCCAAACGGTTACCAGCAAATACGGCAGTAGTCGCTCATGGAATCAATTCGGACAAATTGAATACGCTCCCAAAAGGTCTTAATCCGACAGAACTCAAAAAACTTGGCTTTAAGGGCGAATTAGGTCAAGTCCAACTATTTCCTTCAGGAAACAAACTGATAGCAGCCGTAGGTCTCGGAGAGTCAAATGAAATAAGTCCAACAAGATTAAGGAATGCTGCTGCAGCTCTTGCAAGGGCAACACGTCGACATAGTTCAGTAGCGACAGACCTGGTCTCGAAATCAGATCTTGAAACTACTCAAGCTATTCAGTCAGTAGTGGAAGGAATGGCTTTAGCTCTTTACAAATTCGATTACAAATCATCTTCAACAAAGAATAAAGAAGATGAATCTTTAAAAAAAGTGGTACTTGCTGGCAGCACATCATCCGCAGCTAACTCTGCAATCACGAAAGCTACTGCTGTTGTTGAAGGAGTCGTATTAGCTCGCGATTTGGTAAACGAACCTGGAGGGAGTCTTACCCCTCAAGTATTTGCCCGCAAAGTTACACGAATGGCAAAAGAAAAAGGACTTACAGCAAAAGTCATGGATGAAGCCGCTATCAAAAAAGCAGGCTTAGGAGGTCTCCTAGGAGTAAATCGAGGTTCTGACAATCCACCAAGATTCGTAGAATTGACTTACCGGCCGAAAGGCAAAGCAAAAGCAACCTTAGCTCTAGTAGGTAAAGGGGTTACTTTTGACTCCGGTGGACTCTCGATTAAACCATGGCAAGGCATGTCTGAGATGAAAACAGATATGGGAGGAGCTGCTGCCGTAACTGGAGCAATGTCCGCACTTTCTTCTTTAGCTCCCAAAATAAGGGTCAAAGGCTATTTGCCTATGACTGACAACATGCTTGGAGGAGACGCGACAAGGCCAGGAGACGTCTTAAAAATTCGAAACGGTAAAACAATCGAAGTCATAAACACTGATGCAGAAGGGCGACTCATACTCGCCGACGCACTTTCTTTGGCGAGCGAAACTAAACCCGACGCAATAGTAGATTTGGCCACATTAACAGGAGCCTGCGTGGTTGCACTTGGCTCCGACATTGCAGGATTAATGGGTAAAAATGAGGCATTCTTAGATCAAGTTGAAAAAGCAGCTGAAGACGCCGGCGAGAAAGTTTGGCAACTACCGCTTCCAGACGAATATAGGGATCTTTACAAGTCTCCTATTGCTGACATGAAAAATATAAGCGCAGGAGGGTATGGAGGAGCGATTACTGCTGGACTGATACTTTCAGAGTTTGTCGCCGAAGGAATCCCATGGGCTCACTTAGATATAGCAGGACCGGCTCGAGCTGACAAAGACAGTGCAGAACTTGTAGAAGGTGGTACGGGTTTTGGAGTTAGAACTCTGATCAAACTAATTCAGTCTTTCGAATCTCCGAAATCTGAATAAAGACTTCAACAAGAATGACCGAGTCGTTACAGCAAGCAAAAGACCTAGTTGATCAAGCAACCAAAATAACTGTTCTCACTGGAGCTGGGATATCAACCGACAGCGGAATACCTGATTTTCGGGGCCCAAATGGGATATGGACAAAAAATCCTGAAGCTGAAAAAGCATCAAATATTCACTATTACAGAACCGATCCAGAAATTCGTAAAAGGAATTGGGCGCTGAGAGCTTCAGGTGAACTTTGGCCAAACGTCATTCCTAATGATGGACACCGAGCTTTAGCACATCTCGAAAAAAGAGGTCTTTTGCATATGCTGGTCACACAGAACGTTGACGGTCTTCACCAAATGGCTGGGAACGACCCTGATCGGGTGGTTGAGATACACGGCACGGTCAAAGAAGCAATGTGTCTTGAATGCGACTGGCGAGATGATATTGAAATAGTTCTTAAAAGAGTCCGAGAAGGTGACGTTGACCCACATTGCTCATGTGGAGGGTTACTCAAATCGGCAACAGTCAGTTTCGGTCAAAATCTTTTCCCTGGAGATATAGACAAAATGTTTGAAGCTTCCTTATCATGCGATCTTTTGCTAGCAGTTGGTACCAGTCTTCAGGTCTTCCCTGTAGCTGAAATGCTTCCCACAGCAGTAAATAATGGTGTCAAAGCAGTGATAGTAAATGGAGAGTCAACAGCTATGGATCAACTAGCAGAAGTGGTAGTAAAAGGTGAAATAAGCAAAGTTTTACCGGAAATAGTTGCACTTTAGAAGAAACTAAAGTGCCAAATATTGACAAGATTCATAGAATTTTAGAGTGTCAACATTCCAAGAACTTTTAGCACAGGCGAAAAGTCTGATTAATGAAACAGATCCTTCAGGATCTGAGACTCTTATCACTGAAGGGTGGGTTGTTCTCGACGTTCGAGAAGTCGAAGAATACGACCAAGGAGTAATACCGGAATCTATTTTGATACCACAAGGAAAAATTGAAGAAACCATAGAAGAACGCATACCAAACCATGATCAACCAATAATCGCAATGTGCGCCGGAGGTGTAAGGTCAGCCTTTGCTGCAGTCACATTGAATGAACTTGGTTACACAAACGTGGTGTCTATGGATGGTGGCTTCAATCTCTGGAAACAACAAGGGCGCAGTTGGGTGTCATCACAGATCTTAAAGCCGGAGCAACGCAACCGTTATGAAAGACACGTTTCTCTCCCAGAAATCGGAGAAAAAGGCCAACAAAAACTCCTGGATTCGCGAGTTGTAATAATCGGTGCAGGTGGTCTCGGTTCGCCAGCAGCGCTTTACCTTGCCGCAGCGGGGGTAGGAACAATAGGTGTTGTCGACATGGACACTGTTGAAGAGTCGAATCTTCAGCGGCAAATTTTGCATAGCACAGAAACAATTGGTGAAAATAAAGTTGATTCAGCTGAAAAAACACTTTCAACACTGAACCCTGATGTAAACGTCATTACATATAACACACGTTTAAATAAAGATAATGCGATTGAGATAGTCGAA
>PBYV01000026.1 GCA_002729765.1 Acidimicrobiaceae bacterium
ATTTCTTATGGTAGTCGCAGAAATTTTTGCTCTTGTAATTGCGGTTCCTGCTGCTATCAGAGCTGCGTATAAAGCAAATCGTGTATTTGATAAATCAGCTACAGTTTCTTCTTTTGGTTTTATTTCTCTACCAAATTTTGCACTCGGTGTGATCCTATTTTACTTATTTGTAGTCAAATGGCAGATATTCCCAAGCCGGTACGAAGACGATGACTTATTCAGTCGTTTACGATCGACCGTTCTGCCGGGAATGACTTTAGCTTTGCCTTTAGCCGCAACGTACTTTCGTCTATTAAGAACAGACCTGATAACAACCTTGCAGGAAGATTTTGTTCTTATGGCAAAAGCCAAAGGACTTTCAGATCGTTGGATAATGTTTCGTCACGTTCTACGACCTTCTCTTTTCTCTTTGGTGACAGTTTTTGGTTTAAGCACTGGAGGCTTAATAGGTGGAGCGTTAGTTGTTGAACAAATTTTTGTAATCCCAGGACTGGGAAGAACTTTTGTTGAAGCTGTCATTCGTGATGATTTTCCACTAGTGCTCGGATTGGTCACTATAATTTCGTCATCGTTCATAGCAATCAACTTCATTGTTGACCTTTTTTATTCCGTTATCGATCCGAGGGTAAGTCGTGAAACTTAATCAAATAACGACAAGACGCGGTTTTAGAGGTCTAAGTCCTCAAGATGAAGTTTCCTCTCTAATAGACGACGAGATAAGAGAGAAACGCAAAATAGGTTACGGTTTCTGGGTTGCTATCGGATGGATCGTTTTGGTAGTTATGGCAGCTTTCTTAGCGCCTATTTTGCCTATTCCTGATCCGAATCAGACAGGAGTAGGGGGACGTCTTGATGCTCCAAACTGGGATAATTGGTTCGGTACTGATACCAATGGCCGAGATATGTTCTCTAGAACAATTTGGGGATCCAGAGTTTCTCTCACTGTTGGTTTTTTCGCCATAGTTTTTGGATTTGCCGTTGGAGGACCCTTAGGAATCGTCGCTGGGTTTTTCAAAGGTGCGACCGATAAATTCCTCTCCATTATAATTTTTATACTCTTTGCTTTCCCGGGTTTAGTCCTTGCACTTTTGATAATTTCCCTTCTAGGTCAAACACTCGCAGTTGTTTGCTTAACAATTGGAGTCATAGGTGTCGCACCAATCGCACGTTTAGCGCGTGCTATCACAATTTCTAACGCTGAAAGAGAGTTCGTAGCGGCAGCAAGAATTTTAGGGTCCACCAATCGAAGGATCATGATTAGAGAAATTCTTCCTAATGTGACCATCCCAATGGGAGCCCTTGCGTTTTTAGGTATGGCCTTGGCGATTGTCGGAGAAGGGGGGCTTGCGTTTTTAGGGCTTTCTGTTGAAGAAGGATTTTCCTGGGGAAAGATGATTGTTTTGGGATCCGCCTCGAGAACTCTTCAAAAAGCACCATGGGTTTCAATGTTCCCCATAGGAGTCATGTTTCTAACAGTGATGTCACTCAATTATGCAGGTGACAGGTTAAGGGATTTCTTTGATGTACGTGAAATGGGAATTGGGGGAGGTTGATAATGACTGGCTCATTAGTTTCTATTGAAGACCTTCATGTCAGTTTTTTAACTGAACAAGGATCTGTTCGCGCTGTAGATGGAGTTTCATTTGACCTTGAACCCGGAAAATCGATAGGAATTGTGGGTGAATCTGGATCTGGTAAATCTGTTACCGCCAAAACACTAATGAATCTTTTGCCTTCTTATGCACAGGTGAAAGGTTCGATGAAATTTGACGGAAGAGATTTAAGAGACCTCGCTAGAAAGAAAGAAAAACATTTTTGGGGTGTTGAAATGACCATGATTTTTCAAGACCCGATGACTTCTTTGAATCCGGTTAAACGCATTGGTGAACAGATTGCTGAATCACTGCGTGTTCACATGAACCGAAGTCGTAGTGAGGCTATGACTGAAGCTGGATATTTGCTTGAACAAGTAGGAATCGCAGAACCCGCTAAACGGCTACGACAATATCCTCATGAGCTTTCTGGAGGTCTCAGACAAAGAGTCGTGATTGCCATAGCTTTGGCATGCGGACCAAGGCTTCTAATAGCTGATGAACCCACAACCGCGCTGGATGTTACGGTTCAAAAGCATATTTTGGATCTTTTAGACGACCTTCGAAAAGAGCGTGGGATGTCGATGATTTTGATAACCCATGATCTTGGTGTTGTGAAGGGTCGAACGGATGAAATTATGGTTATGTATGGTGGTCGAACAATGGAAGAAGCTCCAACTTCGGCTCTTTTAGAATGTGAAGGGATGCATCCCTATACGGAAGCTCTGAATGCAACAATCCCAAGAATCGACACTCCAAGTCATACGAGACTCGTTCCTATTCCGGGTAAACCACCCGAAGTGATAGGAAGGATTGAAGGGTGTCCTTTTGCGCCGAGGTGCCGTTATTCCACTAGTGAATGTTTAACTGAGATGCCACCACTGGTTGAGCAAGAAAAAGGACACTTTTGTGCATGTCATAATCCGGTAGGTACGCCAGAAGGCATCAAGGCTAGAGAGGCTAATCAGAATACAGGACACACACCCGCAGGTTTAGACATGAAAGAATTTGAAGCATTTGCCGTTCACACGGAAACAGGAGAGATCTGATGGCTGGTAGCGGAGTGGCTCAGTTGCGTGATGGTGATGACATAGTTCTTAGTGTCAAGAATCTGATAATGGAATTTAATGTAGGTCGAAATGAAATAGTACATGCAGTCTCTGATGTCAGCTTTGATGTCAAAAAGGGTGAAACACTTGGAATTGTTGGTGAATCAGGATGCGGTAAGTCCACGACTGCCCGATCTGTAGTCCAACTACCCAAGCCGACGTCAGGCAATGTGATGGTCACTTCAGAGGGAGATTCAATTGAACTCACAGGCTTGAAGGGAGATGCACTTAGGAAAGTCAGACCTAAATTGCAGATGATTTTTCAAGATCCTATTTCCTCTTTGAACCCTCGAAGGCTAGTTCGTGAAGTAGTTAAAGAAGGATTGACTATCTGGCCCAATGGTATGAGCGCACAACAAATCGAAGATCGGGTTGACGAGGTACTCGAATCTGTTGGTATCGACCCTAAAATAGCAGCAAATAGAAGGCCTCATGAGTTTTCTGGCGGTCAGTGTCAGCGGATTTCTATAGCTAGAGCTGTTGCATTAGATCCTGAAATTCTTATTTGTGACGAGCCTGTTTCCGCTCTTGATGTTTCCGTTCAAGCTCAGATATTAAACCTTTTAGAGGAAATGAAAGAAAAGTATGGTTTAACACTCTTATTTATAAGCCATGACCTATCAGTAGTTAGGAATGTCAGCGACCGGGTGGTGGTTATGTATCTTGGAAAAATTTGCGAGATTGGAAGTTCTGACACAATTTATTCCTTACCTGCCCACCCATATACTCGGGTCTTGTTGGCGTCAGCGCCCGAACCTGCTTCCACAGTCGATGAATCAGAATCAGCAATCGGTGACGACATGCCATCACCTATAAACCCTCCAACAGGTTGTCGATTCAGAACCCGATGCCCATCTGCGCAAACCCTATGCGAAGAAAAGGAACCTGAAATGAAACAGGTTGGAGACGACCATTTTGTTGCTTGCCACTTTCCTGTTGTCAATAATTAATCAATCAGACTGAGTATTTGGTCTTCATAAGACCAGTCAAACTCTCGTCCGCCACTTTCTTTATGCCATTTATAGGTTTGGGATGCCATTGTCGACAAAGTATGTTTCGGCTCCCAGCCAGTATCTTTGCAAATAGCGTCGATACTGAACATCACATCTCGATTCCAACGATGAATATTAGGAGCCAACCTAGGAATCACAGTTGTGAAACGAAAACGATGACGAATCGCAGCCTGTTTCCGCAAAGCTTCTTCACTAGTTCTTATATCCACTTTCACCTTGCTGCTGGCTGCTGAATCAAATTCAATTTCACCATCCCAGAGTCGCTCCATAACCTCAGAAGGTATAAACCGCATTTCTGCATTTTGCCCTATTGCATCAGCAGTAGTTTCCACATAATCAATATCAGATTGAGAACCGCTTCCGGTGAGGTTGTAGAGACGACCAAAACTAACAGGTTTACACATAAGGGCTTCAAGTGCGCTTGCCTGGTCATCAACATGCCCAACTTGGCTGAGGGTGGTTCCATCCCCAGGGATTAAAATCGGTCTTCCTGATTCCATTCGAGCGAACATTCTTTGTTCACGATCAGGAATAATGTTCCTAGGTCCATAAACCATTGCAAAAGCAACAGTTGTAGATGGGAAGCTATTTTCGTGTGCTTCGTCAAGGATGTCCTGGCATAACAATTTGTGCAGTCCATACTCAATTTGAGGGTCACCTCTTTCTTTAGGGTGATTCTCAGTGATAGGTAAAATATCGGTCGCTTCGTAAATTACTGTTGAGCTAGCGAAGATGTAATGCTCAATTTCTCCTGAGAAAATTTCAACCATCAGCGCTACATCCTCAGGATGGTAAGCAGTCATATCTTGTACAACATCAAAATCAAGTCCATTAAGAACATCGCGAATCTGATCAGGGTCACTTCGATCAGCTTTCAGGCGAGTGATCCCATCGGGGAGAGGAGCTTCAGTTTGACCTCTATTAAGGATTGTCACATCATGGCCTGATCTAACTAATTCGTGCACAAGGGTCAGACCATTGAATTGTGTGCCACCCATAACCAGAACACGTTTAGAGTTACTCATCTGACACCGTCCCACAGAGAACGTTCTTCACTTTGAGGGTCTATTAGAAGATCACAGTCATCGTTTATTTCCATGACAGCTCTATTCTCTGTTGTATAGGTAGGCCACTCACCGAGAACTGCGGTGGAAGGGTTCCCATCTCTAATAAATGAAATCCAAGCGTCGTGCATGGCTTCAGCAACATGAGTTGGAAGTTCTCCTTCCCCTATAAAAATATTCACACCAGCACGATCAAGAGTATTGAAAGTAAAAGGCAATTCAAGAGAATGAGCAGACCCGAACCTTCCTTCGAAAGCTCTTGAATCCCATGAGAAAAGATACATCCAAGTATTCCCATCATGGTTTTCTCTTGTTTCAGCTAAGCGAATAGCAGGAATCCTGAAAACCCAATCGCTTCCGATGGCACAGGCAAGCCAACCAGAATCATCACCAATTCTTTCTCGGTATGAATCGATTACCTCTTTAGGGTTGTCAACGATCCTTTCTACGTATCGGAAAAGAGTTCCCTCGTTAAGGTCAGTAAAACCATACAGAGACATTTCATCTTCATTAGTACCTATAAGAAGCGGAATGTCACTCGAAGACCCTTTACCGATCAGATCTATTGGAGGCTCAGGTAAAGCTTGGTGCCCCCACACTGGATAGAAGGGTTGAACTCCTCTAGCTGCAAAGCCCCATTTTTCAATTAGGGCTTCTTGAGCTTCAAGAATTTCAATTGCAGGTAAATCTAGGATTTCCTCCGAAGTAGGATTTCCCAACGCTTCCAACAATTCTGAAGCTATTTTCGTTCCCGCTTCAGGTTCATGTATGTGGAAAGCAGCTCCGCTCTGAGCGATGGCACGATGAAACAACCCTTTCGCTAATGGAGAAGCAAGAAGATTGGCAACGCTGAAAGCTCCAGCTGATTCTCCACCAACGGTTACCTGATTTGGGTCTCCGCCAAAAGAGGCAATATTTTCTTGAACCCACTGAAGAGCAGCAATTTGGTCAAGTAACCCATTTAAACCTGAAGAAGAGAATTTCTCTCCAAAATGTTCAACCAGTTCTGTAAAACCGAAAGCCCCCAATCGGTAGTTGATTGTTACAACTACCACATCACCGCGTGAGGCAAAAGAAGTTCCGTCATACCATGCAACTCCACCTTGACCTTTTCTATAAGCGCCCCCGTGTATCCAAACGTAAACAGGTCGTTTCTCATCATCCGATGAAGGGGTAACGACATTTAGGTATAGACAGTCTTCATCCCAACGGACAGGGAATCGATCAGTTAGACCTTCGCCAGGTAGTTGGGGTGAAGCAGCGCCAAAACGTTTGGCATCTCTAACACCTTCCCAGTTGTCTGGAGGGACAGGGGCGGCAAATCTTAAATCGCCGACTGGGGGAGATGCATAAGGTATTCCAGCGAACAGTTCCACATCATTTCTGAAACGTCCAGCGACATCACCATTTTTTGTACTTGCAATTGGATAATCAAATGTAGTGTTTTCTTCCATCTTCAAACCTTCAGAATTAGTGCTTCGCCTTGACCGCCACCACCGCAAAGACTGGCAGCGCCTAAACCTCCGCCTCGGCGTTGCAGTTCATGGATAAGGGTCAGTGTAACTCGAGTCCCTGACATGCCGATTGGATGCCCAAGAGCTATAGCTCCGCCATTCACATTTACAATTTCTTCACTCACACCAAGAGCACTCATGGAAGCCAGTGCAACAGCAGCAAAAGCTTCATTTATTTCAAAAAGATCCAAATCACTTACTTCCATCCCAGCCGAGTCCAATGCAGCATTGATAGCGTTACTTGGCTGATGAAGAAGGCTTGTATCTGGCCCTGCGACCTGACCATGAGCCAATATTTCAGCAACAGGTTCTACACCCAGTTCATTTGCCTTGTCCATTGTTGTGACTATTACTGCAGCAGCTCCATCTGAAATTTGTGATGCATTCCCAGCAGTGATTGAGCCATTTTTTGTAAAAGCGGGAGAAAGGCGAGCCATGGATTCAAGATCGGCATCCTGACGAATCCCCTCATCATCTTTAATGGTGAGACTGTCTCCACTTCTTTGAGGAATCTCGACAGGGCAAATTTCCTCATCCAGAACACCATCTTTTTGTGCTTTTGTAGCACGCTGATGTGATTGTGCAGCAAAAGCATCTTGATCATGGCGTGAAATGCCGAGTTCTTCAGTAAAACGATCAGTTGCTTCACCCATAGAACAATTCTCAATAGTGCAAGTAAGACCATCAAACAGCATCGAATCAATAAGTTCACTATCGCCGAATCTTAAACCTGACCTTGCCCCAGGGATCATATATGGAGAGTTGGTCATCGACTCCATCCCACCGGCGAGAACAATTTCAGCTTCTTGGAGGCGTATCATCTGAGTTGCTAAATGAATGGCATGCATTCCAGAAAGACAGGCTCTATTAAGTAGAGTCGAAGGCGAAGTCATTGGGATCCCTGCATCGAAAGCGGCACGACGAGCAGGAACTTGTCCAATTCCAGCTGAAATCACATTCCCTAGGTAAGAGAAATCAACTTGAGAAGGTTCAATTCCAGCTCTGTCACAAGCAGCCTTAATCGAAGTGGCACCGAGATCAGTAGCTGAAATTGATTTAAGCCCTCCCTGAAGACGACCAATGGGAGTTCGTACACCAGCGAGAATAACGATAGGGGACAATTGACACCTCCAAGTCAAATCTAATTATCGCACCGTAACCGAAAACATTTGAACCCGCGACTTTAAAAAAGTCTGTTTTTTACAGATTTAGATAATTAGATGAGCTTACGGCTTGTTGATTTAAGAAACATCGGAGAGACTTTACGTATGGGCGGCAATGATTTATTAAAAGGTCTCAGAGTTGTAGAAAATTCACTTCTTGGACCTGGACTAGTAGGAACATTTCTATCCGATTTAGGCGCAGAAGTAGTAAAGGTTGAATCACCTTCAGGTGATTACATACGTCAGATGACTTGGCCGATAATTGAAGGAAATTCGCTCCTTCACTTGCATACGCACAGGGGCAAAAGAAGTATCGCAATAAACCTTAAGGATGAAGATGGTGCTGGGGTGTACAGAAGTTTGTTGGAGAAGACAGATGTTGTGGTTGAAGCTATGCGCCCTGGAACTTTAGAACGTCTTGGATTTGGTTTTAATGAATTGTTACAGATCAACCCAAAAATCGTTTTTTGTACAATTTCAGGCTATGGAGCGACAGGCCCGTACAGGGACCTTCCAAGTCATGGAATTGCTTATGACACCTGGGCTGGTTTGATAGAACCCGTAGTTGATGATGACGGATTCAAACGGATCCCCTCAATGCCGAATATTGGAATAAATGTGGGCCCTATGCTCGCAGCGCTTGGGATACTTGCCGCTGTTATTAACGCCAGAGAAACAGGCCAAGGAAGACAAATTGAAGTAGCTCAGTCAGATGCAGCTGCATATATGGACTGGTACAGGATTGAAACATATCGGGCCTATCTGAGGCCAGAAGATGAAGTGACAGGAAATCCGTCTGATGATTATGAAAGAAGAGCTCCAGGCTTGGCTGGCATGTGGGAAGGTGTGAGATATCAAATTTACGAAACTATAGATGGACATGTTTTATTTATGGCTTCAGAAAAAGCATTCTGGCAAAACTTTTGTGAAGGCATAAACAGAATGGATTTATTCGAACGTTGGCCTGGTTCCCAATATGCTGATCACGCTCGCAACAACGTCGAACTCCAAGAACAGCTAAGAGAGATCTTCAAAACGCGAACCAGTGTTGAATGGTTGAGTTTTGGGCAGGAAAAAAATGTTCCCATAGCACCAGTTAATGACCATGAAACAGTTACTAAAGACCCACAGTTTTTACAGAGGATGCCTTTCATTCCTCAAGATGAGATCGGGGCCGATCAATTGCCCTTACCTGTTTATATCGACGGAGAACTTCCTCCTGATCCGACTAAAGCTCCAACAGTTGGGGAGCACACAGATGAAATACTGGCTGAACTAGGACTGGATCAGCAGACTATTGATGATCTCCGTGAAAAAGGAGCAATTGGTGCACAGAGCAAATCCGATTGAGGTGAGCCGAAATGCTTAGCTCACTTAGCAGATCTGTGGAGGGCCATGTCGTATTAATCACAGGAGCGGGTTCAGGCATAGGACGCGCTACGGCTCATTTGTTCGCTGACCACGGTTCATATGTGGCAGTAACCGATATTGACTTGCAACGCGTCGAGAGTGTTGTTGAAGAAATTAACCAGAGTGGGGGGAAAGCCAGAGGATGGGAACTTGATGTTACCGATGGAACAAAAATAAAAAACGTTACCGAAGAGGTATCTCGCTGGAATTCCGAAAACAACGAAGTTATTGATGTCATTGTTAACAATGCCGGTGTCTCCATGCCAGTGGCTATCAATGACCCTTTGATGGAACAACACTGGCAGAGTGGAATTGACATTCTTCTCAGCTCACATATGCGCCTTATAAGAGAATCTTTACCGTATTTGAATAATTCTGCCGCTCCGCGAATCATCAATGTTTCCTCAACTGAAGGAGTTGGAGGTTCAGCAGCAGCATCAATTTACACTGCAGCTAAACATGGAGTTGTTGGACTCACACGAGCTCTGGCAGTAGAGCTAGGAGAAAGCGGAATAACAGTTAACGCTGTGGGACCAGGTCCTATAAGAACTGGTATGACAGATGAGATACCAGAGGAAGCTAAACAAAAATTTGCACGCCGAAGAGTCCCAGTTCGAAGATACGCAGAACCTGAAGAGGTTGCACATGCAATTCTGAGCCTTGCTTTACCTGCATCAAGTTACATAACTGGACATTTACTTATGGTCGATGGCGGTATGACTATTAAAAACAATTGAAGTAATACTTTTTAGCCTTGAAATAGACTCAAACTTTCATAAAGAACCGAAGGTGTTTCACTACCTTTCACGTGTATAGCTACTTCAGTGGAGATCAACGTCCCAGCTTTATGTTCTTTAGCTTCTTTCATGCGTGTTCTTGCATGAACAGTTGAACCGGCCGGAACAGGTGCGAGAAAGCGAAGACGATCCCCTCCGTAGTTGATGACATTTTGAAAACCTTTTAAACGTGCTCCTGAAGAGCCTTCGAGCATCAAACTTAGAACTGGCACCAAGCTAAGTGTGAAGAACCCATGCGCAATAGTTGTGCCGAATGGTCCAGCTTTTTCTTTCTCTTCGTCAATATGGATCCATTGATGATCTCTAGTTAGGTCAGCAAAAGCATTTATCTTTTCTTGA
>PBYV01000027.1 GCA_002729765.1 Acidimicrobiaceae bacterium
AACTGGGTTTTGAACGTTGCTGGGTTTACGACGAAGGGTTAGCGACTCGGGATGTGTATGTAACCATGACAGCGATTCTTAGAGCCACGGAAAACTTGATTGTTGGTCCTGGTATTACGAATCCTTACACCCGTCATCCAGGTCAGACTGCGGCTGCTATAGCTTCTCTTGATGAAATGTCTGACGGTCGTGCCTTTTTGGGGATAGGAGCGGGTGGGAGTCTGACTTTGGACCCTCTCGGAATTCAGCGTTACAAACCTCTTGAAACTGTTCGTCAAACTATTTCTGCTTGTCGACAGTTATTCGCTGGTGAAAAAGTTGATTTGGAAGGACCAGTTTTTTCTTTTAAATCGGCGCAATTAGATTATGGGAGATCTGATATTGAGATCTGGTTAGCTGGACGTGGCCCAAAGATGCTTGACCTTGGCGGCGCTTTTACTGATGGAGTGATGTTGGATTTTATTTTCAAACCTTCACTAGGCGAATACGTGAAACAGATACGGATGGGCGCTGAACGTGAAGGGAATGATCCTAAAATTTGTTACTCGACGATGATCGTCACTGACGATGAATCCCTTGAAATTGTTAGACCTCATATGACATACAGACTGGTGGACTCACCTGCAGTAGTACTTGAGGAGTTGGGTGTCTCTGAGAAAGATATTTCGAATATTCGAGGTGCTCTCGCTGATGGTCTTGAAGCTGCCGCTGAATACGTGTCTGATGACTGGGTTCTACCTTTTGTTATCTCTGGAAGTGTAAAAGAGTGTGCTAATGAGCTTGCTGACCTTTTCGAAATGCATGGTTTTGACGAATTTATGATTCCGGTGTTTGAACCTGATAGTGGAATTTCTTTACTTGAGACAACAGCTCAGGTTCTTGGAGGTTGATATGCCTAAGATTGGAGAACCTGTTCTAACCAGTGATGTGCAGGAATTTTTCGAAAATATAGACATAAACGTCCCTGAATCTGAATCTATGCCTGAATTATGGGAACCTGAAGCACCTGCTTTAACAATGACTGATGATGAACCTCTTGTTTCGTTAAAACATTCTCGTATCAAAACTCTTAATTGTTATTGGGAGGCAGGCTGGGAAAACGCTTTAGAGAACTCTTGGCTCCGTGAATCTGTTGCTGAAAAACTTTATTGCATAGCTGAAGGACTCCCTGATAGGTGGGGATTGGGAATTTTTGATGCATGGAGACCACTGGCTTTACAAAGTGAACTCTTTAAAGCCGCATGTGAAGACTCAGAAGTTCCCGAAGAATTGTTCGCCGAACCATCAAGTGATCCCTTTACACCGCCTCCCCATTTAACTGGTGGAGCGATCGATCTGACTTTCACTGTTGATGATGTTCCTTTAACACCCGGATCAGGATTTGATGATATTACTCAAGCAGCTCGAGCAAATTATTTAGAAGAAACTCCTGGATACGCCCGAGATTTTCGTAGATTTTTGTATTGGACGATGCGCTCACATGGTTTCATTGTTTTCGAACCGGAATGGTGGCATTTTGAATTTGGTACACGCCGTTGGGGTTCACTAACTGCTCAAACAGCAAAATTTGGCATTTCTAATCCTTTTTAGAATCAGTTATCAAAAAGCCTTTTTGCATGATCGGTCAATTCTAAATGAGCAGAATTCATATCGACATTTTTAAGTTCTGTTTCTTCAATGATTTGACTACCTCCTACAAAAAGGTGTCGCACTCTTCTATCAGGGCCCATAACAAGACCTGTAATAGGATCCGGTATGTCACCTAAATCTCCCCCTGGCCAGATAGCGATATCAGCTTTCTGACCTACTTCAAAGGTTCCTAAATCTTCTAACCCTAAACAGCGTGCTCCACCTTTTGTTGCCATTTCGACTACTTCATAGGGCATAAGGGCATCAGGCTTCATTTCTCTTTGCCGTGCAGTGAAAAGTGCCTGTCTGAGTTCTGGGAATAAGCCTCCAATCTCATTTGATGCCACCCCGTCTACTCCAAGTCCTATTGGGCAACCGGCTTCCAGAAGGTCAGTCACTGGACACATTCCAGCAGCTAGACGTGCATTTGAGGATGGGCAGTGTGCGATTCCTGTACCAGCTGCTCCGAGTCTCTTCATTTCATCCTGGTCTATATGGATTCCATGAGCCAACCAGACGTCATCATCCACCCAACCCCACTCATCCAACATTTCAACCGGTCTCCGTCCAAAATTGGCCAAACAATATTCTTGCTCTTCTAAAGTTTCACAAAGGTGTGTGTGGAGTCGAACTCCGTGTTTTCTAGCAAGTTCAGCAGAATCAATCATCAACTCGGTCGTTACCGAAAAAGGGCTGCATGGAGCAACAACTACATGAACCATCTCGCCATCATGATGCTTAGCGATTATTGACTCTGTCGAAGAAAGAATCGCTTCTCGATCTTCTACGACATGGTCTGGTGGCAATCCACCTTTGCTCTCACCGAGGTCCATTGAACCTCGAGACAAATGCAGTCGAATTCCAACTTGTTTAGCTGCTTCAACAATTGCATCAAATACCGAATCATCTCCGTTAGGTACCAAGTAATGATGGTCAAATGCTGTCGTGCATCCAGTTGATGCTAGTTCGCCAAGACCTACTAGGGCGGCGGCATGCACATCGTCAACTGAGAGTTTCCCCCAAACTGGGTATAGGTGAACTAACCAATCAAACAGGTTGCATCCAACTGCCTGACCCCGAGTCATCCATTGGTACAGATGATGATGGGTATTTATCAAACCTGGTGTTGCTATATCCCCATCACAAAGAAGAACTTTATCTCCGTCTTTTGCTTCTATGAGACCAACTTGTGTTATGACACCATTCTCTAAAGCAATGTCACCTGGATGTCTTAGTCCTCTGATGACTAAACGTTGACTCATGGTGACCATCCGCTAAAGGTGTCGATCATTAATCTGACGTCGGGTCCTAGTGGGTAAAGAATCGGACATGTGCATCCATCTTTCATGTATTGAGCTACTTTTTCTCTTACTTCATCAGGAGTTCCCGCAGCGCAAATCATCTGAACTACTTCATCAGGAACCAATTTTGATGCTGCTTCTACCTGTTCATGAGTTGCCGGCCATGTCAAAACTTGACCAATCTCATCTAAAAGTTCTTCAGGAACTCCAGAGGCTTTCATGATGTGGGGTTGCTGCCCTAAGTATTGGGTAACCATAAGTCGAGCTCCATCTAAAGCTTCTTTTCGATCTTCAGCTAGAGAACAAACAACAAGTTGGGGGCGGTCAATCTCATCGATACTTCGACCAGCTTTTGAGGCCCCGATTTCTAGATGTTCCATAGCTCTTTTGTTGTATTCGGGTGAAACCAAATAATTCAGAACGACACCGTCGGCTATCTCACCAGTCAACTCCATCATTTTCATCCCAGTTGCACCGATGTATATTGGCACCTCTTTAGGTCGCCGTTCTTGGTATACGTAATCGAGTTCTACTCCGTCAAGTTTTACAAAGTCACCTGAGAAGCTGACGGTTTCATCAGCTAACAGTGCTCTTACTGTAGTGACCACTTCTCTCATCACCTTTAACGGCTTATTGCGCTCTATCCCCACTTTTGAAGCCAACGGGTCCCACCATGCCCCGATACCAAGAATAATTCGACCAGGCGCCAAGTCATCTAAAGTCGAAAAAGTAGAAGCCAGTCTTGCAGGATTTCGGGTCCAACAATCAACTACACCAGAACCTATTTTAATTTTTTCAGTCTTTGCAGCAAACGCTGCCATGGGAACAACTGCGTCACGGACAAGTCGAGAATCAGCCTGCCATACAGCTTCAAAACCATTCGACTCCGCATACTGTGTGTATTCGATCGCTTCACTAATCGAATGAGCATCTTGTAGATAAATCGCTAATCGAGTCATTTTCTCTCCTATTTTCAAATCTAAACTTCAAACAATTTCAGCTAATCTTGCGTGAACCTTTTTTGCTTGTTCAGCAGCTTTCGCTCTAATTTCATTGGCGTCCACACGAGTTGATGTCCCATTTGCCCAAATGATTTCCTGTTCAACCATAACCTCTATCGGATTGACTCCTGTTGAAAATGCAAGCTCCCAAGGATCCATATTTGGATAATTCCAAACAACTCGATCATTCATCGCTTCGGGAATAATGCGATAACCATTTGTTAACCATCCCCAAGCTGTCTCAGGCGAAGCCGCTATATCAGACTCACGATGACGAGCATAAGCAAGACGAAATTCCTCAAGCATGTCAGCACCGATTCCATCCGTACCTAATGCAATTTCGTTATTAAATCTAACAGGATTAGCGTAACCAACAGAATTATTCATGTTCGATCGTGGATTATGAACCAATGTACCTTTAAGACCATGGTTGTCTTCAAGATGCACCCCATGAATAATAAGCCAATTGTCTTTTGAATAGTCCTTCAATCTTGAAACAGCACTTGCATCGACTGCTCCCTCTGCTACATGCACATGGACACCTACATCAAAACTTTCAGCGATTTCGACAGCCGATTCTATTGTTTCATCTTCACATGTAAAAGACGCATGCAAACCGACCATTCCGAGTCCCCCCTCTTCTAAAAAACGTCTGTTTTCGTCTAATCCTTTTTTCGCTCCATCAGGACCATGCCTATCCGTTACTCCGTAGGAACACAGGACTCTTATTCCTACCGTTTCACAAGCCTCAGCTATAACGCTCAAAGAACCTTCAATCGCTTCGGGTGATTCGTGATGGTCAACAATTGCTGTGCAACCACGTTCTACTGCTTCAAGAGCCCCAAGCATCGCAGACCATTTGATCGATTCAAGGTCAAGTGCCCTGTCAAGACGCCACCAGACCATCTTTAGTATCTCTTCAAAGTTGTCAGGCTGGCTCGCTGGTGCAGGCATCCCTCTAGCTAACGTTGAATAAAGGTGATGATGGGCACAAACGAGACCATGCGTCTCATCCGATCCAATAAATTCGTCAGTCATCACAATTCCATTCTTGCCAATTCTCCTGTTGAACATCTGAGGCCATTGGTAAGCTCTTTCGCCAAATTCCATCTTGACCGTGCAAAGCGGCAGCTACCGCTCCAGCGGTAGGGACTAATCCAATTTCCCCTACTCCTTTTATCCCATACGGTGAATCAGGTTGTGGCTCTTCAACTAGAATTACTTCTACTGGAGGCATGTCCTTAGGTCTCAAAATCCCAAGGCTCTTAAGTGTCATATTTCGAGGTTTTGCTTCTTCATCTGTAGGAAAACCTTCCGTAAGCGCGTATCCCAATCCCATATGTACCGCTCCTTCAATTTGCCCTTCACACAAAACCGGATTTACTGCCCTGCCAACATCATGAGCGGCCACTACATATTCAACTTTCTCTTTTTCTTCGCCCATTACTACTAGTTGTGCCGCATATCCAAAAGTTGAATGAATCAAAGGGTTTTCCACATCATCTGACATCGAATTTGTCCAATCAACTCGATATTCTCCCTGATAATCAATCTCAGGTTTACATCCATCGGCCATTGCAGTTCTACAGGCATCCGCAACTGAGCCTGCCCCCATTAGTGTTCCCCTGCTACCAGTCGTTTGACCTACATTCATTTCTCTACTTGTATCCACAATTACCTCTACCAGAGAAGGGTCAACACCTAACTCTTCAACAGCGACTTGCAAAGCAACTGTGTGAACTCCTTGTCCCATTTCAGTCCAACAGTGTCTTACTTCGACTTTGCCATCTTGACGGAACCTGACAACCGCCTTAGCTATTTCTTTTGCACCGTTTCCGAGACCCGAATTTTTTAGACCAAGGCCTAAACCGACTACTTTGCCATCTTTGATTGCCTGATCATATGATTCTTTAATTGCTTCTAAACAGGAATTCGCACCTCTGCTACCTTCATCCATAATCTGCCCAGGTCCCCAAATCGACCCAGGTTTAACAACGTTACGTTTTCTAATCTCCCATCCACTTATTCCGACTTTTTCCGCTAGTCGGTCCATTACTCCTTCCATTGCAAACTGAGCTTGATTAGCACCAAAGCCTCGAAATGCCCCTCCTATTGGATTATTTGTTCTTACGGCAATTGAACGAACATCAATTGCAGGAACCACATACGGGCCGCTTGCATGCCCTGCAGCTCTTTCCAATACCTTCATACCTACTGAGGCATATGGTCCCGAATCGCCAATCATACGAACCCACAATCCTGTAAGTAGACCATTCTCATCGCAACCTGCTTTAAATTTCATTTGGATTGGATGTCGCTTAGCGTGTATGAGTAACGATTCTTCACGGCTTAAAGTGCAACGTACTGGTTTTCCTATTAGATACGCAGCTAGAGCAGTCTGTGCCTGATTTGACAAGTCTTCTTTACCACCAAATGCGCCACCATTAGAAACAAGCTCAACCGTTACCTTACTCGTGTCTACTCCAAGCACTTTTGCAATCTGGTTTCGGTCATCCCAGACCCCCTGGCCGCCTGAATACACATAGAGTCCTTCTTCATTAGGCACCGCAAGTGTTGATTCAGGCTCAAGAAAAGCCTGCTCAACTCTCTGGGTTTGAAATATTTCTTCAACTATGTGTTTTGATCCCTTAAGAGCTTTTTCGGTATCACCCCGTTCATAACTTGACTCTGACAAAACATTGCCATCTAAACCCCAGACTGCATCTTCGTTAGAAGTAACTGCTTCGACGGGATCACTAAATGGTTTCAGAACTCTGTATTCAACCTCAATTAACTCAGCTGCTTTACGCGCTGTCTCTCTGTCTTTTGCAACTACTAAAGCCAAAACATCACCTAAGTAAGAAGTTTTCCCCCCTTCAGGAATGAATATCGGCCAATCCTCATGTATTAAACCAACTCGCAACTCTCCTGGAACGTCCGAGGCTGTGATTATCTTCTCGACCCCTTCTAAGTTCTCCGCAACTTCTATACTTATTTTTATAACTTCTGCTCTTGCATGGTCAGACAACCTGAAAGCCCCATGAAGTAAACCACTAGGCTTTATATCGTCAATAAATGGTCTGTCTCCTAAACTTAGAGCCTCAGCTTCATAGCGACTTCCTGAAGTTCCGACACCTCCAGTTTGGATTTTTACGGGCGTTGTGCCGGCAGCTAGAGATTCAACTGCATCTAAAATTTTGGTATAACCTGTGCACCTACAAAGATGAGCTCCTAGATGTCTAGACGACTCTTCACGAGTTAGCGAGCTTCCTTTACGGTCGATTAATGACTTAGCTCTAACCAAAATACCCGGAATGCAAAATCCACATTGAAGGGCGCCGTGCGCTGCAAAGGTCTGTGAAAAAAGTTCACGTTCTTTCGGATCAAAGCCTTCTAATGTTAAAACTTTTGTATCTTCTATTTTTTCCATTGACGTCTGACAAGCGACTCGTGCTTTTCCATCGATTAAAACGGTGCAACATCCACACTGACCAGATGGAGAACAGCCATCTTTAGGTGAAATTAGTCCAAACTCATCCCGTATCGCTGCTAAAAGGTGTGGATGTGACATTTCTGTCTCAACGCTGACACCATTTAGTTCGAAAGTCGTCATATCAACTATCCTTCAGATTTTTCATCGTCTTGTTTTCGAACTTCAATTCCTTCTGGTATCTCAACGCCAACTTGCGAAGTGATTGACTTGTATACCTCTGGTCTCCTGTAACGATCAAAATCGAAAAGAGTTTCCTTGTAATTTACGCACATGTCCAAATCGACAACTGCTGATACTAATTCATCTTCCACTGTTGAACACTGGGCAACGATTTCTCCAGATGGAGCTATTATCGAACTCTCTCCTAGAAGGTCACACCCTTCTTCATTTCCAGCTTTAGCTACTCCAACAACCCACATCCCATTCTGGTATGCACCTGATTGCATGACTAAATGGTTATGGAAACCTGCTAAAACATCCTGACTTGGATCAGGTGGATAATGCACTGGAGTGTTGTACCCAATAAGTGCGAGTTCGCAACCTTGTAAGCCCAGCACTCTGTAGGTTTCTGACCATCTTCTGTCATTGCAGATAGCCATCCCTACAACTCCATTAAAAGCTCCAAATACCTTGAATTCATTTCCAGGTTCGAAGTAATAGCGTTCTAAATGTTGAAAAGTCCTCCAAGGTTCGTTCTCTTCGTGGCCTGGAAGGTGGACTTTCCGGTATTTACCAAGCGTGTCGCCATTTTTGGAAACAATAATTGAGGTGTTGTAACGATGACCATCAGATGTCATTTCTGCATAACCTAAATGAAACCCGATCCCTAATTTTTTTGCTTCATCAAATAATGGTTGAACTTCCTGACTAGGCATTTCCGTTTCAAAAAAATGGTCGAATTCAGCTATATTTTCTGACCACCATCTTGGGAAAAAAGTCGTGAGCGCCAACTCTGGGAAAACCACAAGGTCGCAAGACTCCGACGCTCCTTGGTTGAGAAGAGCTATAAGACGTTCAACTACTTCTTTTCTATTGTTATCTCTCTGTATAGGTCCAAGCTGCGCTGCACCTATTTTTAAAACACGTGTCATTCGCTTTCTGCACCTCCAAAATCAGTCTCATCTAATTCAAGAATTGTCTGGAATAAAACGTTGCACCCTGCAACAAGATCGTCAGGATCTGTATGTTCCTGAGGATTGTGGCTTATACCTTTATGACTTGGAACAAATACCATCCCTGTCGGACAAACTCTTGCCATCATCTGGGCATCATGCCCTGCACCCGACGGAAGTTGCATAACTGAATGTCCCATTCGAGAAGCTACATTTTCTACGGTGTTTACTACTTCTTGATTGAATTCGACAGGTTCAAATCTAGCTAATTGTCTTTTTTCAATTTTTAAACCTTCACTCAAACCTAGTTCTGAAAGAAAATCAGCAAGCTTATTTTCTGCTTCTAACAAACGTTCTTCGATCGTGTTTCTCAGATCGACAGTCAAAATAGCTGACCCTGCAACCACGTTGACCAAATTAGGATTGAGTTCCAATCTGCCCACTGTGGCTACTTGACTTCCTCCCATTTCTAAAGATAACTCACGTACATAAGTAGAAATAGACGCTGCTGCGAAACCTGAATCGTGACGAAGCGCCATTGGAGTGGTTCCGGCATGATTAGATTCACCTGTGACGGTCAGTTCTGTCCATGAAATACCTTGCACTCCTGTTACCGCTCCGATTGTCACACCTTCTACTTCTAGAACAGGACCTTGTTCGATATGCAATTCGACAAAAGCTCTCGGTGAAGGGCCGGGGCATGGAGAGGTCCCTCTGTAACCAATGCGATCTAATTCGTCTCCTACTTTGACACCATCAACGCCTTTTATATCTAATGCTTCCTCAAGTGTCATTCCTCCTACATAAACGAGACTTCCAAGCATGTCTGGTGCAAATCTCGCACCTTCTTCATCGGTAAAAAATGCAACTGCAACTGGATGTTGGGTTTGAATATTGTTTTCAGAAAGAGACTCGATTATCTCTAAACCTGCAAGCACTCCTAAATTTCCGTCATATCGACCTCCTGTTTTAACTGTGTCAATGTGGCTTCCTGTCATAGTTGGCGGGCCGTCAATTTTTCCAGACCGAACTGCTACTACATTTCCAATTGAGTCAATACTTACATCAAGGCCTAAATCCTTCATCCATGTCACTACAAGGTCACGGCCCGCTCTATCTTCGTCCGTGAGAGCAAGACGGCAGGAACCACCCCCGTCAATGGCTCCTATAGAAGCAAGTTCTTCAATACGAGCTAGAAGACGTTCACCATTTATTCGGAGGTTTTCAGCCATTCTTGCTCCTTTCGGGAAAAACAATGTCTGTAGGTCTAATCGGAACTCTTTGCAGATCTAAGCCCGTAGCGTTTCTAACTGCTGAAGCGACAGCAGCTGTCGACGAGATAGCTGGTGGTTCTCCAACTCCTTTTGCTCCAAAAGGGGCATTAGGTTCAGGTTGCTCTATAAGGGCCGCTATTTCGACTGGTGGCATGTCTAGAGAAGTAGGTAACAAGTAGTCAGTAAAAGAAGGGTTAAGAATTCGACCATCTACAACATTGATTTCCTCAAGTACAGCTAAGCCGAGACCTTGTGCAGCGCCACCTTCCAGCTGTCCTTGAAGTTGTAGAGGGTTTAGTACTCTTCCTACGTCTTGTGATGTTATTAATTCGACTACTTTGACTAATCCAAGTTCCTGATCTACATCCACTACCGCTCGATGAGCTGAAAAAGCAAAGGAAACATGGGCATCCCCTTGGCCTTTTTCATCTAAAGGATGAGTTGGCAAATGTCGATAAGTGTCTTCTACTTCTATCGGTTCAGCAGTGGCTTCTTTTAAGCTGATAGAAAAATCGCTTGATAGGGAGGCTATACCTCCATCTACTATTACTAAAGATTCGACATCTAAGTTATAAGATTCTGCGATGCGAGACAGAAGTCTGATACGTACTTCCTCACATGCACTCTTCACTGCTCCACCTGACATCCAAGTTTGCCTACTTGCTGAAGTGGATCCTGCCGAACCTACGGTAGCTGTGGAGGCGGGTGCCAAAATTACTTCTTCAACTCCTAGAATTTCTCTGACTATTTGTTGAGCTAATGTCACAAAACCTTGTCCCACTTCTGCACATGCACATGTGATCGTTGCTACTCCATCTAAAAGTTGACAGGATGCCGTGCTGAAATCATCAAACCCCTCTGAAAACATGAGATTTTTGAATCCAACTGCAATCGCTTCTCCTCTTACAACGTTTTTTGGATCTGCAGTTCTCCCTGCACCTCCTGGTAGTTCCATCTGTTGTGTTGCTGAACCTACAGAAATGGGATGTTGAGCGCATGTCTCTATTACCTCAGCTACTGGAGCTGTTCCAGTAATAGTTTGTCCGGTTATTATTTGATCTCCGGGTTTAAGCGCATTCTTTAGACGTAATTCAACAGGATCCATACCCAATTCAATGGCTAGTTTGTCCATCTGTGCTTCATGGGCAAAACAAACCTGCACACATCCAAATCCTCTCATGGCACCGCAAGGAGGGTTGTTTGTTCTGACTACTGCTCCGTAAATTTCTACGCTCGGTACACGATAGGGGCCTGCTGCGAAACAAGTAGCGTTAGCTAACACAGCACTGCTTGTAGATGCATACGCTCCTCCGTCTAAAAGTAGTCGAGCTTCAATTCGCGTCAGGGTTCCGTCAGATTTAGCATGATGTCGGTACCACATCTGAGCTGGATGGCGGTGCACATGACCATGGAAGCTTTCGGTTCGCGAGTATGACATCTTTATGGGTTTACCTGTCTTTATGGCTAAGAGGCAAAGGTGTATGTGAAGACTTATGTCTTCTCTAGCTCCAAATGCTCCTCCGACACCTGCCAATGTAAGTCTTACTTTTTCGGTGGGAAGATTTAAACAGGCGGCAACTTGATCACGGTCGGCATGAAGCCATTGAGTGGATACAAAAAGGTCAATTCCCCCATCTTCTGATGGAATTGCCATTCCTGATTCTGTTCCTAAAGGTGCTTGATCTTGCATCCCAACTTCATATGTTCCTTCAACAATTATTTCTCCCTCTTCCTGACTGTTTCCGTGGGTGAGATCTATTTCCCTGAAAAGATTTCCATCCGGATGTATTGCTTCAGCTTCTTTAGCCAAGTTTGGGTCTGAAAGTGGTTCAATTAATTCGTATTCAACATCTATTGCTTCCAAAGCTAGCCTTACATTTTCAGGGTGGTCAGCTGCAACTATTGCTACGGGTTCACCCTGGTATCTCACTAACCCATCAGCTAGAACAGGTTGATCGGGATGCTCGAGTCCGTACAAAGGCATATCGTCTAGATCTTCGCTAGTTATAACAGCGCGTACTCCCGTCATTTTTAAAGCAGACGTTACGTTGATTGAAACTATTCTTGCGGCTGGATGTGGGGAGCGAAGAGTTCCTCCCCAAAGCATGTCTGGATGACGTAAGTCATTGGAAAATACAAATTCTCCTTTAACTTTTGGGATTCCATCGGGACGGAGAGCACTCTCACCTATCCGAGGTCCTTTGATGGCTGTATCTGACGTTTGAACTCGGCTCATTTACTTTTTTCCTCTTCATTTTGAGCTATTCGGTTATTGCTTGCTATCCGAACAGCTTCGAGGATTCTTCCGTAACCAGTACACCTGCAAAGATTTCCACTAATTGCTTCCCTGACTACCAACTCATCTGGGTCAGGATTTGTATTCAATAGTTGGTCTATCGTCACTAGTAGTCCTGGTGTGCAAAATCCGCACTGAACCGCTCCCGCTTCGACGAAAGCTTTCTGGACATCTGAGATTTCCTTGCCTGACCCCAGTCCTTCGATTGTGGTGATCTCACGACCAACAGCAGAAGCAGCAAGAACTAAGCAGCTGCAAACGATTTCCCCGTCAAGAAGAACTGTGCAAGATCCGCACTCCCCTTCCTCGCAAGCGTTTTTCGATCCGGAAAGCTCCAGCCTTTCTCGTAAAACCCACAGAAGACTCTCGGATGGATGACCATCAATGACGTGATGATCATTTCCATTTACCGTGAGTGTGTAAATTTCAGAAGTCATGACTTCTCACCCGCACAAACTCTCTCCAAGGCTCTTTTAGCTAAAACTCCTACTGCATGTTTTCTGTAATCTGCAGTTCCTCGATGGTCATCAATGGGTTTTGTTGAGTCAGCTACCAGTTCGGAAAATTTGTTTATCACTTTCTCTGAAAGAGCACTGTTTGTTTCCCAATCAAATTCTTGTGCTATAAATTCTTCTGCTGCAGTCGCTCGGAAAGGCACAGGTGATACCGAACCAACCCCTACCCTCAACTTTCTTCCTAAAAAATCAGTTACTAATGCCAATGAAACGACTGAGATAACCATTGCGTTTCGTGTGCCTACTTTTAAGAATTCCTGTGGTCCTTGAAATACGGGCATTTTGATTGATTGAATGATTTCTCCTGGTTTTAGAGCATTAGTTTTAACTCCGGTTATGAATTCTGTGATTGCGATTTCGCGGTTTTCTGTTGAGGATTTCAATTGCAGAACTGCGTCCATTGCTACTAGTACAGGGATTGTATCTCCCGCTGGTGAGGCGGTGGCTAAGTTTCCCCCCAAGGTGCCCGCATTGCGTATTTGTGGAGAACCCACAGTTCTTGCCGCTTGTGTTAAAGCAGGAACAAGTGCTGCTATTTGTGGGTCTGCCAAGTCTGTATAGGAAATACCTGCACCTAAAACCATTTCACTGCCTTCCAAAGACCAATTTTTCAATTCAGGTATTCGGCTTAGGTCTAAAACGCTCTCCAATGAGTGCGCGCCTCTATTTGCTTGCACCATAAGGTCAGTTCCCCCTGCAAGTACTGTTGTCGCAGGATTTTCTGCCAATACAGCACATGCTTCATTAACTGACTTCGCGATAATTACCCCCATCTATTAAGGGTGCCGGAACTTCAACATTTTGTCAACGCGTTTGATGCCTGTATCTTTAATCTTGTGGACTTATTCAAACACCCTTTATTAGAAGCTCTCTTACCATTAGCGGATGTCCTTGGAATTCAAATTCTAGATAAAGACGAAATCACAGAGTCAGACTTGCCTCTCATATGGGATGGTGATGTTGTAGGTGGTGTGCGCCGACACAATTTAAATGGAGCCTTAACTCGTCTTTTATCTGCAGTTGAGATCGAAATGAATTTGAAGGTTAAAGATATGGACAGAATTCAAAAACAGCAGGCTGTCGCTTTGCTCAATGAATGGGGAGCTTTTAATTTGAGGAAATCTGTGGAAAGCGTCGCAGAAGCTTTGGAAGTTAGCCGTTTTACGGTTTATAACTATCTTGAGCGTTCCGAAAATGACTAATTGATTTTTAGGTACTAGCTTCTTTTCTATGAGTAAATCCCCTTCCAAAAAAGATACCAACGATGAACTGTCTCGTGTGGATGCAGTTTCTTTAGCAAAAATGATTAGAGATAAAGAACTCTCTCCAGTTGAAGCTGTTTCAATGACAATTGAGAGAATAGAGCGTTTAGACAAAGATCTAAATTCAGTAATCCACCGGCAATTTGAAAGAGCTTTGGAACTAGCAGCTTCACCCGAACTGCCAGACGGGCCTTTTAAGGGCGTTCCGATGCTAATCAAGGATCTGTGGGCGGAGGAGAATGGGGAGCCTCATCATGCAGGAGTTAAGGGAATGCGTGATGCAAAATACATCGCTAAAGCCGACAGCGATCTTGTTACTCGATATAAAGAAGCCGGTTTCATTATCGTTGGCAGAACTAACACACCTGAGATGGGAGCGGTTGCAACTACCGAACCTTTGTCTTATGGTCCTACCAAAAATCCTTGGAATTTTGATTATGGTCCTGGCGGATCTTCCGGCGGTTCTGCCGCTGCTGTAGCAGCAGGTTTTCTGCCTGCTGCTAACGCCAGTGATGGTGGAGGTTCCATAAGAATTCCTGCCGCGATGTGTGGTTTAGTTGGTCTGAAACCATCAAGAGGAAGGGTTCCAATGGGACCGGACAAAGAAGAATGGGGAGTTTCGATTCAACACGTCGTTTCACATACGGTTCGAGACACCTCAGCAATTCTTGATGCCACCGCAAGAAATTTCCCCGGTGATGGGGTTTTCGCTCCTGAATTTGGACGCCCATATTTCAATGAAAATTTTCAGAATTTAAAGCCACTAAAAATTGGAATTAAGGTTTCTGATCCGCGTGTGGAGGTAAATCCGGATTGCATCCAAGCTGTGCACAATACTGCATCGCTCCTATCGGACTTAGGACATCATGTTGAAGAGACATCTCCTGAAGCTCTAAATGATGTAGAAAAAGTCAGTGAGTTGGGTTGGGCGTTTGGAACTAACTGGTCTGTAAACATCGCAGCAAATTTTGCTTACCTGTCTAAACGGTTGGGCCGTGAACTAGTCGAAGATGATGTTGAGCCTGGGACATGGTTTCTCGCTCAACGGGGAAAAGAACAGTCGGCTATAAATTTTGTTAAAGCTCAAGGCATAATGGCGAATCTTCGGAGAGAATTGGCGAATTGGTGGTCAAGTGGATTTGATCTGCTTTTGACACCCACGACTGCTCAACCTCCACCTCTTATAGGTCGGCTAGCTCCGACAGAAGACGACCCCATACGAGCATCAATAGAGTCAGTTCCTTACTCTGTATTTACTTCACCGTTCAATACAACTGGTCAACCCGCTATCTCTCTGCCAATTGGGAGTTCTAATGGTTTACCTGTTGGCATCCAACTTGTTGGCGCTTACGGGAGAGAAGACATAATCCTGTCTGTAAGTTCTCAATTAGAAGAAGTTGTTAACTGGTCTGAAAATCGGGCACCTTTTCACGCTTAACTCGTCAAGCGTCGAGAACCCCGTGGGAAGCTTGGCCTATGTCAACAACTGGAGGCTCGGTTGACCAGGGGAAATTGACCCATTTATCAGTGTGTTTCCAAACATATTCACAGTCGACGATTGAATGGGGTTTCTGGTAGAGAACGGCAGATTTGACCTCTGCAACCTTTTCTAAGGCATGTTTATGAACTAAGGCGAGAGTGTTTCCAGTGTCAGCGACATCGTCAACTATGAGAACTTTTGCTTTGCCTAAGTCCACCCAATCAACATATGGCGGAAGTACTACCGGGAGGTCCAGATGTTCATCGACACCTGTGTAATATTCGACATTCATTACGTAAAGATTTTTTACTGCTAATGCATAACCAAGTGAACCTGCTACGAGCATTCCACCGCGAACAATAGCCAGAATAATATCTGGTTGATAGTTATCATCTGCGATTGTTTGGGCCAGCTCTCTAACTGCTTTTCCGTAAAGATCCCAATCCATCTCTTCGCGTTCGGCCACAACCCCTCCTGATTGTTGAATACATTAGCGTGTAAATGAAACTATTTCTAAATGGATACAAAATAACTACCCCGTCATTAGGACCAGACCAAACAGCGTGTAAAGAACCATCACTGCCAACATCGGATACTGGCTGCGCATTGCTTTCTGCAGTTCGAATTTCTCGACTCCTCTGTCGTGTGAAACCAGTACTCCGACTAAATGACCTCCGACGATTGAAAATACTTGAACCCACCCAATTGCTCCTGAGGGAATTAATGTCCAGTTGATTGGATCTGTGGCGGTTCCAAAAACATCCCAACCTTTACCAAATGGATCTGAAATTAGAACCTTGAATGCCTGGCCTTCCAATAGAAGCAAGGAAAAATAGTGAGCTAGGTCATAACCAAAAAGTATTGGTACTAAGGAAGCTCCGAATCTTTCCGAGAATCTAGAGTCTCCTGTTGTTCGGCTACCTAACTTGCCAGCGAGATGATATGTAACCCCCACTACTGCAACTATCCAAATAAGTCCGATTGTGTTAAAAAATGTGAGTTCCCATTTGCCGCGTCCAAAGATGATCTCACCCCAGAAACGAGTCCTTGAGAAGCCATCAAAGGCAGTGCCTCCTAAAGCAGCTAGCACTATTGCAAGTTGCGCTGGAGAGGTTTCATAATTTGAAACTCCTACAAAAGGAGCTCGTATGAAAACTTTTCTAGAGTTATGTGCTTCAGTTTCTTTTACCCGAAACGGAGAAAGTTCAGCTAGAGCACCGAAAAGGACACCGAACCCTTCAGCTTTTCTTGCCTGCTCCCATCCCCATTTCCATGTGATTCCCATTAAGCCAAGGGTGTATATTAATATCCACCATCCAAGGATCCTTGGACTGGCACCATCATGGTATGCCAGCTCAAACCAATGAAAAACACTTATTGGAGCGAGAGCTATCCATCCAGAAGTCAACCATCTTGGAGCAGGCTCGTCATGCTCTTTTCTAATTCGGTCTACTAATTTCCCAAGTGTTTCCCATGGGCTTATTTCTTTCCAAATATGGCCAAAAAGAACAGAAGCGCATGCCATTCCAATCCAAAAAACTACAAACACTGTTACTGGCGCCAAGTTTGCAACAGTGTTGTCTTGGCCGATGAAACCTGCAATTATGACAACTGAAAACAGAAACAAAGAAATACAGCGAAAAACTACTTTAAATAAGTTGGATCGATCAAGAGCATTAAATATCGGATGCCCAATCGAAAGTTTTTTCAGTAAAGGTCTGTGCCAAAAATACCCAAGCGCTGCGAAAGAAAAAACTAGCGCTACCACTCCTGCCCAAGCTACTTGCCATTTTGATAAGGGTAGATCTAAACGACCCCCCACCCCATGGGCAAATATTAACAGTGAGGTCATGAAACTTGAAGTTCGAATATTCTGAAACCAGCAGAATGCAATTCAGCTTCAAAAATTCCAGGAATTGTTGCATCCAGTCTTATCACTGCGGGGGCATCTGGTTCGACTTTTTTCATCTTGTCATAGACATGTAGGTGGACTTCATCAATTTGATCGCTATAAACAATCACCTCTACCGAATCACCCTTCGATACTTCAAAACGGGAAAGCCCACCTTTTACTTTCCCTCCTACTATCTCCACTTCAAAAGAAATGTCGGGAGCACTGGTTTCTTCCCCTCCTTCAATCATGACCATGACTGAATCGGAAATAGGTTTTCCATCAAGATAATAATTCCGATGGTCTATGGCTGAAAGCGAAACTGATATTTTATGGTGGCCGTTGACTAAATTGCTTAAGTGGTAATGGTTTTCAGATATCATCGCTACGGTCGAACCATCTAATTCAATGTGTAAGTGTCCTTGCCTTGGTTGATTTCCGCTTTTTGTTTCTAACGGAACCAACTCGAAATTTTCCAATTCAATTGCAAGCATCGCTCCGCCTTCGCCGTCAAGAGTTGCTGCAACTGACACTGCAGGAGGGTCCGCAACTGAGCTCAAGTCAATGACATCAACAACGTCACCATGTTCATGTTCATGTTCATGTTCATGTTCTACGGAAGCAACTGTTGTGGTTGAATGATTTTTTTTAACCGTGCTGTCTTCATCTCCGCATGCCGCAACATAAAAAAATGCTAGAACACACAGTAAAATTTTACTTAAGTTCACTT
Organism: Acidimicrobiaceae bacterium; assembly: GCA_002729765.1. Lineage (GTDB taxonomy): Bacteria > Actinomycetota > Acidimicrobiia > Acidimicrobiales > MedAcidi-G1 > MedAcidi-G1. The sequence goes on from PBYV01000027.1 coordinate 17,985, forward strand.
CACCACTCTAAAGAAATTAAGCGTTTTACCTCAGGACTTAATACCTAATTTTGATTTGGTGTCTGATCCTCTGGTGCCCATGGCACCAACACACGTCCCAAAATCCTTACCAAATAAGTGAAGGTGAGTCCTAATAAAGCAGAAATAGCTATGCCCACATATGTTAACTCTGGCAGAAATAGTGTCCTGCCTTTCTCTATCAGGGCACCAAGCCCGTCACTAGCTAGGACGAGTTCAACTCCTATGAGCATCAATACAGCCACGCCTGCAGCTATTCTCAAACCTACAAAAATTTGCGGCAACGCACCTGGAAATAGAACGTGTCTAAATATCTGCCATTTATTCGCTCCAAAACTTAACGCAGCTTCTCTGTAGCCATCCTCAACTCCCATAATGGCTGACATAGTTGAAATCCATACAAAGAAAAAAACCGTTACAGCTATTAAAGCTATTCTTGGTAAATCTCCGAAACCAAACAAAGTTACAAAAACTGGTATTAAAGCTAATTTCGGAACTGTGTATAAAGCGGTCAACAATGAGTCAAGTGCCGCTCTAAGCAATCTTGAAACCCCCATCAAAACGCCTAACAAAACACCTAACAACGACCCTGCAAAAAACCCTTTAAGCATCCTTTGGACACTTGTCCATATCTCAGACCAAAGTTCTGCTTCTCTTAGTTTCTTAGAAGAAACTATTTCCCAAGGCGATGCGTAGAAACGATTATCAATCCATTCATAATGAAAACCCAACTGCCAAAGTGCAATGAGCGATCCTGGAACTCCAACCGCAAGAAAAGTCTCAATCAACCGTCGACGTTTGTTGTACTTTCTGGGGTTTGTATCAGCCAAAGTTGGCACCCTGCTTAACAAATCACGATCTGTTTGAGCTTCACCCTTCATTATTACTCCCGATTTTGCCCTCAACAGAGTTAACCCGTTCCAAATAATGTTCGACTTCACCCTTAAGGCAGAGCCAAAGTTCATTTTTAAACTCATTGAAATCACTCTGCGCTCTAAGCTCGGGTGAACGCGGTCGCTCAAATGGTACTTTCTGATCAAGCACTATTTTCCCTGGCCTAGAGCTCATAACTATCACTCTGTCACCAAGAACAATTGCTTCTTCCAAACTATGTGTGACAAATAAAACTGTTCTTTGCTCTTTTTGCCAAATAGTCAATAGCTCATCTTGCAATAATTGCCGTAGCTGAGCGTCTAAGGCAGCAAACGGTTCATCCATAAGTAAAATTTCGGGTTCAACCGCCAAAGCTCTTGCTATAGCTACACGCTGACGCATTCCGCCTGAAAGAGTATCTGGATATGAACTAGCAAAAGCCGTTAAATCCATGCGCTCCAACCAGTGATCAGCAACTTCTTTTGTTCTAGATTTAGAGATGCCGGAAATTTCCAAACCAAAGCGGATATTTCCTTCTACAGTTTTCCAAGGATAAATTCCATAGTCTTGAAAAACCATTGAAATTGGCGTCGGGTTTTCTGGATTAATTCCTATATCTACACGCCCAGTTGTTGGATTCAATAAACCAGCAACAATTCTCAAAAAAGTTGACTTACCACATCCCGATGGACCCACAAGGCATACAAACTCTCCATCCTGAACTTGAAGATTCAATGGACCTAATGCATGTACCTCGTCTTCAGAGTCCGCCGAAAAAACTTTTTCGACCTCTATAGCCTCAATTTTGCATGAATGTTTTCTCAAGTTAAATAACCTATTAACAATTTCTCTAATTACTATCGTCAGGAAGTAAATACCGGTGATTGGGGTCTACCCAACCACCGGTATTCAAACTATTTAGCCTTTCCCAACAGCATCAAGATATAAAGACCGATCATAAACACGATCCTCAGAAATGGGTTCTGAATAATCAACAGAGTCAAATTCAATATAGAAACTCTGGGCGTCACGTGAGGTGCCTTCCTTCATTTC
>PBYV01000028.1 GCA_002729765.1 Acidimicrobiaceae bacterium
ACGTGCAATACCCAATCTTGACGTTTTCAGACCAGCTGATGCAAACGAAACTTCATCCGCATGGGAGATTGCCGTTACTCACTCTGGACCCAGCGCAATGCTTCTAACCCGTCAAGATACTCCTGTGATTACAGATGCCAAGAACACAGATAGCGTCTCGAAAGGTGCATACATAATTCGAGAATCAACGACAGAAAACGCCCTTACCATCATTGCAACTGGAAGTGAAGTTGCTGTTGCCTGTAAAGCTGCGGAGGAAATCGAGCAAGAGCTCAGTTTTGGTGTGTGTGTTGTATCGATGCCCTGCATGGAACGATTCGAACGTCAAACAGTCGAATATCAACAAAGTATTATCAGTCCAACTGTTCCATCAATTTCGATCGAAGCAGGTTCAACATTCGGCTGGAACAAGTGGGCAGAGATGACGATTGGCATCGACACGTTCGGAACTTCCGCTCCGGGTGATATTGCTCTTACTGAATTCGGCATTTCCACCAAGACCCTTCTGGAAGCTGCAAACAGCTTGCTTAAAAATGGAGATAAAAAATGACAAGACTCCTCGAACTCTTTTCGTCAGAAAACCAAAGTCCGTGGCTTGATAACCTGCGTAGATCTTGGATCGTGAGCGGTGAACTGGAAAATTGGATTAATGATGGGGTGCGTGGAATTACCTCAAATCCAACAATCTTCCAAAAAGCAATGACCGACACTACCGACTACGATTCACAACTAACCGAATTGATATCCTCTGGCAAGTCAGTTGAAGAGAGTTACTGGGAACTTGTTGTAGATGACATTAACGGTGCCCTTGACTTGCTCCGCCCTCTTTACGACGAGTCGGACGGATTAGATGGTTTCGTTTCACTTGAAGTTGACCCCTCCTTGGCACACGACACTCCAGAAACAATCTCTGCTGCGCGCCATCTCCATTTCCTTATAAATAGACCAAACCTATATGTGAAAATCCCTGCTACTACTGCTGGTATTCCGGCAATAAAACAACTTATTTCTGATGGCAAGAGCATAAATGTTACTCTTATTTTCTCTCTCGACAGGTATGAGGAAGTTATTGAAGCTTACTTATCTGGCCTTGAATCCTGTGAAGGTGACTTATCAAATATTTCTTCGGTCGCATCTTTCTTTATAAGTCGTACTGACACAGAAGTTGATAAAAGACTGCAAACTATCGGCTCAGATAATGCTCTTGCCCTTCAAGGAAAAGCAGCCATTGCCCAAGGTAGAGCCGCATATAAAATCTTCAAGAGTAGTTTCAGCGGTCCGAGATGGAACTCTCTGGAAAAACGAGGAGCGCGCCCACAAAGACCTCTGTGGGCATCGACATCAACTAAAAATCCAGAGTTTCCAGACACTCTATATGTTGATGAACTAATAGGACCTGAAACAGTCAACACTATTCCTGATTCAACTCTCGAAGCTTTCATCGACCATGGAAAAGTCGCGCGAACGATAGATTCTGATCTCCACGATCCTTCCTTGCTGGAAAAAATTGAAAAAGAAGGCGTCGACCTCCTTGAAGTTGCACAACTATTGGAAGAACAAGGAGTCGCTTCATTTATTGAATCATTTAATGACCTTTTGGAAACCCTGAGTCAAAAAGTTGCACACCTAAGAAATTAAACCCTCAGTCAGTTTAATTATGAAACTTAGTGTTACTTTAGTGGAATGCAAGATACAAACTGCTCGATCGAAGCGACTCTAAAAACCGTTGGTGATCGATGGACACTCCTCATACTGAGAAATATTTTTAGAGGAATTAAACGCTTTGAAACAATTCAACGAGACCTCGGAGTAGCTAGAAACCTGCTCAGCAAAAGACTTCAACATCTAGTTGAAAATGAAGTAATTGAACGCTTCTTGTATCAAGAAAAACCTGACCGCTACGAATACAGGTTGACAGATAAAGGACGTGCACTGTCCCCTTCACTTATTGCTCTCATGCAGTGGGGTGACCAATGGTGTTCCACGAAAGAACCCTCTGTCAGGTTGATACACGAAAATTGTGGATCCCCACTCACTCATTCTGTTAAATGCAACACTTGTGAAACAGATGTGAGCGCAAATGAAATTCGTAATCTTGATAAATTTACCAAACAGAAAATGAGCATCGGAGTCTCTAATGAAAACTAATGAGATTAGAAACCTGCCTACCGAAACTCTCTTTGAATTAGCTCACTCAATCAGGAAAGAAAATTACCGCAATACAGTCACTTACAGTCCTAAAGTTTTCATCCCTCTAACAAAGCTTTGTCAAGATCGATGTGGGTACTGCACTTTTGCTGAACCACCTGCCCGCCTCGAAGCCCCTTATATGGAACCAGAAGAAGTCTTGAATATAGCAAAAGCAGGCAAACAGGCAGGCTGCCATGAGGCTCTTTTTACACTTGGAGAGCGACCAGAATTACGTTACCCCTACGCGAAAGACTGGCTCTCGTTGCGAGGATACTCTTCCACTATCGACTATCTGGTCGCGATGTCAAAACTTGTACTGGAAGAAACAGGGCTTTTGCCTCACGCTAATGCGGGAGCCCTCCATAGAGAAGAACTGCTCGCTCTGAAAGCTGTTTCTGCCTCTCAGGGCATGATGCTAGAAAGTATCGAAACTGACCTAGCTTGCCACCGCAACTCTCCCGACAAGATACCTGAAAGACGCATCGCCACTCTCAAAAGTGCGGGTGAATTAGAAATCCCTTTTACGACTGGAATCCTTGTCGGTATGGGAGAAAGTAAAAGTTCAAGAATAGAAAGTTTGAAAGTTATCGCTGAAATCCAAAAAACGTTCGGGAATATACAAGAAGTGATAGTTCAAAATTTTCTTCCAAAAGTAGGCACTGCTATGCATAAACACCCTCCCTGTCCAGAGAGTGACTTTTTGGAAACAATTGCATTGGCGCGGATCATTCTTCCCAAAGAAATTCATATCCAAGCTCCACCTAATCTTTCTGACGATTTTAGGAAACTGCTTGCCGTAGGTATCGACGACTGGGGTGGTGTCTCACCTGTCACAAAAGACCATGTGAATCCAGAGCGACCGTGGCCAGATTTGGAAAAACTAAAACAAGTAACCGAATCGGAAGGTTTTGAACTCGTTCCGCGCTTAACAATTTATCCAGAATTCGCTTCTAACTTAAAAAAATGGGTTAGCAGTGATGTTTCTTTCCCGGTAATGGAATTGAGCGATTCATCTGGTTATGCACGTTCTGATCCTCTTGCTCCAGATAAGGAACTAGAAGAAGGAGAATCATTCGACACCAAAACAGAGGAATCACCTGAAGATATTTGGTTTTCTGGTTCCCCAGGTTCTCTTCCAAATCTTGTAACTCTTACCAGACAGCCCAGCGGCCCAATCAGTGATGTGATAGAAGGTATCAAATCCGGGCAAGAAGCGGATGCAGAGATGCTCGAGCTTCTTCTTTCAGCGAGAGGCTCAGAAGTTTCTGCAGTTGCCGGCCTAGCCGACTACCTCCGTGAGGAAACAGTTGGGAATGAAGTGACTTGGGTTGCAAACAGAAACATCAATTATACAAATGTCTGCACTTTCAAGTGTCGCTTCTGTGGCTTTTCAAAAGGGCCGTTATCACTCAATCTTCGAGGTGCACCTTATTTGCTCGAAATGGATGAAATTGCTTCAAGAGTTGCGGAAGCCGCCCGCGCCGGGGCCACCGAAGTATGTCTCCAAGGCGGTATCCATCCTGATTTTGACGGCAACTATTATATAGAAGTTGCAAAAGCAGTTAGCGATGCTGTTCCAGACATACATATTCATGGTTTTACAGCTCTTGAGGTTCTTGAAGGCGCTCGACGCTTAGACGAACCTCTCGAATCCTACTTAAAGCGTCTAATGGAAGCTGGCCTTGCTTCGCTGCCTGGAACAGCTGCAGAAATCCTTGATGATGAGATTCGTAAAGAGCTATGCCCTGACAAAATTAATACGGAAGAATGGTTAGAAGTTCATCGCACCGCTCATAAAATCGGTCTTCGATCTAATATCACGATGATGTTTGGATCAATCGAACAACCTCGACACTGGGTTAAACACTTACTTCTTTGTAGAGATCTACAGAAAGAAACTGGCGGTTTTACAGAATTTGTTGGCTTGCCATTTGTACATATGGCATCACCAATTTACCTTCAGCAAAAATCAAGACGTGGACCTACTTTTCGCGAAACGCTTTTGTTGCATGCTGTTGCAAGAATTGCTTACAACAAACTAATTCCAAACATTCAAGCTTCTTGGGTCAAAATAGGTTTCGAAGGGGTTCTCCAATTACTTCAAGCAGGTGTTAATGACTTGGGGGGAACACTAATTGATGAAAATATCTCCAGGGCTGCTGGTGCTCAACACGGTCAGATGGTCAAAAAGTCTGACTTTGAGGACCTCGTAGCGCCCTTAGGGAGAAAGCTTGTGCAGCGCAACACTCTTTATGGAACTCCAAATTCTGAGAGAATTTTACAAGTGAACAGAAACGGTCGTGTTCTTCTACCAGTAGTAAATGCCTAAGTCAGTCACTTAAACCCAAAAGAAGATGGGAGGCTTTTTCCAAGGAGCGTCTTACACGGATCAGTTCTTTTTCTTTTGAAGAAGACTTCTGTTTACCTGCGTCAATTGTTTCTCTTAAGTCTTGCATTGCAAGATCTGATATTTTTTCAACTAAGCCTTCAATTTGTGATCTTATTTCTTCTATTTCACTACTCATTCAAATTTGCTCATTTCGTCAGTTTCACTTATCTCATTTACATACTCAGCAACTACTTCAAGGGGATGTTTGATTTCAAAACCTTCTGACTGTAGGTGGGTGACACAGCCTGGATTAGCACTAACCACTCGAAATTTTTCCCCTTCAGTGTTCACTTCTGCAAAAGCCGTTCTTTTAAGTTTACGAATTTCAGTAGATAGTTCTTTTTGTGAAACAGAAAATGCTCCACCAGCACCGCAACAGAGTCCCTCGTCCGGCAATTCAACTATTTCGACAAAAGGACTCAGAACCTCCCGAACGTACTGATGAGAGTTTTGAGCGTGTCTCAAGTGGCAAGGGTCTTGAACCACGAGACGTTCTTTTTTTTCAATTCTGTTAGGCAGTTTACAATTCTTTGCAATCCATTCGTGTACATCAAACACGCGTTCCGAAAATTGCTTTGCTTTCTCCGTCCCCATCAATTTTCCATACTCTTTAAGCATTGCCCCACAACCAGCCGAATTAACCAGTACCGGCCCGGTAGTAGGCATTTCATTCATTACATTCTCAGCCATTTTTATTGAAACTGACCTTAGACCTGAATGCTCGTGCAAGGCTCCACAACAACCAACGTTTTTACCAGATGTAGCAACATTTACACCAAAAAAAGCGAGTGTTTTCAATGCTGCGGTGTGAACCCATGGAGTCCAAGATTCCATAACGCAACCGGTAAACAGAACAGGGTCCTGCGAAGAGTAAGTAGTTTTAAATTGACGTTTCAAAAGTGGTACCCCTGAAGGGATGTAAGAAGAATTTCGCATAAAGCCCAATTTTTGTAACACCCCAATTAAGAAAGTTACTCCTGTGAGTAGCCGAGGTTTATTAAGAATTAAAAGTCCAATTCGAATTGTTAATGGCAATTTTCTAACACTTGCAAGTGCTTTTTTTGTGTCACTAATCAACTCTCCAAAAGGAACTGCCGATGGACACGCAGTTTCGCATCCTCGACACTGAACGCAAGTATCCATGGAATGAATCCATTCAGGAGTCGGATTGAATTCTTTCGTGTCAACTGAACGCATTAATGCAATTCTTCCTCTTGGAGACATGCGCTCATCTCCAGTTACGCGGTATGTCGGACAATGTGGCAGACATAAACCACAAGAAACGCAAGCATTAAGTGTCTCAGGTTCTAAAAGCAGTAGTTCGTTATTTAAACCGGTTTCCATATTCGTTTCCATATCAATGTGGCTTCCTGCCGGGATTCAACCGGCCGGTTGGATCAAAATTCTGTTTAATTCGATTCGAAAGTCTCTGCACTTCTTCCGATACTTCAATATTACTATTGGCATCATTTGAGTAAACATCACCGGTTTGAAGGTCCAAGAATCCACCGTTCAAATCTTTTTTCGTTTCTCCTTTTTGTAGAGGTGGAATTTCTAGCGCTCTGTCCATAACTGTCATTCCCACTTTCTCCAAAAAGACTCGCTCCTTTTCAACATCCGCTTCATAACCCTCGATAAACACAAACGTTTTCGATCCGTCATATAAAACGCTTGCGGGACGGTAACAACAGTTTGCAATCTCTCCAAAATCAAGTTCACCTTTTAACCAGACTCCTATTTCAGGTTTAGGTCGAGTTCGTAAAGTCACCACCCCTATTAATGCAAGCGTGCCTAGAGAGGAAACCAAAAGTCTGCAAATGTCATAACCAGTGACGTTCTTTACAGTTGGACCTCCAGCTACAAATTGTTTACCATCAGCACCAACACAGTCTGCTTGCAATAGAACGTCACACGCTGCCCCAATCCGTGCCCTTCTGTGACTACTCGAACCTACTGCGAGACTTCCCCCGACAGTGGATTCAGAAAAGCCTGCAAGAGCAACTTCCTGTTTCAGTTCACTCAAGTCATCCTGCAAGGTGCTTAATTTTGTTCCAGCACCCACACGAACAATCATTTCTTCAGGTTTGTAGTTGATTACGCCTTTTGGTGCCTCAACTATAATTGTTCCTTCTCTTAAAGGTCCTCCTAGATTCCAACGCGTTCCTCCACCGCGAACTGATACAAAAGAAGTGTCACCAATTTCTTCTCTGAACTCCTCCATGCTTTTCATATCCAAACACCCTCTGGAATTTCATTCAAAGAATTTAACTCCCCACAGGAACTACCAGTTGGAAGAACCTTATGTGGATTTGATCGATTCTCAGGATCAAATGAGCGACGAAGGGCGTCTTGTGCCTCCAAGTCGCGTTCCGAAAATTGCTGGGACATGAATCTTTGCTTTTCTAGCCCTATCCCATGTTCACCAGAAAGAACCCCTCCAGCTTCCAGAGAAATTCTTACTATTTCTTCACCCGCCTTCTTTACTTTCTCTAAAGTTCCTGGGATTCGGGCATCAAAAACCAACAGTGGATGTAAATTTCCATCTCCTGCATGGAAAACATTCATTACTACCAAGTCGTGTGTTTCTGCGATTTTGTAGACCTTTTCGATAACTTCAGCCAGACGTCCTCTTGGTATTACAGTGTCGTGCAGATAATAATCAGGCTTTATTTTAGCGATTGCCCCAAAAGCACTCTTTCTGCCTTTCCATATTCGTTCTCGTTCTTCTTCGTCAGCAGCTATCCTCACTTCCCTAGCTCCGTTATTTATCGCTATGTCAGTAATGATGCCAACCTCATGAGAAACACCGTCAGGCAATCCATCTACTTCAGCTATCAACACCGCTTCAGCATCCAATGGGTAGCCTGCTTTAGCAAAAGGTTCGACTGCGGCTACAACATTTCTATCCATTAATTCAAGTGCTGCAGGTAATACCCCATTAGCAATTATTTGGCTCACTGTTTCAGCAGCATCAGTAATTTTTGAGAAATCGAGAAGCAATGTGGCAATTTCGGGTGGATCTTCTGTTAATCGAACCGCTATTCGTGTTGCCACACCTAAAGTACCTTCGCCTCCAACAAAGACACCTCTTAGGTCATAGCCGCGAGCTTCCCCTTCAATGGATCCCAATTGCACAATAGAAGAGTCAGGAAGTACTACTTCTAAGGCTGCTATATGCGAATTAGTAACCCCATATGCCAAACAGTGCGGTCCACCTGAATTATTAGCAACATTGCCACCTATTGTGCATGCCTGTTGACTCGAAGGGTCAGGGGCAAAATGTAGGCCAGTTCCTTTTAAAAAATTTGAAAGGTCCAAATTGACAACTCCTGGTTGAACCCATGCAATTTTCTTTTCTATGTCAACATCAATAATCTTTTTCATCCGAGTCGTAACAATTACTATCGGGTCATTACAAGGAACAGAGCCTCCCGCCAAGCCGGTTCCCGCTCCTCGTGTTACGAATTCTCGATCATATTCATTCGCTAAAGAAACGCACTTCACTACCTCCGCAGTGTCTTCTGGAAAACATATGACCCCGGCGCGACCTCCTTCTATTACCGAAGCATCCTTACTGTAGATACGTCTCGCGGCAGCTCCGTCTGTCACCCTGTCTTCGCTCAAAGCTTTTATTAAAGAAATTAGAAGCGGATCTTTAACTTTTCGCTGACTTTTTCGCATAACTAATTGTGCCTCTTATTTTTAAGAATTCAAGTCAATCTTCCCACACATGAGGATCATGCGCTGACTAACGGTATTAATGGTCTAATGGAGAAACTCAAAAAACTACTACCAACAGGAAATAGTCCAGTTCTCCTTTTATCTATAGCAACTGGTTTTATAGTTGCTTTTCTGATAGCAGGCTTCGAAATACTCACAGATGATCTTCTGTTAGCAAATATCTCTAGCCGCCCATTGTGGCAAATAGCTTTGGCACCTGGAGTAGGTCTATTTTTAGCCGTTTCAATTATCCATTTTTTCGGTAAAAATTCCGGAGCCGGCACATCAGATGAATTCGTAAGAGCATTTCATGAAAGAAAACCCCGACTCCCTTTAAGGGACTTACCAGTCAAACTTTTAGCGGGAGCAGCAACCATAGGCTTAGGTGGTTCGCTGGGATTAGAAGGACCATCAATTTATGCGGGTGCAACTACAGGTATCACCCTTTCAGAACGTTTTAAAAACTGGCTTAGACGAGAAGATATCCAGGTTCTACTCACAGCAGGAGCTGCCGCTGGAGTTGCAGCAGTTTTTAAAGCTCCAGCAACTGGTGTTCTATTCGCCCTCGAAGCACCATATCGAGATGATGTAAATAGACGTGCCCTACTACCATCCCTTTTTGCTGCCGCTACTAGTTATGTCACTTACATCAATCTTGTGGGTACTAAACCGGTCGTCCCTTTCTTAAATGACCCTGAATATCGAATAGGTATTGACCTCAAAAGTGTTCAAATGGGATCAGGTGAAAGTATGGCGTGGTTTGATGCATCTAAACTTGCTGACTTATTCACAGGCGTTGAAACAGGTGACTTGTTCGGAGCTCTTCTCTTAGGCGTTCTTGCCGGCTTAGGGGGTCGCTCAATGGCTTGGTTGGTGAGGTGGTCAAAAAATCAATCACGAAAGGCTTCCTTCGTTCCCCGGGTTATCCTCGGAGGACTTCTTCTCGCCGCTCTCGCAATTTCTGCTGATGCAGCCTTCGGTTCCCCGTTAACCATCGGTCCAGGCATAGAAGCTATGGAATGGGTTGTATCCCCTGAAAACGGCCTAGGTTTAATCGCTTTGCTATTCGGACTTAGAATCTCAGCAACACTTGTAACCCTAGCCGCTGGTGGTGTCGGCGGTCTCTTCATACCACTTGCCGCACAAGGAGTCATTTTAGGCCAATTCACAGGCGAATTAATCGGATCTGACAGACCCGGCCTCTACCCCACACTTGGACTTGCTGCTTTCTTGGGAGCAGGATACAGGGCACCTATTTCTGCTGTGATGTTCGTTGCAGAATCAACCGCTGGAACATTCGTTGTACCTGCTTTGATTGCTGCAGCTGTAAGTCAGCTTGTTGCTGGTAAATCATCCGTTGCCGAGCATCAACATAGCGTGCGCCTCGGTCATCTTGAGAGAAGATTCACTCTCCCCGTAACCTCAGCCCTTACAACAGATGTTCTAACTGTTCCTCCAGATGCTTCAGTATCAGAATTCGTTTATTCTCACGTTTTAGGAAGACGTGAACTTTCAGTTCCAGTAGTAGATAAAGAGAAATATCTAGGAATTATCAGTCTCAGTGATATTTCTGATATTGATCGAAATGACTGGGATCAAACAAAAGTTATCGATCTGCTCCAAACTGAGTTCCCTACTGCTATGCCGTCATGGTCACTTAGGGACGCAATCGCAGCGATGGAAAGTACCCACACGGATATCCTCGCTGTGACTGACCCTGCTGGGTCCTTCATTGGAGTCTTAAGGTCAGACGATATTTTGAAACTCGATGAAATTTTAGAGGAAACCGGGTCTTAGGTATTATTCTTTTCTTCGGGACCGTTTTCCTCATCTTCGAAATCTGATGCCCAAGCTTCAAATGCAGGTGAATGACCTTCATCTTCAACTTCAACTTCAACTTCAGATTTATCGTCGTCTGTAAGGCTTTCCAAGATTGAATCGATATCCATTTCCTGGTTTCGTTTCAAAGCTCTCGCTTCCTCAAAACGACGGTGCCGTCCTTTTTTCAACGTGAAACCTCCACTTACATTTAACAAGAAGCAATCTTAGCTAATACTGCACGTCAAATGTGTCACTTTGTTTCTAATTTCGAGGTTCTAATAATATTCTATTTTGACCATCAAAAACTAGTGAAACATTACCATCCAAAATATTTTTAACCACTCCTCCTACTACTTCACCTCTCCACCCCGTAGCAAGTTTTGAATTCATGTCACCACCTATCAAAGCTTCTATATCATTTCGCGTTCCGAGTAGAGAAGGGTCAATTTCCACATCGCGCGCCAATTGATATATGTAAGAAGTCACCAGAGCAACAGCCGCTCTTAAATCAGAATTTTTAGACTTGCTTTCTTTAGAATCTTCCTCTTCCGGTAGTGACGGAGGGTCTGAGATCAAATCTAAAATTGCTTCCGCAGTTTCATTCTTAATTTTATGTTTTTCCATTCCACGAACTTTGGATATTTCCTGTATTGATTTTGGAAGTTGTTGAGCGATAGAAACAACTACCAAGTCGGATATAACTCGCCTAACGGGAATGTCCAAACGCGCTGCTTCAATTTCACGCCATTTTGAAATTGAGCGTGCAACATTCTTTGATTTACCTTTTAAACGTTTTAACTCCTTTATCCTTTTCCATGCTTCATCAGGTGATCGCCGTACTAATTCTCTCTCAAGAAATAACTTACACTCATCTTCAACCCATGTAA
>PBYV01000029.1 GCA_002729765.1 Acidimicrobiaceae bacterium
ATCTGAAAATCCCGACTATGACGGAAATATAGTAGTAATCGAACCAGACCTCACATATGCACAATCTTCCACGGCGCTTTCTGAGGCGAGTATTCGGCACCAATTTTCACAACCTGTAAATATCAAACTTTCGATGTTTGCTACAGAATTTTTTTCAAATTTTCATAACCATGTTGAAGTGAATGGAGAAGCACCCGAACTTCCTTTTCATGAGACTGGCTACCTTTTTTTAGCTAGTAAAGATGGAATGGGAAATTTGATAGATAACCACCAGATCCAAAAAGACTGTGGAGCGGAAGTAGCACTACTTTCACCAAGTGAAATTAAGAAAAGATTTCCTTACATGAGGACGGATGATCTAGAGGGTGGAAGTTTAGGAATTAAAAACGAAGGAACACTGGATGCATTTTCATTGATGCAAGGTTTGAAACTACGGGCCAGGCACAACGGGGTTCAATATTTAAATGATCGGGTTATCTCAATAAATGTTGACGAAAACAAAGGTCTTGTGAGGGAAGTGAAATTAGATTCAGGTGAAATTCTGTCATGTTCACGTGTAGTGAATTGCGCTGGTCCTCGCTCAAGGTGGATAGCTGAAATGGTAGGACTGGAACTTCCAGTCGAACCAAGAATAAGAGCAGCTTTTGTTTTCGACTGTCGCGAAGCTCTCAACGGGCAAACTCTTCCACTAACTATTGACCCTTCAGGGGTTCATGTAAGAACAGACCCTCCTCATTTTCTAGCAGGCGCACCCCCCGTAAATGATCTAGAAGTTGATCCTGATGACTTCAAAGTAAGGGGGGAAGAATGGGAAGAAAATATCTGGCCCGTACTAGCTCACCGTATTCCAGCTTTTGAAAAAATTAAGGTAAGAAGTTCATGGGCTGGTCATTATGCTTACAATACTTTGGATCAAAATGCGATACTCGGCACATGTGAAACGTTGCCTAATTTCTTTTTTTGCAACGGTTTTAGTGGACATGGATTTCAACAGAGTCCTGGTGTGGGAAGAGGGTTGAGTGAATTAATCACTTACGGCGAATATCGATCTCTTGACTTAACCGAGCTTAATTACAGTCGAGTTCTTAAAAATGAACCTTTTTTGGAAAAAGCTGTTATCTAACTCTCTCCGAGGTAAGAAGAACGCAGTTCTGGATTAGATAGCAAAGCTTCAGCAGTATCATCGAGCACAACTCTGCCTGTTTGTAAAACCCAACCTCTATCAGCAATAGACAAAGCCATATTGGCATTTTGTTCCACCATAAAAATAGCCATTCCTTCTTCATGGATTTGTTGAATAAGTTCAAAATTCTGTTGCACAAGTGCCGGAGCTAGTCCCATTGATGGTTCATCCATCAGAAGGACCCTTGGGCGTGACATCAATGCACGCCCGATTGCCACCATCTGCTGTTCACCTCCTGAAAGGGTTCCTGCCTTTTGAGAAAGTCTTTCTTTAACACGAGGGAAAAGTTCATAAATATTTTCAAGATCCTCTTCGATTCCTTCGCTATCATCTCGCAAGTAGGCACCAAGTTCAAGATTCTCTTTGACTGTTAAACGTTTGAAGAGTCGGCGATTTTCAGGAACCATCGTCACACCATTGATTACCCTGTAACTCGTTGGTTTGTCATTGACCACCTCGCCATCAAGAAGAACTTCACCAGAGGTAGGGGTAACCATACCTAACAAGGTTTTCAAAGTAGTTGATTTTCCACTTGCATTGCCACCTAATAAACAAACCATCTCACCCGGATATATAGCCAGATCAACATCTTTAAGAATATGAACAGCCCCATAATGGGTGTTGACCGAACGAAACTCTAGTAAAGCCGTTTCTGTCATGATTTAGCCTCTACTGGTCTACCCAAATATGCTTCGATGACATTGGGATTGGTTGAAACCTCGTCATATGCTCCCTGAGCTATTGGTACACCATGGTCTAGAACCACTACGCGATCAGAAACATCTCTAACTACTTTCATGTCGTGTTCGATAATTACAATTGTAAATCCCCATTCGTCACGCAGCCTGCTGATCAGTCCCGTTAACTCTGCCGTTTCTATCGGATTCATACCTGCAACTGGCTCGTCTAATAGCAATAAACGTGGCTGTGTCGCCATTGCGCGTGCAATTTCAAGTCTGCGTCGATTTGCATAGGACAATGCGAAAGCTGGTTGATCTAAACGGTATCCAACAAGACGAGTTCCAAAAAAGCCCAGAATTTCTTCAGAACGTTCGCGTATCTCTTTCTCTTCTTGTTTAAATGCCTTCGTTTGGAACAAAGCCCCTATTATGAGCTGTGACGTTCGGCAATGTTGTGAAACCATCACATTCTCTAAAACCGTCATATTCGGGAATAGTCTCACATTCTGAAATGTTCGAGCGATTCCCATCTCTGTTATTTGATTTGGATCAAGACCTAGAACTGACTCACCATCAAAGATTATTTCTCCACTAGTTGGAGGGATCATTCCTGAAATTGTGTTGAAAAACGTTGTTTTTCCAGCACCATTAGGTCCAATAACACTAACAATTTCTCCTTCTTCGATTGAAAAATCGAGATTTGAAAGTGCGTCTAACCCTCCGAAAGTGACCTGAAGGTTATGAATTTCTAACAAACTCATAGTTGCTCTCCAACTTCTTCACGGTCTTCACTCTCATCGTCACCCAGCCAAGCATCTTGGAGATACTCTTCTTGGTGTAATTCCCTAGTTCGCCGCGCAGTGGGCACAAGCCCCTCTGGGCGTTTAAGCATCATGAAAACAAGTAAAGCACCATAAATTAACAGTTTGAAATTCTGAAACTCTTGCAGAAGTCCTGGTTGTCGCGGTCCGCCAAGAATTCCTATTAGCACTAATGAACCAACCATTACTCCGGTAATACTGCCCATGCCTCCGACTATTACGACTACAAGAATTATTATTGAAACGAGAATTTCAAAACTCTTCGGGAAAACAGATCCGACTTTAGCTGCCAAAACAGCTCCACTGAATGAAGCCAGAACAGCTCCCACCACAAAAGCCATTAATTTAGAATTAACTATATTTATTCCCATTACTTCAGCGACACTCTCATCTTCTCTTATGGCCATCCATGATCGACCTAAACGAGATCCTTGAAGTCGCCATGAGACATATATAGCCAAAACGCAAAAAGCAAGAACCATATAGAAAACAGATCTAGGGTCCGCTCCTCGCACTTCCCAAGGTCCCAGATCTATGGCAGGTATGTTTGTGATACCTTGCGACCCTCCAAGATAAGGCTTAAGCCAGTCAGACAGGAAAAGGAGTCTTATTATTTCACCAAACCCTAAAGTAACAATCGCTAAATAATCCCCTCTCATTCGAATAACGGGGGCACCTATTAGGAGACCGGCCAAAGTGGCCATCACCACAACAACCAGTAGTGAAATACCAAAATGAGTTTCGGGAGAGAACCATGGTGAATTAGGGGAAGTCAAAACTGCAGTTGTGTAGCCCCCCACAGCAAAGAAAGCTACATATCCAAGGTCTAGAAGACCAGCAAGACCGACCACGATATTCAGACCCAAGGCCAGCAGTAAGAAAAGTCCAACGTTCGCTAAAAGTTCGTTAACGATTCTGCCTAAAAACCAAGGCAGCACAAGAACTAAAACTGCAACAATAGAAAATAGGACTACGGAGTTTCGCCTTTTATCCTCGGGCTTAGCTTCTGACCGATAGCGATCTACAGTCTTTTTAAATTTTCCCTGAACCAGCAATGGCAACAAGGCCAGCACTATGGCAAGAACGATCGTTGAAGTTACTGTCATACCGCCTTTTTTGGCATAGATCATGTCGCTCAACCATTCCAAACGAAAACCTTCTGAAAGGTCGCCTATGACATCTTCTAGCACTGCGAAGGAAAAAAGACCAAACATAGCATAAGCAGTCATTTTTCGAATCTGACTTGACATCTGGTGTAGAGAAGCTCCAACGGTTCCAAGCCCTACTCCTACGGGGATCCAGACCAAACTTCCGAAACTAATACTATTTTCAAAAGTAAGCAATCTAAATAGTTTCGGATTCCAATTGATCAAAGGGTCTCTCATGTCGAGATTATCGATACCGAGCATGAGTAATACAAGACCCAAACTCCCTAAGAGTCCCGTTAACGCTCCGGACAGTAAATCTGCTGCACCCTGTTTAGGGTTTTCTATACCTTCTAATTTGACTATTTTTGAAACGACATAGCCGAAAAGCAAAGGAACCCAGAGTATAAAAAGGTACCCAAGGCTCAAAGTTGACTCAATCAGTATTCGCCTGTTCAATTCTGATGGAAGACCGACTAAGCAAATGAAAACCTGAGACAACGCACATATGCTTCCCCAAAATAGAATGCGTTTCCAATTCAGTTCAAACGGTTTCTTTAAAGTCAGATTCGTAGTCATCATGCACGATCCTCTTGAGAAAGTTTCTCCCCAAAGAGTCCTGCAGGTTTAAATAGCAAGACAAGCACGAGAACAGTAAAAGCAATCGCATCTTTTAGTTGGGTTACACCGGGAACTCCAAGTGGTTCCAATATGACCAGAGGAGCTATAGATTCCGCTGACCCTAAAAAAACTCCTCCCACCATAGCACCACCCATATTTCCTATGCCTCCAACCACGGCAGCAGTGAATGCTTTAATTCCAGGTAAGAAGCCCGTCATGTGAGTGACACTCCTGAATAGGAGGCCCCAGAGGATTCCCCCCACTCCAGCCATTGTTCCACCGACTCCGAACGTAATGACAATTGTTCGATTTACATTTATTCCCATAAGTGAGGCAATCTCTTTGTCTTCAGCTACTGCTCTCATTGCTCGACCTGTTTGAGTTCTTTCTACCAGATACCAAAGGCACGCCATTGAAAGTGCAGCCACAACCATTACTAGAATTTTTGTTCCAGCAATCTCAACAGTTAAAATCGACCTTTGCTTAGATAGCCATTTAGGAAGTTGGGGGTAGCCCTTACTCGCTGGTCCGAACAGTCCCAGTGTAGCATTTTGGATAAAAAAGGAAACACCTATCGAAGTGATCAAAGGAATCAATCTCGGCGAGTTCCGTAAGGGCCGATAGGCAATTCTTTCAGTAATTACCGCTGTCGTAGTGGAAGTGGTAATTGCTACGAGAATGATCAAGAAGAGTGATAAAACAAAATTACTCTCCCATAAGCCAGCATCGTTTAGTTTTTCAGATGTGATCCAACCTGACATAGTTCCCACCATGAAAACTTCTCCATGGGCGAAATTTATGAAGCCTAAAACTCCGTAGACCATTGAATAACCCAAAGCAATTAATCCATACATCGCTCCTTGGGATAAACCTGAAACTACCAGACCTTTAAATTGATCTCCTGTGAGGCCACGTGCATCAGGATTTCTCCATTCCGCAAATGGGTTATCTGGCCAGATTTGTTGTGCAATGAACGCAACAACTCCCAGAACTATTAATGTTGCCATAAAGACGCGAATAAAAGTTAAAAATTTGTCTACGCCCGATACGCGTGATTTGGATCTTTTTTTCACTATCTCTGACATTCTTGCCTCTTAAAGATTCAGATTAAACATTCTGCCCGATGTTTGGGTCTTCGTATACTTTTTTTCTGTTAAATTCGTTCAAAATTGAACGTGATGACAATGCTAAAGCCGCCCCACCTAGAGCAGTCAAGAAAGCTCCTGCTCCTGTGACTATTTGCAGATCTGAAACTCTAGCCAAACTTATTATCCATCCAAGTCCAATTATAGATATACCTGCCCCTATGCCTGCAGTGATTACGCTCCATCGCCATCGCAGGTGCTCATTGAAACCAAAAACTCCAACCGCCGGCAGTAAGGTCAGAAGACCAATTATCACAAGTGGTATCGCCAAATATGAAAGCCCCGCACCATTTGGAGTTATACCATCATTGATAGTCTCCACGGTCATGCGGTACTTGTTGATCAGGGAGCTGATCTTCGAATTGTTGATCGCAACTAGAGCGGGTGACAATTCGACTTCTTCACGAAGAACATTAATTTCTGCTTGAGCTTCTGGTGGTAAATCCGTAGCTCCTCGTTCATCGAAGGTCCATCCGGAAATCGAACCTATCAACACTAGAAGAAGAGCTGTTACACCAGCCAGTACTCGGCCCCATGCAATAGAGACTGTTAACGGCCTGTGTGGCGATAGTGGGGCTGTTTGCACGGCGAAAAGCGAACCTAAAACACCTATGGCTCCTCCCGCTATTGACACAAAAAGTCCTACACCATGAGAGTAGTTAACTGTTTCTTGTGCCGTGTTTGCAATCAGGTATGTCAGAGAAGATATCAGAATTATAAAAGAGGCTATTGCTGAACCGTGAGCGCCCATCAATTTAGATATTGAGCCTGGGTTTCTGATAGTTGTGATCGCAGCAGCAATAATGAAACAGGCTGCACCGAAAACAAAAAATCCAAACCAGTTTCCTCCAGAGGCGGCAAATCCATTAAATGATTGACCGGCAAGATCAAGATCGGCTGCACGAGAATGTCCGGCGATCAAACCTGCATCACTACCCCAGGTTAAGAACAATGAAACTAAGGCGACAAACCCTCCTACACCAGCGACAAATAGGCCTTTACGTTCATTTGGTGTTGCAGGAGTATTCCATTCGACTTCTGTTGTTTGTTTATCTTTACCTCTTTCGGCTAACTCGCTCAATATCTCTTCATCTGTACTTCTACGTGCCCTTACAGCTCCTGTAATACGCTCAAAGAGTCGGCGATTATCACCTTCAGGTTGTGAGAGTCGATCGAGTACAACCGAGACTAGGAATAAAGCGAAACCTGCCGAGAACCCTAGGCCAACATCAAGGTTTTGAACCGCCCTGAACACCTGAAGTCCTAGTCCTGATGCACCCATAATCGCTGCGATACCAACCATTGCTATTGACAACATTAGACATTGATTTAATCCTGTCATGATCGCTGGTCTCGCTAATGGAAGTTGAACATCAACCAAAACCCTTGATTCAGGAGCTCCATACGCGCGGCTTGCCTCAACGACATCTTCGGGTACTTGTCTGATTCCTAGATTGGTCAAACGCACTAATGGAGGTAGAGCATAAATCATTGTCACCATAGTTGCGGGAACGACACCGATACTGAAGAAAAACACGAAAGGAACCATGTAGGTAAATGAGTGTATGACTTGCATAGCATCCATTACTGGTCTCACTACGTTCCACACTCCGTCTTGTCGTGCACAAAGTACACCTAAAGGAATTCCAATAAGAGCACAAAGAGCAACGGAAACTATAACCATTCCGACAGTTCTCATAGTGTCTAGCCAATATGCCTGTCCGAGTAATCCACATAGTGCAAGTGCGAAACCTGATTGGATTCCGATTCTAGGAGTACGGAAAAGGGCTCCAAAAACAACTGTGAAAAGAACTACCCAGAACCAAGGAACTGTGAGCAGAAAGGAATTCACGAAATTTTTAAGTAAAAAATCAAAAGGCCATTTAATTGTGTCCAGGACCCATGCTGCGTTCAGATCCATCCAATCAACCATCTGGTCAAACCAATAACCGAAAGGAATTCTCCACTCATCCAGGATGGCAGTATCAAATATGCTTACTGATTCTTCAGTGCCTGCTTTTTCGAAACGTATTTGTCCTAAAATTTGCATCATAGGAATACCTCCCTTTCGAACCCATCAATTAGTTGCTCCACACGCCCCATTTCTTCCATAATTTCACGAGGTTCGAGTTCACCTATTAAACGTCCTGCTTCATCAATGACTGCAATTGGTAATCCTCTTCCGGCAGCCGCATAGTTTGTGCTAAATGTAGCTTCCGCTGTAGTGCTTTCGAAATCAGTTCTGAGTACATCGTTTAGATCGGTTGAACCTTGGGCTAAAGCAGAACTTGCATCTACTAAGTGCAAAAGAGATACGGGCTTTCCGTCCTGATCAACACAAAACCCTCCTTGACGTCCACCAAGTGAATTAACAGCTTCTACAAGAGTTGAGTTGGAATCTACTATTGCTGGCGGTTCCATAACCGATTCGACATCAATCACTCTTCCTTGGTCTACGTCCTGAACAAACTCAGCCACATAAGCGTCAGCAGGTTGAGTAAGAATTTCTTCTGCGGTGCCAATTTGAACTACATAACCGTCTCTTAGTATGCAGACTCGATCACCTATTCTTAAAGCTTCATTCAAGTCATGAGTAATAAACAAGATTGTTTTATGGAGTTCACTCTGAATTAACATAAGCTCATCCTGCATTTGACGACGTATTAGCGGATCCAGAGCACTAAATGCTTCGTCCATGAGAAGTATGTCTGGATCGCTACATAAAGCACGCGCTAGACCCACCCGTTGCTGCATTCCACCAGAAAGTTCTCTTGTGGCGTTTAATGCATATGCTTCTAGACCCACAAGTGAAAGAGCTTTCATCGCTGCTTCATTACGTCGTTTTTTATCCACGCCTTGCACTTTTAGCCCATAACCCGTGTTATCAATTACGTTTCTATGAGGAAATAGAGCGAAATGCTGGAAGACCATTCCCATTTTTTCACGTCGAAATTCCTGCAGTGCAGATCCACTCAATTCCTGCACATCAGTACCTTCTACAATCACTTTTCCACTTGTAATGTCGTGAAGTTTATTTACTGTACGTATTGCGGTTGATTTACCAGAGCCTGATAAGCCCATAACCACAAATATTTCGCCTTTGTTTACAGAGAAGGAAACGTCGGTCAAACCTACAACGTGTCCGGATTGCTTTTGAACGTCGTCTTTATGAACACCAGATTTTGCTAAATCAAAAGCCCTACCTCGAGGATTGGGCCCAAATATTTTAAAAACGTTTTCTAGAGAAATTATTGTTTCTCCGTCAGCCACTTTTCCTCCCCTTCATTTACCCTGTGAACAGATCGAAATAGAACGCTATCTTTGATCTAAGGGTGTTTCGTTTTTTAAACTTATAAGCACCGTAGCAGTTTAGGGAGGTACGCTGACCAGTCATGACTAAAAGTACTCATTCAGCAATAGTAGATCCGCGAAATGAAAATGTGAAAATTTATATCAATGGAGAGTTTCACAGCAGAGAAAACGCGCAAATTTCAGTGTTTGACAGTGGTTTCCTAGTTGGTGATGGCATTTGGGAGGGTTTAAGGCTTCACAATGGAAAATTTGCCTTTTTAGACAAACACCTAGACAGACTCTTTGCTGGCGCTTCGGCAATTCATTTGGATATTGGATTAAATAAAGAAGAGTTGCTTAATGCTCTACTTGAAACTGTTGAAATTAATGAAATGACTGATGATGTGCATGTTCGCATAATGATTACTAGAGGCAACAAAAAGACACCTTCTCAACATCCTTCAAATGTTATAGGTGGTCCTAATATCGTGATAATCGCTGAACATAAAGTCGCTGACCCTTCTATAAGCCAGGAAGGCATCACGCTGTTTACAGTGACCGTTCGCCGCCCCCCACCTGACACACTCGATCAAAGGTTGAACTGTCATTCAAAACTCCACGAGGTGATAGCCCTCATACAAGCCATCGAAGCAGGAGCTGATGAAGCTTTAATGCTTGACCCCACTGGCTCGGTCGCTACATGTAATGCTACGAATTTTTTCATAATTAAAAACGAAGAAGTCTGGACCTCTACTGGGGAATATTGCCTCAACGGCATAACGAGAGAGCTCATTATTGAAATCGCTAGAAACAACGGAATGAAAGCCTTCGAAAAACCTTTTTCTTTGACAGATGTATATTCTGCGAATGAGGCATTCGTTACGGGAACTTTCGGTGGCTTAACGCCTGTTACACAAGTTGATGGAAGAAAGATCGCAGACGGAAGAATAGGAAATACAACCCTGCTTTTGCAGGGTCTATACAAGGAAGCTGTTTACGCCGAAGTGTCGAAATGACTTTACGAATCAACTGTTGGTCAGGGCCTAGAAATATTTCAACGGCTTTAATGTATTCATTCAGGGAGCGTGCAGATACGACAGTAGTTGATGAACCTTTTTATGCCCACTATTTGAGGGTGAGCGAACGTGAACATCCGGGATATAAAGAAGTTCTCAATTCGCAGGATCAATTTTCAGAACAAGTCGTTCAAAATGTCATAAAGGGCCCTTACGAAACTCCAGTTGTTTTCTTTAAACAAATGTGTCACCACCTAGTAGAAATAGATCTTTCATTTTTAGATAGCTGTTCAAATGTCTTGCTGATAAGGGAACCAAGCTTGGTAATTCGTTCACATGCAAAAAATGTTCCTGACCTTAAAGTCTCAGATATAGGTTTAGATATTCAAAATTTTCTCTTGAACAAAATCTTGGAATCCGGTGAGGATCCGGTAGTTGTCGACTCGTCTGACTTACTTATGAATCCAGAGGCAATTTTGAAAGAGTTGTGCCAACATCTTGAAATTGATTTTGATGCTTCGATGCTTTCTTGGGAGCCTGGAGCAAAACCTGAAGATGGTGTTTGGGCTAAACACTGGTACAAAAACACTCACGAATCATCTGGTTTTTCGAACAAAGAACCTAGTAGAGAGTCACTGCCTGAAAAATTTTTACCTGTTCTAGAGGAAGCTTCTGTCTTATATGACAATTTAAAAAAATATGCGTGCAAAGGAATTGAGTGATGAAGGATCCGGCTTGGATAGAGATCGTTCCACAAGCAAATTGGGCTGAAGACAGCTCTCTGAGAGATTCACTTGAGAAAGTCAAAGATCAAGAAAACGGCCGTGTGGATCACATCATGGCGGTCCATTCCATCAACCCCAGAAGCCTAGAGGCACACAATGCCATTTATTCATCTGCTATGTCTGGAACTGCTTCTTTAAGAAAAGTTGAAAGAGAGCTAATAGCATTCGTAGTTAGTTTGGAAAACCATTGCCACTATTGAGTATTTCATCACAAGCGCGGTCTGCGTAATCTGCTAAAAGATGACAATCTTCTGGAACGAATTGAGGAAGATTGGACGACTTCCGAATTGTCAGATTCTCGTAAAACTATGTTGAGTTTTGCGGTGAAACTTACGAATGAACCTAGAAACATGGAAATTACAGACATTAACAAACTTCGTGAAGTGGGTTTTAGCGACCGAGATATTCTCGACATTGTTGAAGTAACGGCCTATTACGCTTACGTAAACAGACTCGCTGACGGATTGGGAGTCACTATAGAAGATTGGATTTCTGACGACGAGTCAACTTAGAGCGATTCCATCTTCTGCGATGACTACCAGATCCCCTGTTGAATATTTTTCATATTCACTTTTTTCGACAACAATAACTGGCATGGCTTTTCCATAAATTTCGTCAGCAACAATTGAACCTAGAGCTATTATTTCATCTGCTTCCATCATTATTATTCCCGCGGGACCGGAACCGGAACGTATTCCTTCTGCTATGACTGAGCTTCCGCTGCTCGATCCTCTTCCGAAAGGCATCATTAAAACTTTTCCTTTTACTGACATTCCACCTTGTGGGTGTCTCAAATCAGTAATCTCGCCTGTTTCGGGATCAACTCCTCCCCAAAAACTAAGTGGTTCATCCAGTTTTAAAACTTCTCCGTTTGCTTTTCCAGCAACTAAAAAAATCATAAGTTAACCATCAATCCAAATTTTGTTGTCAATAGCTAAATCTCCTGAAATGCCTGAAGCTACACAATCTTCAACAGCTCCAAAAATAACTTCGACCCCTAAATTGCCAGGAGCGTAATAAGCCCATTTAGCTGAATCAGTCATAACTGGGAGAGTCACAGCTTCCATAATGGGCGTTATGTAGGTGCACGTATCTGTAACGAAAATAACTCCTGCATCTTCCAAAGGTTTTATGAAACCTCGTAAAGAAGCTTCCGTTAGAACATCTCTGCCTGTAGATACGTAAAAGTTGACTTTCGGATTAACAGATTCGCTATCGAAAAGTTCGAAAAGTTTCTTTATTTCTTGAACAGAGTAATGAGGTGTGCCAAGACTTACTGCTCCTATTTTTGAGTCTGATGCAGTGCTCAACTGGTCTCGTGCTGCAATTATTTTTTCTGATGTCACATCTATCACATCAGTTGGATCTAAACCTAAGAATGCTTCTTCAGTAGTTGATGCTTCGGGAGTACTTCCCACTGCATGGAACATGCCTACTGATCCAGATGACGCGGCTGCAGCTCCCAGTGCTTTCAGACGGTCTTCACTTACTCCGTTGGGTAAACCTTGAATAACAGGAATGCCATTACCAGAATTTTTACCTATCAGATGACCCAAAACCGGATAAAAAACATCACGATCAAGTAGTGATTCGTTCAATCCATCGACACGGAACAAAATATCGCCTTTACGATTCTCATCTAAATGAAGTCCAGCTGCTGGCGCTCTGCCACAAATTGCTGCACAGATATCAATAAAATCTCCATATCTGTGCGTTCGGGCGCCTAAAACAGAATTTGCGAAAACTATTGCATTGGACTCAGCCCAAGCTATCTGTTCTCCAAACTTGGGTCTCTCTTCTAGTTGGTAAGGAGCGCACGTCCAAGTCGGTTTACACCCCATTCGTTCGTAACAGTCCATTAACATTCTTGCCTGAATACCCCAATCTTCATCCCCTCGATATAAGTCCGGATGTATCAGGTCAAGTGAGGAAACATTCAAAGTTGTGGGAATTATTACTTTGGCTCCTTGATCTTCTAACCATTTTGCAAAATCTAAAACTGCTGGTCCGTGATAAAGACATGAATCAATATGTGCTGAAGTTACATCTAGAAGCTCTGTGGCTTCCATTGCTTCGGCTAAGCGCACTATTACTCTCATTGCAGAAGCCGCAGCAGGACCTTCTTGTCCGTCCAAACAACTCTGATCAAATTCAGAAAGATTAACAGTCACCTAATAAACTTAGAGGTTTAATAGATAGGAGCCTTACTTTTCAATTAACAAACTGGGTCTTCTTCTTGTGGTTCAGGGGAGGCTTGGCCGCTTATTGTTAATTTTTGTCCTACGAAAAGTAGATTGGGGTCGCTGATGTTATTCATGGACATAACTTCATCGACCGTAACACCTTCTCTCTTTGCTATTTTTGACAGCGAATCTCCTGTCTCAACAATGACGGTTCTAAGAGACTCCTCTGTTGTGTCCGTCTCAACTTCTTGCTCGGGGTCATTGAGGAGTATTACTTGTCCCACATAAATTGAGTTCACATTGCATATGCCGTTAATTCTCGCAAGTTTTTCGGCTGTAGTTCCGTTAGCTTTTGCAATCTCTGATAAGGAATCTCCTGCAGTCACCGTTACTGATTCAACTGGTTCAGGTTCTGTTTCCTCCGGCTCAACTACGATCGTTGTTGTCGTAGTTTCGATGACAACTGGCACAATGGTTGATGGTGTCGCATAAGTCGTTGTTGTCATAGGGACCGTGGTCGACAGGTCCATAATAGTTGTAGTCGGAGCTATGGTAGCTGGCACTAGAACAGGCTCTTCGTCTCCACCTCCACACGCGCTGATAAAGAGCAAGGAAATTCCGCCGAGTAGAAACTTGACTATATTTGACCTCATAACTAAAGCATAGGTTCATGGGTGTGACAGTTTCGCGCACCCCCCCACAAATTTTATTTTAGATAACTCTGTCGCTTCCTCCATCAGTAGGAACAGAAGCTCCAGTTGTTGTGGAAAAATCATCGGTGCAAAGTGAAATCGCTGAACGTGCGACTGCTTTTGACGTGACTTCAACTGAAAGAAGGTTTCTTTTCTTGTACTCTTCAGGGCTGATTCCGTAACTTGAAGCTCTTTCCGCAATAAGCTCTTCGCTCCATAAACCTGTGTCAAAAACTGCATCCGGATGAACCATATTTACCCGTGTTTTTTTAGGCGCCCATTCTAAAGCTGCTACTCTGCATAATTGTTGCAAGGCGGCTTTCGAGGCTGAATATGCAGCTGCTCCTTTACCTGGAGCTGGCACATTTTTAGAACCTATTACTGCGACTCTTCCTCCTATTGGCGATAAAGCCAGTAAAGGACCAATACTTCCAAATAGTGACTGCACCGAATCGACATTAACGGACATGACTCTTCGCCATTCTTCTGAGTCAAGGTCTTCAATAGCTGCTGAATTTCCGAAAATGCCCGCTGCTACTACTGCAATGTCTAGACCACCGAATCTCTCGACACCTCTCTTGATTGCCTCATCAACCTCTTCAGCTTTCGTGACATCAGCTTCTACCCCTACCCAGTCGTCACCGACAAAAACTTTGTTGACCTCAGGGTTTAAATCAACACCGATGACTGCGCTTCCTAGTCGTTTAAGTTCTTCAGCACAAGCCTTACCGATTCCAGAAGCTGCACCTGTAACAAGTGACACTGTCCCACTTAGTTCAGGAGGTTTGCCGGATTTACGCAATTTGGCCTGTTCTAAGTCCCAATATTCAACGTCAAACAGTTCTTCTGCAGAAAGTGCTTTATAACCGCCAAGATGATCCTCCGATCTGCACAGAACAGGGATTGTGTGATGATAAATGTCAGCTGCTATTTGTGCATCTTTTGCTGTAAAACCTGCTGTAAGCATTCCAATTTCAGGGTCGAGGACTATTCGCGGAGCGGGGTCTATTTCTGTAAATTCGGTTCTAACCCTGTGACGAAATTCCTCCACATAAGATTCATACTCCTGCACATAGAGATCTAACGAGTCTTGACTTGCACCCACCATCGGGAAACGTTTTGTTCTAATGATGTGATCAGGTGTCAGGGGTCCTCTACGAGCGAGATCTTCGTAATCGTCGCGTTGCACAAAGCCTGCTACTTCGCTATCCGTATGTCTTCTAACGATCATTGGTTTCCCAGCTGTATTCGACATCTGATAACGCAATCGTGCTAAATCAGTTAGGAGAATTTCCGATGGTAATGAATTTTCTTTTTGAGGAGCAACAGGCGCTTCTCTCTCTAACCATGTTTCGGCTTTCTTAATCAATTTCATATGCATTTCATAAGCGGTTTGTGAGTCATCTCCAAAAGTAAAAAGACCATGATTCAAAAGGACCATGCCTCGCGTGCCATCATGAAATTGTGATACCCAGTTTTCTCTGACTTCTTGAGCTAAATCGAACCCAGGCATAACGTATGGGATAACAATCACTTCGTCGCCAAATATGTCTCTTACAACTTCATCAGGAGCGTTCATGTCTGCCAGATTTGTGAGAGTAACAATTACATCCGCGTGTGAATGCTGCACAGCTCTATAAGGAATAAATGCATGAAGCAATGTCTCGACTGAAGGATTTGGGGATCCTGGGTCTAATTTCGCCGCAGACAACTCGCGCATCATGTCTACATCACTTAACTCTCCGAGCTCTAGAAGTTCTTTAAGTCTGGGAAGATCCAGAGGTGTTAAGCCTGGTACCTCGAGGCTTCCCATATCCCATCCTGAACCTTTTACATATATGGCGTCGCGGTCTTGACCAGTTATGTCGGGCCGTGAAGCCTTAACTGAGGAATTTCCGCCGCCGTGTAAGACCAAGTTCGTGTCGCCACCAATAAGTCTGCTGAAGTGGGCGCATGCCTCAACTGGATCGTTAGGGCTTTGTGCAGTGGTTTTTTTAGATTCTTCCATCACATTTACCCTACAAAGATGCTTTCGATAGTAAGTCTTCTATCGATTCGCAATAGTCGCTTCTGATAACTCCGTATTCGGTAATTATTCCAGTAATAAATTCTGCTGGAGTTACGTCAAAAGCTGGATTCCATATCTCAACTCCTTCATTAGGGACATTCACCTTTTCTATTCCACGCACTTCGTTAGGGTCTCTCTGTTCAATTTTTATATCTTGACCGTTTGACGTATCCGGGTCGAAAGTAGTGGTCGGAGCGGCGACATAAAAAGGAATGCCGGCATTACGGGCAGAAACTGCATGCGCGAAAGTACCTATCTTGTTAGCTGCATCTCCGTTTGTGGCTATGCGGTCCGCTCCTACAACTACTGCATCAACAATTCCTGACGCCATGAGAGAACATGCAGATGAATCAGGTATAACTGTTACAGGGATTCCCGCTTTAGAAAGTTCCCAAGCAGTGAGCCGTGCCCCTTGAAGCAGAGGTCGAGTTTCGGCAGCGAAAACCTCCACTTCTTGTCCAGCTAGTGCTTTCCCATATATGACCCCCAAGGCTGTACCAATACCTGTTGTGGCGAGAC
>PBYV01000030.1 GCA_002729765.1 Acidimicrobiaceae bacterium
GTTCGGATCAGCATTTGATCTGAAATAATCAACATAAAGAAGCAGGACATTTTCTGAATCCAACTGAACACCATCTGAGTCCATTAGAGGAGAACCGTCTTGGAACCGTTTCCACTTTGTGGACTGCTGATCCCAAAGATACTCGATCACACGCCCGCCAGTTTCCCAACGTAATCCTAAAGTTGGTACTGCAGAAACTGGAAGTGGGCCATAGTCAAATATTGCAGTTGGCGCCGAAGTTGGGACATCACCAATCAAATAAGCAGGATTCAAAACACCGTCGTAAGGCGGTTTGCCTCTTAAAGGGTCGCGAGAAAAAGCACCAGAGGAATTTATTTCTGCACTTTGTCTAATGAAGGTTCCGCTTCGTGCTGCTTCTTCAACTTCTGCTCCTACTCCTTCGTTGCTACCCCAATATGCGAAATGAGGGTTACTGAGATTTCCAATGAGGCTTATATCCGTAGACCGAGCTGATCTAACTGGAGCTATACGTTCAGGCAACGAACTCTGGTATATGCCTAAAAATCTTGTTTTACCTGCTTCTATGAGAGTTTCATAAACTATGTCCGCCTCCGCAAGCCCTTCGTGAGGAAGCGAATTCGAGTCATTGTTACCTATCTTCACTGTTAATGCAGGTCTGGGGATAATCCCGTCCGACGCTGGCAAACCGGTCAAAGGGTGTTTAGGGCCGACCCATTCTTCAGGGTTAATTGTTGTTGTCGTTTCAAGCACTGTTTCAATGGCGGTTGTTGTAGCGAGAACTGAACTAGTTGTCGATGAGAGTGTTGACGGAGATGAAGAAGTAGTAGTCGCTTGAACGGTAATTTTTTCACTTTCGCCACATGAAGCCAAGAAGAAAACGCCTGTAACCGCTACAAGGAAAAATTTTGTTATTTTAAAATTTCTTGCAATGCTCACAGTTCCTCCATTGCTGAGACTCTCTCCTCAGTCGATGGGTGTGTTTCTTCAGCGTCCAACCCTTTTGGATTCATTAACCATAGGTGTGAGGTTGATTTAGGAACACCGTCAATTTCTGCCCCTAAACCCTTAAGTGCTAAAAGTGACCTTTGGACTCCTGGAGGGTACCGAGTTAGTTCCGCTCCCTTTGCATCTTCAAGCCTGACATCATTTCTATATTTCTTACTCCCAGTAAAAATGGCGATTAAAGGCAACCTGAGAAAAAATGCTTCTACCGTCTTTTTTGACAAACGGCTGTCTAGACATTTTGCAATCAATTGAGCCAAAAGGCCTTCAATCTCAACGAGGTCTAATGAGTCGATAGCTCCTGTAGTTAAAACGATTGCTTGTGATCGTTTGTCGGCAACAGCTGCCGCGTTGCCATTGGGGCTGTCAATCACATAAACATCCGGCTTGTCTAGACCATGATTTACACATATGCCGTTAAGAGCATTGTGAAGCCGCGGAAATTGTTTTTCGCTTGCAGGAATGCTGCCAAGCGATCTAAGAACAGCACCCGGAGCGATGCGAATCATGATAAAAACCATCAACAAGGAACTTATTAAAGCTAGCGCCAAGGGTAAAACGAACGAATTCTCTACAAGGAAAAAAATTGGTACCCAAACTAAAAGCGAAAGAAACAAATATGTATGAAAAACTGGAGAACGTGTATCTATAATTTTCATTTTTACCTAGGTGTAGAAATAATTATTTACCTCTGCTTTAGGCATATTACGCATTTATTTGGGTCAACTGGGGTCAATTAGCCAAGATCGCTTCATAAGATTTCAAATAAGTCTCCGCTAGGCGTTGCATTGAAAAATTTTCTGCCCTCTTTATACCCTGAGCAGACAACCTTTCAGCTTGATCAGGGTTTCTGAGAACCTTTTCAATAGCATTGGCCAAAGCCTGTGAATCGCCAGCTGGTACCAAAAGTGCATCTTCACCTTCACGGGCTACTTTTGCGTAACCGGGAATGTCACTTGCTACAACTGGGGTTCCACAAGCCATTCCCTCCAACAAAACAACCCCAAAAGATTCTCCTCTCAATGATGGCGCACAAAAAATGTCTGCCCCTTTCATACGTGACAGCTTCTCTTCTTCACTTATTCGACCTAGCCATTTGACTCTATGATCTCCTGCTGCTTGAGCTTTTAGCTCGGTGGTTTCAGGTCCGTCACTTGCAACCCAAAGTTGAGTATCTGGTGGTAAAAAAGTCATTGCTTCGAGCAGTACACCTAGACCTTTTCGGGGTTCATGTCTGCCAACAAAAAATATTGTTGAGTTTTCTTTTGACCATGGAACTGCTGAATTGCATCTGTCTGTTTCAACTCCATTGAAAAGGATCTCATACTCTCCACCTAGAGCCGAGTGGGCCATTTCTGCTGCATCTTCAGAAACAGCGACAGCATGATCTAGTCGGTTACGTAACCACTTCACAGGACCTTTTAATAAGTCATACGCCAAACTTTTTCCTGCTGCGTGAAATGTGCCCAACATGGGACTCTGAGCTAAAAACAAAGATGTCAGAGTGGGTCCTGGAGCTAATGGTTCATGTAAATGGAGAATATCAAACTGTTCGTCTCGCAAAGCCCTGATTGTTCTTAATGCACAAGGAACATCGGGAGCTATAGGGGCAACAGACCCATTTGCTGTCGTAGGTATGCTCATACCGAGAGGTGTCACTCCCGTATCAGGGGGTGGACCATCACACGGACCAAGAACCCGGACAAAATGACCCAAGCTTCTCAACATCTTCGCTAAGCCCAAAACCTGTCCTTGAACTCCACCAGGAACCGTCAAACTGTAAGGGCATATAAGACCTATCCTCATACTAAATTCTACCCTTTTCCGGTTGGGAGTCGGAAGGCCAGTTTGGTTGCATCAAATGCCACTGTTCTGGCGCTTTCCTGATCAATAATTCCATCTCGTCTGCAATTGTTTGTGTAATGCGTTTTACATCAGAACGAAATTTTCCTTTTCTTTCAAGAGAGATAGCCGGTCGGACAACTCCATGACAACCATTACCTTTATTGTAAATTGCAGCAGTAAGCAAAGTCGCTCCTGTCCTTAAAGCTAGAGTTGCAGGACCAGCCGGCAATAACGTCTTTTCGCCGAAGAACTCAACTTCTACTGAAGAACCACCAATATCGCGATCTGAAACAAGCACGACAAGTTGCTTATCCGATATGGCTTTAAGAACTTGAGGTCCTGCATCTGACCCTAAAGGTATTATGTTCATACCTAAAGCATTTCGACTGCGTTTAAACCATTCAAATAGTTCAGGCGGTTCAAGCGGTTCCACTACAGCACTAACTGAGACGCCCTTGATTTTAGATATCCATAAACCGCCCCAATCCCAAGCCCCTAAATGAGGTAAAACTAAGATGACGCCAGAATCTTTTTTTAAAGCTGTTTCTATCAACTCCCAACCATCGTGAGAGAAAGTGCTTTCCAACTCTTGTTTAGTCATGTCGACAAGGCGGAAAGTGTTTACCCAGTAGTGTGCGTACGATTTAAACGTCTGATCAACGAAGTCTTTTAATTCTTTCTTTGAAAGTTCAGAATCATTTAGCCGATTAGCATTTCTGATCACTTGATCTCTACGTTTTTTGTCAATTCTTGCGATCACATAACCTAAAAAAGATGCAACACCCAATCCAAGTTTTCTGGGAAGCTTTCGCGATAATAAAGCCGCCAGCTTGTATCCAATAAGGGCCAGGGAGGCCAATTTAACCTTGACGCTGTGAAGATCGGCGCTCCGCTAGACGCTGACGGCGGTCTTTCCTGCGATCTAAACGAAGTTGACGTCTTCTCTCTGAATTCTGATGGAGCGATGTATCTCGCACGGCACTCGCTTGCTTCCATACCTTGACGAACCTCTGCACGGCCGTAAAGGTACTTAGGGCCAGCATGACCCACAAAATGACTATCAAAGCTTCTGAGAAAAGCAATCCGAGTGCCAAAACGACGAATCTTTCTGCGCGCTCCATAAGACCACCTTTGGCCTCAAGACCCAAAGACTCGGCTTTAGCCCTCTGATAAGAGATAAGAAGACTCACAAACATCACCGACACCGGAAGCATCACCGTATATCCAGGTTCATCACCAACTAGAAACCATGCAATTCCTCCTAGTAGAATAGCATCCGTTAGGCGGTCAGAAACCGAATCAAAGAACGCTCCTCTTAAAGAAGCGGCTCCAGATGCTTTTGCTACAGGCCCATCAAGTGCATCAGAAATACCTGTCATCACAAGGAGAACAAACCCTAGACGCAAAGAACCGAATGCTACAGAAATGGAAGCGCCTACAGCCATGAGTATGCCAGTAACCGTCACTACGTCGGCTGTGATTCCCGCCCTATGCAAATTTTTTCCAATCGGGCTTAAGCCTCTATCGACTACGTTGCGCCAATTTCCATCTAACAATTTTTTTTCACCCCGAATCGCTTCGAATAAGAACCTGTTTGAACAAAATTCATTTTAGGAGAGAACCAGGAAAAATCAGTAGACGGTCTTAAATTCATCAAATGATTAAGGAAACTGCTTCTGCTAGTCCTTCCAGGTCTCCGGATTTTTCTCGAAATGGCTTTCTATTAAAGAGCCGTTCACAGCGTCAATCATCACTAAACCTCTTTGAATCGGTGGTGATTCACTGGAGTACAAAAGAACTCGCCATGCAGGTCGGCTCCTTATTCCTCGCCAGACCATTTGAGCTGAAGCGTGACCTACGGGAAAACCTGCAATTTTAGCAGCTTCCACCAAAGCACCTGTTTCATCAATAGATAGCTTCCATCCACCCTGCAGATGATAAAGCCCAACTAAAGCCAAAGTAATTGCCGCAGCAACGTAACCCCAGTTGGTGAAAGGGGATGAATCAAACAATTTTGAAAATAAGAAAAAGACGATTGAAAAAAACAGATACAGAAAACCCGGTATACGCCGACGACTATTATCTGGAAACTGGTAGGGACCTACAAAGCCATGAACGTCAAGATCATCTGGAAGCGCATCGGTTACATCTTCATCTTTAATTTCACCACTCATCATTTGACTCTAACGTTGTTACTCATGAATCTATAAACGAAATTACTTTTACTGCTGACTCGTTAGGGTCATCTAAACCATCAATAATCAGTTCAGTTGAGTCTCTGAATGGTTGTACAAATTTCTCATGCATTGGCTGTACTGAGGCTTTAAATTGTTTTCTTACACTTTCTTCTGTCCTGCCTCGTTCACTCATGTCTCTAGCTATTCTTCTTTCCAGCCTTGTTTCTTCAGGAGCGTCAATAAAAATTTTGAAAGTCAAACGCTCTCTAATTTCACTAAAAGCCAATATTAAAATCCCATCGACAATTACAAATTCTTTTGGTTCTATTTTTTTCGTTTGTTCCGTACGAGTGTGGGTTGCAAAATCATAAATTGGGGCGTTTATCGGACTGCCTTGGCTTAGCGAATCTAAATGTTTAATTAATAACTCATGATCTAACGAGTCTGGGTGATCATAGTTAACCAAAGCTCTCTTTTCTACATCTAAATGTCCCTGATCACGGTAATACCGATCAAACTGTAAAACTGAGACTCTCTCTTGAAGGTCTTTTAACAGTAGGTCAGCAATAGTAGTTTTACCTGAAGCCGCGCCTCCTGTTATTCCTAGAAACTTTACTTTCATGGAAACAACCGTTTCTGAACAATTATTGACAATTCAATCAGTATTTATAATGTTGAGGCTTATAAGGGCCACTAACTGGGATTCCAAGATAGTCAGCTTGATTGTCAGTCAATTCTGTCAATCTGACACCGAGAGAGTCGAGGTGAAGGCGAGCAACTTTTTCATCAAGTTCTTTGTCGAGAGTAAATACACCCAACTCAAATTCTTCCGCTTTATCATGAAGTTCAATTTGAGCTAAAACTTGGTTTGAGAAACTAGCTGACATCACAAAACTTGGATGTCCAGTTGCATTTCCAAGATTAAGTAACCGTCCTTCAGATAGAAGTATTACCGAATGCCCATCCGGGAAGACGAACTCGTCTACCTGCGGTTTGATAGTAATTTGTTTAACATCTGACATTTTTTGCAAACCAGCCATGTCTATTTCATTGTCGAAATGCCCGATATTGCCAACAATTGCTTGATGCTTCATAAGACCCATATGTTCAGCTGTGATAACCCCGTGACATCCTGTAGCTGTAATAAATATGTCTGCGTCACTAATCACCTGTTCCAAAGTATTTACTTCATAACCTTGCATAGCTGCTTGCAGTGCGCATATAGGGTCTATCTCGGTCACGATCACACGTGCCCCTTGACCTCTCAGCGATTCTGCGCACCCCTTACCAACGTCTCCGAAACCGCACACAACTGCTGTTTTACCTCCGATCATCACATCGGTTGCACGATTAATTCCGTCAATGAGGGAATGTCTACATCCGTATAAATTGTCAAACTTAGATTTTGTAACTGAGTCGTTTACGTTGATCGCTGGGAATAAGAGCTCTCCAGATTCTTGCATTTGATAAAGACGCTTCACACCTGTTGTCGTTTCTTCTGAGACGCCTTTTATCTGACTGGAAATTTTTGTCCATCGTTCAGGATCGTCATTCAAAGATTTTTTCAATGTTTCTAGGAAAACTGTCCATTCTTCCGAATCTTCTTCTTGAGCTTCGGGAACTTCGCCGTTCTGTTCATATTCTCTACCTTTATGGACTAATAGAGTGGCGTCTCCTCCGTCGTCAAGAATAAGGTTCGGTCCTTCTCCTTGCCATTCAAATATTTTTTGTGTGGCCCACCAGTATTCTTCAAGTGTTTCGCCTTTCCATGCGAAAACAGGGACACCTTTCGGATCTTCCGGATTTCCATCCGGACCACAAACTACTGCCGCTGCTGCGTGATCCTGGGTTGAAAAGATATTGCAACTAGCCCAACGTACTTGCGCTCCCAGAACCACTAGGGTTTCAATTAGTACTGCTGTTTGAACGGTCATATGCAAAGAGCCTGCTATGCGCGCCCCAGATAATGGCTGGTCGTCGAAATACTCAGCCCTTAAGGACATCAACCCCGGCATCTCGTGTTCAGCTAATCGAATTTCCTTCCGACCGAAATCGTTAAGATTTATATCAGCAATTTTGTAATCGTTTTCATAAGACATATGCAATTAACGATATCGGGTGAGGCTTAATAGGAGCAGGTTTAACCTCTAACTAGAAATGCACTTCCTGCGGTATCAATTGTGTAATTCAAATCTTCTCCTTGAATCAAAAAAGCCTCTCCTGATTTCAATTGTGTCTCTTCCTCATGTTCGACTTTAGATGTGCCAGTAGTGGTCAAGATTAAATCGACACTCCTTGAACCGTTTACCTCTATTTTCGTATCCTCTATTCTTCTAACTGTCAGATTTTCGACTGGTCCTGTATATTCATGATCTGGTCCATGAGCACTTTGCACTTGAGGAATTTCTGCGCTTATGTTCAAGAGGGAAAGAAACTCTTTTTTGTCTTTATGTTTTATTGTTAGACCAGCTCTGACCACATTGTCTCCCGGTTCCATGACTTCAACTGCCATGCCTTGAAGGTAAATGTGGGCGACCCCAGGTTCAATATGCATGGCATCACCGGGGTTTAATTCGTGGTAGTTCATAAAAGGCAAGATCATTATTGATGAATCTGTTTTGTGTATTTTCGAAATTTTGACGATTTCCTCAGCTACTTTTACCCAATTTGCGTCCATGTCTCCTTTGCAACGGTTAAGTAAACTGTCAATTTCTTGATTCCATTCTTCGGAAAGAAGATCAGAAATGACTTGGCTCCAACCCTTTCCCCCGTCTGTCAACAAAGGAGAAAAAAGCCCTTTAGGTAAGTCAAATATTTCTGCTGCTTCAATTGCAGAATCTATATTACGTAATCCACAAAATGCTTTAAATGGAGTCAGAGCGCACACTAGTTCTGACTTGGCCTTTTCATCGGGGTATAGCCGCTTGGGGTTATCTTGTTTTATTCCCCTCGCTTCTTCAGTTTCAAATCCTCTGACTGCCTGTTCGGTATTTGGATGCAGTTGAAGAGACAGCGGTTTTTGTATTGCGAGGATTTTCACCAGCCACGGAAAGTTGTTTTCAGATCCAAACCAAAGCTCTGCTTCTGGTTCCCCACTAGGGAGAATCCCTCTTAATTCTGCAATCGATGTTTTGGAGCCCCAATCATAATGTTTAAGGGTCCCTTCTAGAAGAGGCATTGTTATTTAATTAAGCTTCAAAAGTGAATGAGATTCCATCTGACTCGACTTTTTCGATAATTCTTTTGTGCTCGTTATCGTCAACTTCATCTGCTTCGTCTATGAGCATGATCGGAATGTCATCTTCTATACGGTAGATCCTTCGTAATCTTGGATTATAAAGAGAGTTTTCATCTCCTAAATAAAATAATGGCCCCTTGTCTTCAGGGCAGGCCAAAATCTCTAGCAACATGGGATCGAGGGGCATACTTTCTCCTAACTACTTGTATTTAGGTTATTGGGATAAAAGAGTTCTAACCTCTTCTATTGCTTGCGCACATATTTTATTGTTATTTGCTTCAATATTTAGTCTAAGAAGAGGCTCAGTGTTCGATGGTCTTAAATTAAACCACCAATCACCTAAATCGACTGTGAGTCCGTCTAACCAGTCAACTATCGAGATCTTATAGTGCTCTGCTACTCGATTTATAGAGACATCCACGTCAGGGACTGAAAAATTCAATTCACCAGAGCTTTCATATCTGTTGAATGGTTCCAACAAGTCACTTAACTTTCCCTGATGCTGAGATAGGGCTTTCAATACGACTAAAGCTGCTATCACCCCCGAATCGGCTCTGTAATTTTCTCGAAAGTAATAATGACCCGAATGCTCTCCAGCAAATATTGCATCATGCGTTTCCATTAGTTGCTTAATAAATGAATGACCGACACGGCTACGTATTCCCGTGCCTCCATGCTCATGAATCACTTCTGGTACAACTTTCGAACAAATCAGATTATAAATCACTGACTCGCCTGGTCTTTCTTTAAGGATCTGATCAGCGATAAGTGCAGTGGTAAGGGACCCTGAAACAGGTTTTCCCTTCTCATCAAGTAAAAAAACTCGGTCGGCATCACCATCAAAAGCCAAACCTACGTCTGCTTTCGCCTCAAGCACTCTCTGTCTTAAATGTTCTTGGTTTTCCTGCTGCAAGGGATCCGCTGGGTGGTTCGGGAAATTGCCATCCAACTCAGGAAAAAGAATCTCAAGTTCAAAAGGCAATTTGCTGAACACTGGTGGAAGTATCAACCCGCCCATGCCATTCGCTGTATCAGCTACAACCTTAAGGCCGCTCAAATTTGATGTGTCTATGGTTGAACAGACATGAGTTGCGAAATCATCTAGGACATCGACTGTTTCTATACTTCCAGTTACTGCTTGTATTTGAGGTGAGGTATTGACTATTTGTAATATTTCTTTCAATCCTGAATCCTGCCCGACTGGTCGAGCTTGGTTCATGCACATTTTTAACCCGTTGTACTCTGCGGGATTATGACTGGCAGTTACCATTGCTGCTGGAAAATCAAAATCACCCGAAGCGAAATAACACATATCTGTGGATGCAAGTCCTATGTCAACAACGTTCAAACCCTGATCCATCACTCCAGCAGCAAAAGCGTCCGCTAAAGATTTACTACTATTTCTCATATCTCTTCCGACAATTACTGAAGTGTTTCTTTGTAATTTATTTTTAATGAAAATGGAGAATGATCTCCCTATATTTCGAAAAAGTTCTTCATTTACCTCTTCAGGGAAAATTCCGCGGATGTCATAAGCTTTAAAAACATTTTCTGCTTTTGCCATTGCGTTACCTTTTCTATTTCTAATGAGTGGAACCCGAAATTTGAGCTATCCCACTTTCTGGATAAGCACCTCTTCTAGCTCTCTGTCGGATTCTTATGAGATCTAACAGCAAAAATATCCCATCACGAAATGCGCTCACTGACGATCTTTGGGAGTTTTCTACCTCAACAGGAACTTCCATCAAACTCAAGTTCCATCTTTCCGCCAGATGAAACAACTCGACATCAAAAGAAAAACCGTCAAGTGTTCCTGCAGCGAATAATGACTTGGCAACTTGTGATTTAAATGCCTTAAGTCCACACTGGGTATCTCTGTAATGACCGAGTAAGAGTCCAGAAGTAGCTATGTTTATCAACCTTCCACCTATCTCCCGGAATCTTCCCGCTCTGACTAAATTTTTTGTTTCAATATGTTGACGACTCCCTACGACCATGTCGTAGCCTGATTCAACCAGAGTTGCCAGTTCCAAAACTTGCCTAGGGTTATATGCAAGATCAGCATCCGTAAAGGCAATAACTGAACCGTTTGCTTCTTGCACACCGGCACGAACCGCCGCTCCTTTGCCTTTGTTCCCTTCAAGCCTTATTACGACATCCGCTCCTGCCTGCCTCGCGATTTCTGATGTTGCATCCTCAGAACCGTCATCCACAACGATGACTTCCATGTCATCACTTTTTTGTAAAGAAGACCTCAACTCTGAATCGACCGTAGATAAGGTTTCAGCAATTCTGTCGGCTTCTTCGAATGCCGGGATGATAAGACTGATACGAGGTGTCTTATTAGTTAAATTTTCAGCATTTGGCTTCATCTGTTGGTTTCTGAATTCACGAAAAAGCACAAATCTATAAGAAATACCTCTTGCTACTGCTGCGCCTAAAACAGCTGTGAGTTTTGCCGCGAAACAGGCTTTCCAACTTTTACCTGGATCTAATGAAATTAGAATAATCAAATCAATAACTGCAGCAATAACGACTACAGACACGAAGACTTTTATGTTTCTAATCCAACGTGCATGAGGGTCATTTATTAGAGTGATTTTCTCGTGCAATGTCCTTGCGGTTACTGCCGCCAAAACTAAAGCCAGTACATCTGCTATTGCAATCGGTAAACCCATTTGTATCAATAGGACCGCTGCGCCTATATCAATTACGGTCGCTGTTAGTCCAACAAAAGCGAAACGTCTCAACCAAATATTCATGACTGAACTTCTTCATGCAGCATCTCAGAGGTTTCTATTTGATTGTCTCCAGATCTGCTCTTTGACCATTTATTTAACCTTTTATCAATATCTGGAAGAATCAGATTTGAATCAAACCACGGAGAGGAAAAATCTAAGGAATTTGGTTTGCGAGCTACGAAAGCTAAAGAAATTAAACCAGCCAAAGTTAAAAGAATAGATACCATTTCGATTGGACTCCTACCATATTCTAAACTCACTTCTTTTTCTGTAGGGACTACGACCATAAGGTTGGGTGTCGCTCTCCACGGTCCTTCAGCTCCTTTAGCTTTCCAATTGGGGAAATAAGAAGTTTTCACTATTACCGGTACCCCTATTTTGTCTACTTTGAATTCTATGCGATCTGTATCAACGTTAATTCCGGAGACCTCTACCTGAGGCAACCCGATTCTCTCTGGCTTTCCCTCTAGATCTACATGTTGCCAATGGCTCATTCCTCCCAAAGTTCTCACCACTGCTTGTGAACCTTCTTGGAAAACTTCAACAGATGGATTCAACCATTCTGAGTGTTTCAAGTGGCCGAAAATCGCAGGTTCGAAATCTAATTGGGTTACCAGTTCAGAATTTGTTACCTTAAAAATAGTCCACGGGCCGCTATTAGCTATTTCATTTAGAGCTGGATGCTGTTGGGCTTTAGCGGTCGCAACTTGTGAAGAGGCTGCATAATATTTCACCCCTAATTGTTGGAGATGGTCAATCCCTGCATCGATGTCAAAAGATCTGTATGGAAGATCCCGTTGCGCTCTCGATGGAGCGGTTGAAAGTTCGGATTGGATAAGAAAGTGAAAAGGTGTGGTTGTGGATGACTCGAAATACAAACCTTCCATGGAACCGATGCAGCCGTCTGTCCAATGTGGCATCAGCATGGGCGCCATGGGTGTTCCATATCTGGTCAACTCACTCGAATATTCCCACATCAGGCGACCACATCCATGCTCTCTGGCTTGATCATCCATCGTGATCACGAAACCTGCTAGTTCCTCCCAACCTCCACCTGTTGAGTCTCCAGTTCGACTTTCATAACCCTCAAAATTCCATAAAGCCCAAGAACGCCCGATGTTCAGATCCTCAGTTTCATACCCCATCCATTGATAAGCGTTTCCGTGCATCTTTCCCCCTGGCAGAACTCTTAGGGGAACTGCTAAATAAAATATGAACAGTACAACAACTAGAAACCCAATACTTCCGGACACTAAATTTCCAATTCTTTCTTTTCCTTTAGCTGCTTTTTGCACTAAAAACCCTAAAATGCGTATCGTTTCTGCAATTGCTATAGCTGCTAAAAGATAAATGCTCAGATAATAAGCAGGTAGTAACCTTCCGTTATACAGACGACCTTCAGGTAAGTAAATGAAAGCTAAAGCTAAAGCTACGACTGAAATTGTTAGAACCACTCCAAGGCGGCGTCTAAAGACAAGAGAAAGAACGGCTCCTGCTGCCGCTAAAACAATTGCTAATTGAAGTGGCGGGTCGTTTGTCAGGAAATCCGCTGCAAGTTGATCACGGCTCCAGAGATAGGAACTATATGATGTCAACTTTTCCCAACCCATGTCATTTAAATGGGATCTATGCCACCAAAAAGGGAGAACCCAAAAGGCAGATATCAAACCTGAGAGTAAACCCACTTCAGTAATCCATCGCACTGAGGCTCTACTCAGACGGGTTGCTACTGCAACAAACGAGACTATAAGAGCGAAGAAAACTACTAATAAATGACACAACCCCGTCAGTGCCAAAAATAATGCTGCCGCAGCTCTTTTTTCTCCCGTTTCCACGCCTTTAATAAGCATTCCGATATATATGAGGCAAAATGTAATTGCAAGTGTGAACGCAAACTCTCCTGCCATTGTTGACATCAAATTGCCGCCCATAATGTTGAAGGAACGGTCGAAGATGAACGCAAGAGTTGAGGCTCCCAATAAAGCTGGTGTTGGTTCGGGTAAACCGGCTAACCGTCCCATTCTCCAACCTGCAAAAGGCATAAGAACCAAACCCACTGCTGTAACCAATTTGAATGCAAAACCGTAGTGAAAAGGAATAATTAGAAGAAGTAAACAGATGGTAGGAAAGAAAGCAGAACGCCAGTGTTTGGGGTTTTGTGCAACCAACTTGAAAACTGTAAAAGAAATCAAACCTATTGTCAGAATTAATAAAGGCAGAACAAGTCCCGCGTTCAAAACGACAATAAACAACATTGGGACGACCATGTAAAAGTGGTAAGCCGGAAATCCCGCGTACCAATCAGGAGCCCACCCTGAAAGCCTGAGGTTTGGAAGCAATTCGTCTCTTAAAAAAGCAGGACCCCAAACATGCGCTCCCAAATCACCCCCTGTTGGGGTGGATAATTTAAATAGAGCACCTTCTGGATTAAGTACCCATAAAACAAAAAAACAAGAGAGGAAAACTGAGAAAGCCGACACCCAAGATAAGACTCGAACCTCAATGAACTTTTCTAATACTTTGGTTTTGATATCTGAATTGGGAGAACTGGTTGTTTTAAAAACAGTTCTGAAATCTGTTTTATCCATTTTAGACTTTAACCTTGCAACAAAAGCGCTATTACTGTAGTGGCATTAAACCCAACGTGTGCCCATACAGCTCTACCTAAACGATCATATTTTCTCGCCAAATAAGCCGCCACGACACCGAATAAGAACAAA
>PBYV01000031.1 GCA_002729765.1 Acidimicrobiaceae bacterium
GAACGAAAAGGGGAAGAATTCGATGAAGAATTAGATGCGGAGATTGTTCAAAAAGTTGAAGAAATACAAGAAAAAGGATCCTTGGCTCTAGTAGCAACAGGCGCCGTAAGCGATGACGGGATAATTGATCCAAGAGACACACGCACCGTAATCAGTATCTGCCTATCCACTTTCCGC
Source organism: Acidimicrobiaceae bacterium (assembly GCA_002729765.1). Taxonomy (GTDB): domain Bacteria; phylum Actinomycetota; class Acidimicrobiia; order Acidimicrobiales; family MedAcidi-G1; genus MedAcidi-G1. The sequence goes on from PBYV01000031.1 coordinate 178, forward strand.
AACAAACCAATAGAAGGATCTCAAAAATACGGAGTGTTCCGACTATGACCATCAAAACACTTTTAGTAGCCAACCGCGGAGAGATCGCCAGAAGAATATTTCGAACAGCAAAGTCAATGGGCATTGCCTGCATAGCCGTTTACACCGATGCTGACAGCAACGAACCTTTTGTCAAAGAAGCTGATAAGGCAATTCGACTTTCAACAAATTATTTAGATAAAAAAGAAATCATCGATGCCGCTCGAAGAACCGGCTCAGATGCCATACACCCGGGGTATGGGTTTCTATCTGAAAACGCATCATTTGCGAAAGCGGTAACAGAAGAAGGCATCATTTGGATAGGGCCTTCATCAGAAGCCATTGAGTCAATGGGTGACAAAATCACAGCAAAAAAAATCGCACAAGAAGCAACCGTGCCGACACTCCCTTCATCTGATGATCTTAATAATTCATCTTCGATAGGTTTCCCTCTCCTAGTCAAAGCAGCAGCAGGCGGCGGCGGGAAAGGAATGCGAATTGTTGCAAATGAAAATGATCTACCAGAAGCGATTTCTGCAGCTCAAAGGGAAGCAAAAAACGCCTTTGACGACGAAAGAGTTTTTCTAGAAAGATACATACCCAAATCACGCCATATAGAAGTACAAATTCTAGGAGATTCGCATGGAAACCTTTTACATTTGGGTGAAAGGGAATGCTCAATCCAACGACGCCATCAAAAAATCATCGAAGAAGCACCTTCTTCTGCCATAAGTGATGAACAGAGGAAACTTATCACTGATGCAGCGTTAAGAATGGGAGAAAGTCTGGCCTACCAGTCAGCAGGAACGGTTGAATTTCTCTTAGACGATGAGACAGGCGATTTCTTCTTTCTCGAAGTCAACACTCGACTACAGGTGGAGCATCCAGTTACTGAAGCCATAACTGGCATAGATCTCGTCCGTGAACAATTAAAAATTTCTTCCGGTGAAGCTATCTCTTTTACTCAGGACAACCTGACCTCAAAAGGGCATGCCGTGGAAGCTCGTTTATACGCAGAAGACCCTTCGGAAGAGTTTCTACCCTCAACAGGAGAGATTCTTGCCTTCTCCCCTCCTGAGGAGCCGGATGTTCGATGGGATTCTGGTATCGAAAAAGGATCTTTTGTAGGCGTTGAATTCGATCCGATGTTGGCAAAAGTTATCTCCCATGGGGCAGACCGAACTGAAGCAACATTGAATCTGGCAAAAGCCTTAGAGAAACTTCACTTAGCTGGAGTAACCACAAATCGCAATTTTCTAGTTTCGACTCTCAGACACAACAAATTTCTAAAAGGCGAAACAACTACCGACTTCATTGAGGATAACTATCCTCAACTTCACCTAAAGTTGAACGAAGGTGAAATTGAAAAAGCAGCTATTGTAGTTGCACTGTGGCTGCAAAATAAAAACCGAAAAAACGCTATCGTGCTGAAATCTATACCTAGTGGGTGGCGCAATGGTCGCCTTCCCGCTCAAGAAGTTTCCCTTTTGCATTCTGGTGAAAAAATTACTGTCTCTTACAAAACTAAACGGAATGGATCTTTTGTCTTCAATAACGGCAGCACGGCGACAATTCACCACTGCTCGACAGAACATATTGAAACTGAAATAGACGGTGAGAGAATGACGTCCCTGATCACTGAAGGGCAAGAAAATATTCATATTCAGACCAATCAAGGAACGGTTTCTTTTGAGATCCTTCCACGTTTCGAACCACCAGCACTCCAGATAGCTGAAGGCAGCCTCGTGGCACCAATGCCTGGAGTCGTTCTCGAAATCAAAGTTTCCAGTGGAGATATTGTGTCAGCTGGTGACATACTCCTTACTCTCGAAGCAATGAAAATGGAGCATCACGTAAAAGCCCCTTACAAAGGAACCGTAGCCGAAATTCTAGTTAGTGAAAATCAGCAATTGGATAATGGAATTCCTCTTCTCGTTATAAACCCTGTTGACAAAAATGAGAAAGGCAACAATGACTGACCCAATTCGCATAGCTAACTGCTCAGGCTTTTATGGAGATCGTCTTTCCGCTGCCTCTGAGATGGTCAACGATGGACCCATAGATGTTTTGACTGGTGACTGGTTAGCTGAACTTACAATGCTGATTTTGGCCAGAACTCAAGCTAAAAGACCAAATGGAGGTTACGCACGTTCTTTCGTAACTCAAATGGAACATGTAATGGCTACATGCATGGAGAAAAATATAAAAGTTATAAGTAATGCTGGTGGACTGGATCCGGCAAGTTGTGCTGAAGCTGTAGCTGAAGTAGCAGAAAAAGTAGGACTAAGTCCTTCGATTGCATACATAGAAGGTGACAACATCTTGTCTCGTATACCTGAACTAACTGACTCAGGAATCGACTTTAAACATATGGACACTGGGAAAGCTATAGAAGAAATAGGTAGCTACATAAGCGCAAATGCCTATTTAGGTTGTTGGGGTATTGTTGAAGCACTCAATAAAGGCGCTGACATAGTAATAACAGGACGTGTAACTGATGCAGCTGTCGTTTGTGGACCTGCAGCATGGCATCACAAATGGACAAAAGACAACTGGGATGCTCTAGCTGGTGCCGTGGTAGCGGGCCATGTAATCGAGTGTGGAACTCAAGCAACGGGTGGGAATTATTCCTTTTTTACCGAAGTGGACGGAATGAGTCGCACTGGTTTTCCTTGGGCCGATATTAATGATGATGGTTCTTCTGTAATTGGAAAACACGAAGGCACAGGTGGTGAAGTTTCCATAGGAACTGTCACCTCACAACTTCTTTATGAAATCGGCTCACCTTCCTACCTAGGGCCTGATGTAACTGCAAGATTCGACACTTTGGAATTAAAACAAATATCAACTGATCGAGTTCTCATTGAAAACGTAAAAGGTGAACCACCACCAGAAACATTAAAAATATCAATGAATAAACTCGGGGGTTACAGAACCGACATGTCAATTGCTTTAACTGGTTTAGATATCAAAGAAAAGGCAAAACTGGTAGAAGAGGCATTCTGGAAAGCATGCCCGCACGAACCTGAAGACTTTGAATCTGTTAAAACAAAAGTTGTCAGAACAGACAAAGAAGATCCTCAAACTAACGAAGAGGCAGTCGCCTTATGGAGAATAACCGTAAAAGACTCCGATGAAAGAAAGGTAGGCAGAGCGATCTTCAATTCTGTAAACGAGCTTGGTTTAGCAACTATTCCTGGCATGTTCGGTATAGGAGGCGGTGGAAATGCTAGACCATTTGGAATCCATTGGCCGGCGCTAATCCCAAGCGACTTAGTTCCTCAACACGTGATAATCCTCGATGGTGAAAGGACCATTGTCGAATCCCGCATCTCAGGCGACCCTGTTACTATCGAGCCTCCTGGTGACAAAGTTTCAATAGACGATTTCGGTAAAACTGTAAAAGCCCCTATTGGACTCCTAGTGGGAGCAAGATCTGGCGACAAAACAGGCAATGCCAACCTCGGGGTTTTTGCAAGAAGCAAAGATGCCTGGCTTTGGTTGGATAGTTTTTTAACAACAGAAAAATTTCAAGAACTTTTACCTGAAACATCCGAATTGCAAATAGACCGATATCGACTACCAAAAATATTTTCGCTCAACTTTTTAGTTCATGGACTTTTAGAAGAGGGAGTTGCTTCTTCTACGCGACAAGACAGCCAAGCTAAAAGTTTTGGAGAATGGCTTCGTGCTCGGGTGGTAGATATACCTGAAGGACTCATTAACTGATTATGGACTTTGACTTTCCACCTGAAGATGATCCTAGACGAATAGAAATAAAGAACTGGATTTCCAAAAACCCAAATCCGAGCAATCAAGAATTAGTCGATGCTGGATATGTGGTACCTCACTGGCCTGAACCATGGGGGGTTTCTGCTAAACCAATGCATCAATTAATAATCGACGAAGAGCTTAGAAAAGCTCGAATAAGTAGACCTGCCAATCCGATAGGAATAGGTTGGGCTGGTCCAACAATTGTGGCTGCCGGTACAGATGAACAAAAAGAGCGTTTTCTCCCCCGTCTTCTAAATGGCGAGGATTTTTGGTGCCAATTATTTAGTGAGCCAGATGCTGGTTCTGACCTAGCTAATCTTTCAACCCGAGCTGTACGCGATGGTGACGAATATGTAGTTAATGGTTCTAAGATCTGGTCTAGTGGCGCTCATCTAGCATCATTCGGAATATTGATAGCGCGCACTAACCCTGATGCTTCCAAACACCATGGCATCTCATATTTCATATGCCCTATGGATCTGCCTGGTGTCTCTATGGAACCAATAGTAGACATGACAACCGCCCATTCATTCAACCAAGTCTTTTTCGACGATGTGAGGATTCCCACTGAACTTTTAGTAGGCGAAGAAGGTGATGGATGGAGATTAGCAAGAATGACCCTTGCTAATGAGCGTGTTTCTCTATCTGCCGGAGGATCACTTTGGGGTGATGGACCTTCAGTGGACACCCTGCTTGATTTGGTAATAGATTCCGGGGGAGAAAATGATCCAATTATCCGACAAAAATTGATGCATCTCTATTGTGAATCTGAAGTGCTGCGACTTAACAGGTTAAGGACTTTAAGTGCGCGACTCGCTGGAAAGGTTCCTGGTCCTGAAGCATCTATCCAAAAGTTAATGGCTGACCATCACGGACAAAATGTAATGGAAACAGCTAAAAACCTTTGCAGTGCTTCAGGAATGATTAAAGGGTCTGGTCCTACTGGAAAAATTGACCCATCTCTAAGCCACGGTCCCGTTGCAATAAATGTCGACAACAGAAACTTCCCAACCAGTGATCCAATATGGCATTTTGGGTTCCTTTTCTCCCCTGCTCTTACCCTCGGAGGAGGAACATTCGCCGTTCAACGAAATATTGTGGCTGAAAGGGTACTTGGTCTACCACGCGACATAGATGTTGAAGAAGGAAAAACTTGGTCGGAAGCGAGAAAACAATGAAAGATACGCTACTTGAAACACGTACGGCAAGTATCGACTTCTATTTAAAAGATATTCGCCCTCCAAAACTAGTTCTTTCAAAACAAAAAGAAACTGAACTCACTGAACGCCAACGCAACCTTCTTTCAGGCTTAGGAAAACTTTTTAATAAAGGATTCGCACATCTCACGATGGCAGAAATTGCGAAAAACCTTAACTGTTCTCTAAGAACTCTTTACAGTCTGGCTCCCAGCAAAGAACAACTCGTTCTCATAGTTATCGAGAGAAATCTATGGGCTAGAGGCAGAAATGCAATGTCTGCCATATCACCTAACATGCAGCCATTAAAAGCCATTCGCACCTATCTCCAAGCCGCCAATGTGGTCGCTGCAAAAACAACGGAAGCCTTTGCTCAAGATCTTCAAAAGATACCCGCAGCTCAAAAATTAATTGAAGATCACAACTCCTACCTGATCGCTATTACTCATCGCTTGCTAGACATTGCTGTAGAAAAGGGTGAGATCGGAAATGTTGATACAGCAGCAATTGCACGACTAATGGCAGGAATCGGACGGGACTTTTCCAGACCAGAAGTTATTGGCTCTCTCAGATCTTCACCGAAAGAAGCAGCCGATGAGGCTCTCGACCTCATACTCGCAGGATTAACTTCACAAAACCAATGACTGGAAACAATTTATTTAATTTTAAGGAACCAGATGGATATAAATGAAACAATCAAAGATCTTGTTGCAGAGCAACAGGCCCTTGACGACATTGTCGCGAAACTAGATGACCAAATGTGGACAACACCTACTTTTAGCGATAGGTGGAATGTAACTGATCAAATTGGGCACCTTACCTACTTTGACAATGCAGCTTCTTTGGCCATCACCAATCCTGAAAAATTCAAATCTTCTATGGATGACCTTTTTGCTTCAGCAGTTAATGGTTCCGAAGCATCCGATGACTTCACACTGGGCCACTATCGTGCTCTCACCCCAGAATCTCTACTAGCCACGTGGAGAGAAGGCCGTGAGAATTTATCAAATGCAGCCTCAACACTTGACAATGAGAGTCGAGTCATTTGGTATGGGCCTTCAATGGGTTCAAACTCATTCCTAACCGCAAGACTCATGGAAGTTTGGGCACATGGCCAAGACATTATTGATGCAGTGGGAGGTGACCGTCCAGATACAGAAAGACTCCGTCACATTGCTCATCTTGGTGCTATAACTCGTCAGTGGTCTTACATCAATAGGCGCCTCGAAGTTCCAGAAGGCGACGTTTACCTTTCACTTAGAGGGCCTGATAACCAAATTTGGACTTGGGGACCTTCTGACGCACCGGACTATATTGAAGGACTTGCTAAGGACTTCTGCCTTGTGACCACTCAGCGTCGACACCTTGGAGATACCGAGCTTAGAGTAAAAGGAGAAATAGCAAAGGAATGGATGGACCTTGCACAAGCCTTCGCTGGACCTCCTACAGATGGTCCTACAAAAAGGAGTAACTCATGAACCTTATAGAAACAGAATTTAATGATGGAGTATTGACTGTAACTCTCTGTGATGAAGAAAACAGGAACACTCTCAGTGTCGGACTAACTTCAGAGTTAGCACAAATTCTCGATGCCGCAGAAACAAATCCTGCTGTGCGGGTAATCGTCTTGACTAATAGAGGTAGGGTTTTTTGCGCAGGAGCGGATCTATCAGAACGCTCGTCACATAAAGAAGGCGGATCAAAAAACAAACCGATTGATCCATTAGAAATTTTTGGGAGATTCAGGAAATCTTCTAAACCCTATATAGGTAAAATCGCTGGACACTGTGTTGCAGGTGGAATGGGAATCGCGGCTGCGATGGATATATCTATAGCGATAGAAGAAGCAAAATTTGGTTTCACCGAGGTTCGTGTCGGCGTAGCACCTGCGATAATTTCTGTACTTTGTCTTCCTAAAATGCGTCCATCTGATGCCAGCGAGGCTTTTCTTCGCGGCAACCGCTTCTCAGCTTCAGAAGCTGCGAACATGGGTCTTATCAACGCTGCAGTTCCAGCAAACGAACTAGACGCTACAGTTGAAGAAGTAATTTCTGATATTAAAGCTGGAGGACCTAAAGCGATAGCTGCCGCTAAGCAACTGACTTTACAAGTACCTCATATGCAAATTGATGAAGCTTTCGACTGGACTTCTAAATTATCTGCAAGTCTCTTTAAAGGTGAAGAAGCTCAAGAAGGAATGAGAGCATATCTAGACAAAAGACCCCCATCTTGGATGAACGAGTAATCTAGTTGCATATTTTTAATAAGGCATTGTCCCACCATCAACTGGGAACGTTGACCCAGTTATATTTCGACCCGCATCAGAAGCAAGAAGTAAAGCTACAGCAGCCACTTCTTCGACCTTGTTTGGACGTTTGATAGCAGACTCAGATGAGAATACCTCTATCAATGTTTCATACGTACCTAATCCCATAGCAACGGCTGAATCCGGTCCAGTCTCACGCACAATATCTGTCTCAATCAATCCCGGTAAAATCGAATTAACAGTTATTCCCAAAGTGCCAACTTCATGCGCAGCAGCTTTAACTAAACCATTTACTGCATGTTTTGTCGCAGCGTAACCGGGGAGACCCGGTTTACCTAATTTGCCCTCAACAGAAGAGGTGACAAGAACCCTGCCAGATTCCCTTGGAATCATGTGTTGCAAGGCTTTCCTCATACCCCAAAAAACATGATTTAAATTCCAGTCAACCTCTAATGCCCATTCCTCATCCGACATCTGAGCTACCGGAGCGGTCATTTGCACCCCACCCGAGTTAAGGCAACAAATATCAAGTTGTCCAAAAGTACTCACTGTGAAATCGATCAAACCTTCAACTACTGACTGTTTTGAGGAATCTCCTGCAAAAAAGGAAACAGCGTCACCTGCTCCCATTTCTTCTAAGCATTTCTGACCCTTTTCCTCGTTTCGGCCGTTGACTACAACTTTTGCACCTTCCGAAACAAAAGCTTCAGCCATTGCTCTACCTATTGAACGTGTGCCACCAGTTATACATGCAACTTTTCCATCAAGTTTTCCCATTATTTAAACTCCCCCGACCTGTTAATAAGGTGCCGTTCCACCGTCGATTGATATAAGTGAGCCTGTAATACCAGCTCCAGCTTCTGAAGTGAGTAAGAGGCAAACCTCAGCTACATCTTCCACTTCGTTTAACCTCTTAATTGCAGACTCCTGAGCGAATAGGTCTAAAGCAGCCTCATAGCTTTCAAGACCCATTGACTCCGCAGCGAGAGGTAAAACCTCTTTAACTATGTCTGTTTCAATCAAACCTGGGCAAACAGCATTGACTGTTATTCCTAAAGTTCCAACTTCATGTGCTGAAGATTTAACGAGACCATTAATCGCATGTTTTGCAGAAACATAAATCGCCAAACCAGGTTTCCCGACTTTTCCTTCCACAGAAGAAACCGCGATTATACGACCCCAACCTTGGGGAATCATATGTCCTAAAGCCGAACGCATCGTCCAGAATGTATGCCAAAAATTCCACACTAATGAGTCTTCCATTGCCTCATCCGTGAGTTCTGCGACAGGTGCGTGATTAGAAGCACCACCAGCGTTAGCTACGAGAATGTCAATCTTCCCGTATTTTTCAACAGTTCCACTGACAATTGCCTCGCATCCTTCACGAGACTTCACATCTGCAGAAATAAAATGAGCTTTTTCGCCAGCATCCATTTCTTCAAGTGCTACGGTTCCTTTTTCTTCGCTACGGCCATTTATGACGACGCTGGCTCCCTCTCGAAGTAAAGCCTCCGCTATTGCTCTTCCGATTCCCCGGGTTCCGCCTGTGACACAGGCAACCCTTCCATCTAATTCTCCCAAGATCCCCCCCCAAAAAAAGTTGATCACTTACGTCGATAATAACTAACTGATAGGAAATTCACCGAAGCGGGGAGGAATATAAAAGCTAGTTGAATTCGAGACCTTTAAAATCACCCTTATCGCGCCAATCTTCCATCAGTTTAAAAAATTCAACTGATCCACCACCATAAGGCGCACTCTGACGAGCTTTTTCGTTTAAATGACCCTCATTGTTGTAATAACCAGGTGTACATTCTGTGCTTCCGGGTCCTGCACCAATTGGTCCACGCGCTTTTTCAATTATTGTCTTAACCCACTCATCTTCAGCCTCTTGCTCAACATCTACTGTCAAATATCCCTCGTCAATGACGTGTTTAATTATGCAAACAGTATTTGTTGCTGCCTCTTCTAATAAATGAGGAAAATTGACAGTGAAAGCACCTTGATTAGCGCTGAGCATGAAATGGTTGGGGTACCCACTAGTTTGGAGACCATGTAAAGTTGAAACTCCATGTTCATCCCATTTCTCTGTAAGCGTTCTGCCATCAGCTCCTATTACTTCGCACCCAGCACGCCTTTCATACCCGGTGCCCACTTCGAACCCAGTTGCAAAAATTATGCAATCCACTTCATATTCTTGTCCTGCTACGACCACACCATTAGGGGTAATTTTTTCCACTCCTAGCCCACCCGTATCAATAAGGTCAACATTTTCCCTATTGAAGGTTGGCAGATACTCATCATCAAAACATGGCCTCTTGCAGAACAGTGCATACCATGGCTTTAAAGCTTCTGCTATTTCAGGATTATCAACACTTTCCTCTACTCGTTTTCTAATAGATTCCATTTTTTCAAAATTTGCCATCTCAAGAACCTCCGGCAAATCCATCTCGGGTTGTATTGCTCCTCTTCTGTACATGTCAACGATATTGCCTATCAGGTCAGTCCAGCAGTCATCAACTAAATCAACTTCTTGAGGTATTCCTGAAACTAAATTGTTGAAGTTCTCCATTCTCTCTTTATGCCAACCAGGTTCAAGGGATTCAGCCCACTCAAAATCTGTAGGCCTATTCCCTCTGAAATCAACTGATGATGGAGTTCGCTGGAAGACATACAAATGTTTAGAATCTTTCCCAAGATGTGAAACGCACTGAACCGCAGTAGCCCCAGTACCAATAAGTGCCACACGTTTATCACCTAAGCCTGTTAAGTCATCTTTCGGTGAGCCACCCGTGTAGTCATAGTCCCAACGACTGGTATGAAACATATGGCCAGAAAAAGTATCTATACCTGCGATTCCAGGAAGCTTCAACTTGTGTAGAGGCCCTGAAGCCATGACCACAAACCGGGCCTTTATTTCATCAAGTCTGTCGGTATTGACTATCCAACGACTTGTATCTGCATCCCATCGAGTGCTTTTCACTTCTGTCTGAAAACAAACGTTTTTGTCTAAACCGAACCTACTAGCAATGGCACAAGCATGTTCTTGTATCTCAGTTGCAGACACATATTTTTCCGAGGGAATTTTATCTACTTCTTCAAGAAGGGGTAGATAAATATAAGATTCAACATCACAACGAGCACCTGGGTATTGGTTCCAATACCAAGTGCCACCAAAATCAGCACCTTTTTCAATTAAAAGAACATCCTCGATACCAGCATTCTTTAAACGTGCCCCAGTGATTAAACCTCCGAAACCGCCACCAATGACAACCACATCAACCTCTTCATTCAACGGGTCTCTTTCAATAATCTTTCCGCCACGATTATCCGTCGAAAAATTAGAAAAGGCTCCGGTGGCTTCAAGATACTGTTCATTTCCATCTGAACGAATGCGTTTATCACGTTCAGCCTGATACTTAACCCTTAAGGCATCCGGGTCGAAATCAATAGCTGTCTTAATTTCTGTCATCTGTTCCTAGTAATCGGCTAACAACTGAAAGTCAATTTGATTCTATCTGAGCGGACGACGAGATTTGAACTCGCGACCCTCACCTTGGCAAGGTGATGCTCTACCAGCTGAGCTACGTCCGCGTAGGCAATCACCCTACCAATCAACAAAGCATTATGCATTTAGTTGCTCTTGAAGACCTCTAATCAATTATTTTCTTCCATATCTTCATAACTGTCACTAACCATAGAATCAACTTCTAAGTCGTCGGTCTTATCCTGATCAGATCCGATTACCTTAGTTTTTTTCATAGCTAACCTCTTTGGTTTTGTATGCCACCAGTAGCCCACGGTTCCAACCAGTACTACTCCAGCGAGAATTCTTATAGTTACTACTATCTGGTCGATTCTCTCCTCAGTTGTATTCCCGCTTTCATCTACCTCTGGTGGAATGGTCTCAATTGTCATATTTTGAGCTAAAGAAAAATCAACGTACGAAAAATAAGCAAAAACGGAACAAACAATTGCAATTATAAAGAAAAATCTCTTAAACATCATTATTTATGACCTCAAACCAATCGTAGTACCTGTTTCGTGCATGACAGTTTTAATTGCAAATGACATTCACAACTACTTGGCACCAACCTTTGAAAGGAAACCTTCTAAATGAACTCCTATTTCTTTCACTGCCAAAAGAAAAGCGTCATGCCCATCTGGACTATCAACCATGTGGTATTCGCATTCCCCTCCCGCTTCAATTACTGCTTCCTCAAGTTCTTTCTGCTGATAGGGAGGATATAAAGCGTCTGAAGAAATGCTCAACGTCATTACAGGTACGCGTGCAATTCTTTCCAACGCGCCCTTCAAACTTCCTCTATCCCGCGCAAGATCATGTAAATCCATTGCTCTATTGAGAAGCAGATAGCTATTAGCGTCGAACCTTCTTGCTAACTTCTCACCGTGGTAATCAAGATAAGACTCAACTTGAAACCGATCCCATAGACCATAAATAGAACGCGGGTCAACCAAATCTCTTCCGAATCTGTCCGAATAGACTGCTTCACTTCTATAGGTTGTCTGAGCCACAGAACGAGCGATTGCAATTCCTGCTGCAGGCCCATCTCCTGGTTTAGCCTCATAATAATTACCATCTCTAAATCTAGGATCCAAGGAAAGAGCTGTCCTGCCTATTGCACTCCAAGCGATCTGTTGAGCGCTGGCTCTTAAGGTAGTAGCCAAGGGTGCTAAAGATGAGACTCGATCAGGAAACATAACCCCCCATTCGAGCACTTGCATGCCACCCATTGAACCACCGACTACACAACTCCATTTTTCAATACCTAAATGATCTGCTACACGCCTTTGGCATCTCACGATGTCGCGAATTGTTATTACAGGAAAATCAGGTCCAAATGGCTTGCCGGTCCTTGGATTGATACTCGCAGGTCCCGTCGACCCCTGGCAGCCTCCTAAAACATTTACGCAGACAATAAAATTCTTTTCTGTATCCAATGCGCAATCTGGACCGATAAGACCATTCCACCAGCCAGGCGTAGAATGGCTGGGCTCAACATCACCATAAGCATGCGAATCACCTGTTAGAGCATGACATACCAATATTGCGTTATCCGCTTCTGGGGATAGCTCGCCCCACGTCTCATAAGCCATGCTTATATAGTCAAGAGTTTCTCCACTCTCTAAAACAAATGGCTGTCCATCTACCACTTCGACAAAATTACGATTACCTACACCTTGTTCGATAGACCATGCTCCTGAAGCGGGAATATCATCGCTGTAGGATCGAGGATGAAAAGGCAAACGCACAGACTTACGTCTGCCGTTAATAAATCTTTTTATCCTCATTTTTCCTCCGCAAACAGACTCCCAATCGGAGCCGGCAGGGAAAAATAACCACCCGCCGGACACTTCATTGTCTCTTCCGAAACCGCATCCTCACCTACTAGGCAAGCGAGCACCTTGGGTGTCCATCCCAGGTTGCCGGACCCAAATTTGAGCCTCTCTTGATGTAATACCATTCTAAGAGGAGCATGAAAACATCATGCACAGTCTTAGAAATTTTGCCCTTTATACGAACTAATTTGCTTCTAAATCAGGGTTCCATGAGATTAAATTTTTTAATCTCTCATCATTAGAGAACATCTCGACTATTGGCTGTTTAAGACCAAGGCGTCGCATCAGTTTTCTGATTTCAAGCTCCTCATCCCAACAGATCAAACTCACAACCACACCGCTCCCACCTGCTCTTGCAGTCCTGCCGGATCGATGCAAATAAGTTTTTGCGTCAGAAGGTGGATCGTAGTGGATTACTGCCTCAACATCATCCACATGGATTCCTCTTGCTGCGACGTCAGTTGCAACTAACGTTCTTATTTTCCCCTTGGTGAAGTCCTTTAAAGCTTTTTCACGCTGCGACTGCCTCAGATCCCCATGTATGGCTGCTGCAGTTACATTTTCTTGTAACAGTTTGGATGCCAACTTGTCTGCCCCCCACCGCGTTTTAGTGAAAACTATTGTTTTGTTAGAAGAATTTATGATTGCAGCAGCTACTTTCACTTGGTCCATTTCATGAACGGCGATAAAACGATGCTGCATTTCTGCAACTGTCACTTCACGAGACTCAACTTCATGCATTGCCGGTTCTTGTTGATAACGGCTTATCAAACCACTTACCATGCCATCCAGAGTTGCTGAAAATAGCAAGGTCTGATGATCTAGTTCCACTTGCCGCAAAATCCATTCGACTTGTGGCATAAATCCCATATCTGCCATTCGATCAGCTTCATCAATGACAATTTTCTGAACGCTGCTTACTGAAATATCTCCTCTTTCCAATAAATCAATCAAACGTCCTGGTGTAGCAACTACAAAATCAACACCTTTCTTTAGTGCCTCAATCTGCTTTTCTATCGGAGTGCCTCCATAAATAGCCCTTACTCCTAGACCTCTTTTCAAAGCTAAAGGCTCAAGCTCCTTGCAAACCTGGACAGCCAATTCGCGAGTTGGGACAAGGGCTAAACCTGTAGGTTCTCCTGGTTTTGAAGCTGTTAAAAGTTGTAGCAACGGCAAACCAAAAGCAATTGTTTTACCTGATCCTGTTTTTGCCTTCCCGCAGACATCTCTTCCCTTCAAAATGTCTGGGATAGTTATTTTCTGTATTTCAAACGGTTCAATGATGCCTAGATGATTTAATTCTTCAACTAAATCTTTTTCTATTCCTAATTCAGAAAATCCGACGCTCATCGTTTCCTCACTCCGCAGTCAAACTATGACGAAAATTTTGATCCTGCTTAAACTTTTTTTCGTCCTCTAAAACACTCACTCAGCTTGTTCCAGTTGAACCAACTGAAAAGGCTTAGTAAATCCATCGACCATTACCTCTCCCAACTCGATTTGAGTCAGATTCATTAACGGTGAAACCAATTCCTTTGGTGCTAAGACTTGGCCAGGACCAGCACTATCACATAGGCGAGAAGCCAGAATAACCTCTCGTCCTACATGATCATCTCCTTCAATTAAAAGAACCCAACCACGTGCAATTCCAGCCCTTACCGGCAATTCAAAATCTGAACCACTAATTAAAGAATTAATTTCAAGTACCGAATCAACTGTTTCTTCAGGTTCCACACCAACAAGCATGACACCGTCACCTAGCCATTTAGCTATTCTCACACCTCTTTTGCTTGCAATATTACGAACAGCGTTACGAAACTCAACTAAGACATCGACTGCCTGCTCATCTCCGGCTCTTTCATTAAAAGCAGTAAAACCCGAAAGATCTATAAAAGCAAAAGTTCTATCTACTCTTCGTAGAACGAAATCAGTGTTCACACAAAGACCGTAGTTGCTAAAACCTCTCTGAGGGATTCATTGAATCAATAGATCGTTCTCTCCCAAATACCACAACCAGTAAGCCAGAAACAATTGCTATCAAACTCATCCAAATATTTACCCTAACTCCAGCTATCAAAGAGGCGTTATCGATTCTTAGTGCCTCCACCCAAAGTCTTCCTACCCCATAGCCAAGTATCCAAAGTCCTATCAAACGACCAGGTTTCAAGAACCCTGCTCGGTCACACTTAGCTAAAAAGAATGCTAATAAAACATTCCAGACTGCCTCATAGAGAAAGGTCGGGTGGAAAGTCGACTCTGCAATGAAATCCTTTGATCTATGTTGAAAATCTATTTCTAGAGCCCAAGGTAATTCCGTAGGTCTTCCAAATAATTCTTGATTAAACCAGTTGCCCCATCTACCTATTGCTTGTGCAATAGGTATTGAAGGAATTATCGCATCAAGAACTTCAGAGGTGTTTATCCCCTTCTTCTTAGCAACACTCACCCCTACAAAAACTCCGAGGATCAAACCGCCTGGTATCCCCAAGCCTCCTTGCCAAATAGCAGGCACATCCTCCCATCTCCCTCGAAAAGATCGCCAATCAGTTATGACATGGTAAAGACGTGCTCCGATCAGGCCGAAAGGTACTGCCCAGATCATAATCTCAGAAATTTCTTCAGCTTTTCCACCTTTATTTTCCCAGCGTTTCTGACACCACCAGATTGCTACTAGGACTCCGAGAGCGATCATGAGTCCATAGGCACGCAACTCAATTGGACCAATATGAAAAGAGCTCGAAGATGGGCTGGGTATGGAAGCCAAATTAAAAATTAGAATAACTCCAATTAAGTAGAGAAAAGTTCTTCAGGAACTGCAAATAAGTCAGATGATCCAGCAGTCACAGCTCCAAGTTGAGCTCTGGTCAAAGGCAAAAGTTGCTCAGCATAAAAATTAGCTACAGTCATTTTACTATTTCTGAAATCAGCATCTCCGACCTCCTCATTACTTCTTGCCCCAATTGCTAAACGTGCTAAAAACCACCCACCTACCAACTGTCCCAACATCCGCAAGTAAGGTGTAGCTCCAGAAATGGCTTGTATTGGATCTACAGTTCCTTCTTCAGCAAGCCAAGCGGTAGCCTCTTCAACAGCTTGCAAGCTGTCAGTGAGATTCGACTTGATCGTTTCAAATTCCTCACCCTGTTGATTGAGGCTTTCAGTGAAGTCTTTGATCTCATCAAGAAGATCCCTGATGACTTTACCTTCATTCATCTTCAATTTTCTTCCAACTAGATCTATTGCTTGAATGCCATTAGTTCCTTCATAGATAGGGGAAATACGTGAATCTCTAAGATGTTGCGCCGCTCCTGTTTCCTCAATGTACCCATACCCTCCATGAACCTGAATTCCCAGAGAAGTCATTTCCACACCCAAATCAGTACACCAAGCCTTAGAAATGGGTGTCAATAACTCAGCCCTATCCGAAGCTAACTGTCGTTCCTCACTATCAGGATGACTCTTTGCCAAATCAAGGGCTGCAGCATTCGCATACAAGATGCATCTCATTGCATCTGTATAAGCCCTCATGGTTAATAGCATCCGTCTTACATCTGGATGTTCAATTATTAGAGACTGCTCGCCTGCTGCAGCCCCTATAGCCCTACCCTGGCGTCTATCCAAAGCAAAAGAAGAAGCCTGCTGTAGTGCTCTCTCTGCTACCGCTAACCCTTCAACTCCAACACCCAAACGAGCGTTATTCATCATTTTGAACATATAACGCATCCCTTGATGCTCTTCACCAATCAAGTAACCAACCGCTCCCTCTCCAGTTTCACCATACGAAATCACACAAGTAGGACTAGCGTGCAGACCTAACTTGTGTTCAAGGGAAAGACAACGATAATCGTTACGTTCTCCCAACGAGCCATCATCTTGAACTAGATACTTAGGGACGATGAAACAAGATATTCCTTTTGTGCCTGGTGGACTATCTGGAGTGCGTGCTAACACCAACTGAATAATATTTTCGACTAACTCATGTTCTCCAAAAGTTATGAAAATTTTAGTTCCAAAAATTCTATAAGTTCCATCTTCTTGAGGTACAGCTTTAGTAGTTAAGGCACCTACATCAGAACCAGCTTGAGGTTCAGTCAGATTCATCGTTCCTGACCATTCACCGGCAACTAATTTAGGTAAAAAAACCTCTTTTTGAGCTTCATCGGAAAAAGTATGCAAACAGTCAATCGCTCCCGCTGTAAGCATCGGACCCATTGACCATGCTCTACTGGCTGTTGCTAACATCTCTGTCAAAATAGTGTGAATAGCGAGTGGAAAGCCGCCGCCGCCATAATCTGGGTCTTGCGAAATGGCTCCCCAACCAGCATCTATGAAGTGGTTCCAAGCCTCCCCAAATTCTTTCGGCATGGTAACCACACCGTCTGCAACCGAACACCCTTCTTGGTCACCAATTTTGTTAACAGGCGATATAACTTCGGCTGCAAAACGCCCAAGTTCTTCAATAACACCATCAACCGTCTCGACATCTACATGTTCGTAACCTGGCAGATCACACAATCTACTTATATCACTAATCTCATTTAGAACTAGTCTGATGTCATTTAGAGGAGGTTTATATTCAGTCATATTTTCAGGTTAGCGAACTTGACGTGAGACCGACTGTTCGCGCTAACCGTTTACTGATTTCACTTCTTTATGTGGAGCATGTATCGGAACGACTTGACGATCAGGACCTGAATTTCCATCTAACCAATGCTGACGGCACCGAAGCTCATAGGTGACTTTGTTATCGTCTGGGTCATCTACGACGACAAGGTCACCGTCATAAACTTGTTTACCTTCAAGCAATCTCGCATTATGTGTAGCTCTACGTCCACACCAACAACGCGCTTCCACTTGTACTTCAATCCTCTCGTCAGAGAGTTCCAAAAGCCTTCTCGTGCCCTCAAACAATTCTCCTTGGAATGAAGTGAGAAGACCAAATGCGTAAACTTCCGCCCCGATCTCATCAACAACACGAGCTAGCTGTTCTATTTGATCAACAGAATAGAACTGTGCTTCATCGCAAATCATATAGTCGAGAGAACCATTATTTTCTTTTTCCTTTAAGGCAAAATCGTAAAGGTTGAAGCCTGGGGATACTTGAACTGCATCTGCGGAAACCCCCAGAGCACTCGAAACTTTGCCGCCCGCTCTGTCAAGCTGACTGCAGAGGATTCCAAACAAACCTCTAGCGGATAGATTGTGATGAATTTGTAGAGCCAGAGTACTTTTACCTGATCCCATAGTGCCGAAAGAAAATCTTAAGGAAGCCATCAGAAGAACTTTTTAAAAGAACTTGAAGCGACTGAATGTATTTCCATTGACATATTTATACCTATTTCTGCAACCTGATTTGACGATAGTACTTCAATAATAAAGTAATCACTAAAATCTGTATCTTGTTTGTTTTAGTTAAATATTTACTATGTCTAAATCAAGAAATCTAAGCAATGCCGATACTGTCATTTGTATGAAGCAAATCTTTCCCGAAGAAATTGAAGTGGATCCTGTAACTGTTTACAACAATGATGTCAGAACTCCTTTAGATTCAAGACCTTGGATATTGCTTAACATGGTCAATTCTGTGGATGGTTTCATTTCCTTTGAAGGTAGAGCGGGAGGATTAAGTGGACCAGCGGACAAAACCATCTACCAGATAATAAGAGGGCTTGCGGACATTATCCTGGTTGGTGCGGGTACCGTTCGAGCCGAAAATTATAAGGCTCCAAAAACACCTGAAAGTAATTTAGCTGAATTAAGAGAATCTAGAGGGCAAGAAAAACGACCTAGAATCGCTGTCCTTTCAGGTGAGCTTAATCTGGACCCTGATATGGGCTTATTTGCTGACCGTCATCCAGAAGACAAACCACCCCTGATTTATACGAAAAGTGAGTCAATGAAAAAAAATGCTTCTCAGTTTAAGTCTTCAGCAGAGATTGTCGATTTCTCAGAGGAAGAATCAAATGTTTCAAGAGTGGTCGAAGACCTCTTAAACAAAGGTGCAAAGATTGTAGTTTGCGAAGGCGGACCTAACTTGAATGCACACTTATTGGCTGCTGGTGTAATAGATGAATTCTGCCTGAGTGTTTCACCTCGAGCAGTGGGAGGGGAAGATCCTGCAACATTGCTTAACCAACCAGTTGATTCTCCTACTGAACTTTCCTTAGATCGGATATTACTAGAAGAAGAATTTCTATTTTGCCGTTACCTGACAATCAGATGAGAATTTACAACCCTCTATTTAAAACAATACGCTGACCCGGCTGTAATTGTGCTCCACCTGTAATATCTGCGAGCTCATCAACTGTGTGCCGTATATCTGTACCTTCTGGATTGAATTTGTCTGCAATTTCCCAAAGAGTGTCACCAGGTTGTACAACATATACAACTGGCTGCCCAGCAGCTTCTACTACAGCGCCTCCAGGGACACCATGGATTCGACCAATAATTTCATTAGCCATCAAAACACTCAAAAATACTATTAATCCCACAATCGACAGAAAAACTAAACGTCGGCGGCGATAAACCTTTTGGGGTACTGGCCTTGAAGCAATATTCTGCAATTTGGGGCCTGTCATGTCGTAGGAGTTATAAATGACTGCTGTATTCATGTATATATCCTTTCAAAGGGGTGTGACAAAACTGTTTTATAAGGAAAAACTCGCAAATACTTGACAAAGAACGTTTGTTCGGGGAACATATGTGCGTCGTACAAGTGTTCGATCATGGTATCATGATATCGAACATATGTTCGATTGCAACTAAAAAAGGTTTTTTATTATGAATGAAAATTCTCTAACTAAACGACAAATACAAATACTCGAATTCATTGACAGTGAATCCAGGGAACGAGGTTTCCCTCCTTCTGTTCGCGAAATCTGTAAAGCGGTGGGACTAACATCCCCTTCAACCGTGCACGCTCATCTTTCCAGTCTTCAAAAATTAGGCTACTTACGACGGTCTGACCCTGGTAAACCTCGAGCTATAGAAGTGTGTTTTGATCCAATTAGCGGCGTTGCTGTTGACCGGGGAGCTGTCCAACATGTTCCCCTAGTCGGCGAGGTCGCAGCAGGAGTCACAGTTTTCCGACAAGAGAATATTGAAGAATCTCTGCCTCTTCCTGCCGAATTTACTGGCAACGGAAACCTCTTCATGCTCAGAGTTAAAGGTGACTCAATGACAGGTGATGGGATACTTCACAACGACTACGTGGTCGTGAAATCTGAGACTTCCTCCAGTTCCGCAGATGAACTCCTCGTCGTTGAATTACCCGAAGCTGACGGAACTGTGGGGGTTAAAAGGCTTAAGAGGCAAGGGAGCAAAGTTACAGTATGTTCATCAAATCCAGACTTTAATGACATCGAATATGGCACAGATGAAGTAAAAATTATCGGCAAAGTTGTAACTGTTTTACGAAAGATATGAAATCCTAGTTTCCCTCTAGGACTCTCCTAATAGTCTCAAAAGTAACTTCTAGATTTTCACGCTCTACCCTCTCTTCAGAAGTGTGAGCCAATGTCGCATCACCAGGTCCAAAGTTAATTGCTGGAATCCCCTGCTCGGAGAAAAAAGCAACATCTGTCCAACCTAACTTTGCACGAGTTTCAATACCTTCACCTATTGAAGCAAGCAGAGAGTGATCCATACCAGGTGCCGCTGCCGGCGCTCTATCTACCAATTCGATTATGTCACCATCTTCCATGTACGGCGCAAGAAATTCCCTTACGTGATTTTCTGCTTCCTCGGAATTACGGTCCGGTGCATGTCTGTGGTTAATAAGCAATGTTGCCGTGTCAGGAACCACATTGCCCGCCACTCCTCCTTCGACGCCAACCGCTTGTAATGCCTCACGGAACTCACAACCCTCTATGAGGGGCTCCCTGTATTGATAATTCTCCAAAGCGTCAAGTACGCTGCTCAAACGGTGCACAGCGTTTCGACCCATCCATGGGCGTGCTGAATGTGCCCGCTTTCCTTTAAATGTCAGTAAGAATCTCATGGTTCCTTGACAACCTGCTTCAATCAAGGCACTTGTTGGCTCTCCTAGAACTGCAGCATCTCCACTTAATAGTTGAGGTGCTTCAGTAAAAATTTCTTTCAGACCATTGTGTTCACTCGCTACTTCTTCACGAGCGTAAAAAACCCATGTGACGTCGATTGCATAATCTATTACAGACCTAGCCAGCTCCAACATTACGGCAATGCCACCCTTCATGTCTGCGCTTCCGAGTCCCCAACATGTGTCATTCTCAATCCTTGCTCCAGACTGCGTATCGCCCGGCACTGTGTCAGTGTGGCCCGCCAAAACCAGTCTCTGTTCTTTACTGAAATTCGTTCTCGCTATCAAATTGTCGCCAACACGATCAATTGACAAATGAGGAATAGCACTTAGTTCTTTTTCGATTAATGAAACAAGTGGACCTTCTTCAAAGCTGACAGATGGAATATTCACCAGATCTGCAGTCAACTCCAACAGGTCACGCATAGCAGAAGCATCCAGTATTCAAGTCGTTACTCCATGCGTACGTAAAACTTCGTTTAAAGCTGACTTGTCGTGTCTTTCTCCTGGTTCTAAGTATCGAACAACTAAAACACAAGGCAATCCAAAAGTTCCTCCAGTAAATTCCCGTTCACGACTTGCTTGGACGGCTACACACCATGGCGGAACCACTCCTCTACTTATCTCATCACCAGTTTCAGCGTCAATCACCGGTATTGAACCAGTTAGAACGGCTCCAGCCCCGAGCACTGAACCTTCACCTACAGAAGCCCCCTCAGCTACTATGCACCTACTTCCGATAAGACACTCATCTCCTATAAACACTGGAACAGCATTGGGTGGTTCCAAAACACCACCAATCCCCACACCTCCCGAGAGGTGCACATTTTTGCCTATCTGTGCACAGGAGCCGACGGTTGCCCAAGTGTCAACCATTGTGTTTTCACCTACGTAAGCTCCGATATTGACGTAACTGGGCATCATTACAACCCCTGGCGCTTGATAGCTTCCCCAGCGAGCAGATGCTCCGGGCACAACTCTCACCTTGCTCTCAGTGTAATTTTTCTTCAGAGGTATTTTGTCAACGAATTCGAAGGGTCCTACTTCTTGGATAGACATTTCAGACTGACGAAAAAGTAACAAAATAGCTAATTTCAACCATTCATTTACCCGTACACCAGTTTCGGCGTCATATTCAGCTACTCTCTCTTCACCCGTATCAAGTAAATTTATAGCCTCATGGATTAGAGAATTAACTTCCGAGTCTCCGGTTGTCAATTCATCTCTTTTTTCCCATATATTTTCTATTTCTCTGGCTAAATCAGTCATACCTGAGATTACCTCTTATTCCCGAGCTAGAAAGCAAGTTTTTACTAAACCCCAGCCCTTTGCTCCAATAACTCAATCCGATCATCAGTGGCAACCGCTGCGACTCTTATATAACCCTTACCTTTTTCACCAAAGAATTCACCTGGAGTAACAACCATTCCTAGGTTTTTTGCCAATTTTTCAACTAGCTGCCATTCATCAGCTGCAGGTGCAGCTATCCAGAGATAGAAGGAACCTTCCGGCATCACGGTATCGATTCCAAGTAATTCAAAAATGGTCATTAATTTAGAAAGTCTTCCTAGATACAACTGTTTCTGTTTATCCACATGCTCTTGATCACCCAGAGCAGCTATGCCCGCATTTTGCGCCGGCCCAGAAAGCATAAAACCCTGATGTTTTCTGACTTCACGCAAATAGCTGACTAGTTCTAAATCTCCTGCATAAAAGCCGACTCTCATTCCAGCCAGATTTGACCTTTTGGAAAGCGAATGGACCGCTAAAACCCCTTCTTTGCTGCTCTGGAGAACAGACTTTGGAGAAGTTCCCCACGTAAATTCGACATAGCATTCATCTGAGAGAACTATCACCTCATTTGCTCTACCCCACTCAGCTATCATTTCTAAATCTTCAATTGCTCCTGCAGGGTTGCCGGGGCTGTTAACCCATAAACAAATCGCTCGCTCTATATCTTTTTTATCAATTCTTGAAAGATCAATTCTCCAATCATTATCAACTGGAACTGCGACGGAACGACAATTAGCTAATTGAGCCCCCATTGAATAAGACGGGTATGAAACCGCTGGATACAAAACTGTGTCTTTTTCAGGATTTCTCAATTTAAGAACTGCAGGTAGCCCTGTAACAATCTCTTTACTTCCGATGCAAGCTCCTATTGAAGTTTCAGAGATCTCAACTTTAAGACATCGATCTATCCATTCAGAAGCTGCCTTCAGAAAATCGTCACTTCCGACTGAAGAAGGGTAAGGGCGTGCCGAATCAAGACTTGTTTCGGAGATAATAGTTCTTTTGACGACTTCAGGCACGGGATCACATGGTGTACCTATGGATAGGTCTACAGCTCCGCCAGGTAAAGACTCAGCCAAAATTCTAAATTCGTCTAGTTGTTCATATGGATAAGGAGGTGGGAGGAACTTTTTTTTCATTGCATCAATTCAAGTTCTGAAGAATCAAAATCGGTCTCAAATTGTTCGAGCCTGCCTATCGAGCTCTTATCAGCTCTAACTTCAATTAGCCAGTTAGATTCCTCCAAAACTTCTCTCATTACAAAACCTTCACGATGTGCCATTGCTCTAATATCACCCCGTTCGAAAGGCACTTTTAACACAATCGTTTTTTCTGATTTCCTAAGCAAGGAAGCTAATTCATTCAACAACTCCTCGATGCCTTCACCTGTTACAGCAGAAACCGCCACGCAGTTTTCGTCTCGTTTGAAAAGTCTTTTATCAACACCATCAGATTTGTCAATTTTATTGAAAACCATCAACTCGGGAACTTCAGAAGCTCCTATTGCTTCTAATACTTGCCGTACAGCTTCTATACATCCTTCTGGATCTGGGTCTGAAGCATCAATAACATGAAGCAACAAATCCGCATCAATTACAACATCTAAAGTAGCTTTGAACGCTTCGACCAGCTGATGGGGTAATTTACGCACAAATCCAACTGTGTCTGTTACATAAACCGCCTCGCCACCAGGCAACTGCATTCTACGAGTTGTGGTATCAAGGGTTGCGAACAAGCGATCTTCAACTAATACTCCTGCATCTGTAAGCCTGTTAAGAAGTGTGGATTTTCCAGCATTCGTATAGCCAACTATTGCTACCGAGCGATTACTTGTCTTAGATCTAGCTTTTGACTGAGTGGATCGATGTCTACGCAACTTATTCAAATCTTGTTCAAGACGTAGAATCCGACGCATAAGTCTTCTTCGGTCAACCTCTAGCTGTGTCTCTCCTGGGCCTCTGGTTCCAATTCCTCCTGCTTGCTGACTAAAAGTTCGCCCTGACTTCCTGAGTCTTGGCAAACGGTACCGGAGTTGCGCTAGTTCCACTTGAGCTTTACCTTCAAGACTGTTTGCATTCTGGGCGAAAATGTCAAGAATTACCGCAGTTCGGTCAAGAGCAGAACGTTTAAGAATTCCTTCTAAATTACTTTGCTGAGCAGGAGTTAATTCATTGTCGAAAACTACCGTGTCAGCATCATATTCTTCCGAAACGGAACGGATTTCCTGAGCTTTACCACTTCCCACAAAAGTAGCTTTATCCGGTGTTTGCCTATTCTGAACTATCACAGCAACAGGGTCAGCCCCTGCAGTGTCTACAAGTCTTTCAAGCTCTTCAAGAGATGCTTCTGTGATTTCTTTATCAATTCCCTCTAGGGAAACACCTGCCAATACAATACGTTCACGAAATGAACGGTCGATCAGGCCACGCTCTTCACCTGCGAACTCACCGAATCCACCTCTGTGAGTTTCTTCCCTTTCAGATTGATCTCCGGTAAAAGACCTACCCATTATTCACCGTGTGTCTATCCATAAATGTAGCTGGACCTGAAAGTGTTATCGATTGGCCTATAGAAACCATTCCACTGCCTCCCGGCATATGGACATTGACCATAGATTCAGTTTGACCCCATTTTGAAGCCACAAAAGCTCCAGCACATGCACCTGTCCCACAAGCTTCGGTGATCCCTACTCCGCGTTCCCAGTGTCTCATCCGTATATTCGAAGAGTCGTCTACTTTAATCAGATGCACATTAATCCCTATCGGCGCTGCCTTCTTATTTTCAATAACCGCAAATCCCTCTAGTGGGAAATCATCAAAGTTTTCTACTTCTACAACTAAATGCGGATTCCCTATATCCACTTTTGCCGCTCTTAGTACTTGTGATTCTTCAAATTGATCTGATTTTAATGACTCAATGAGAGATGCCTTTCCGACTTCAGCAGCAACTGTGAACTCGTTTTCAATTGCTGTTGTTTCTTCAATTTTAATACATCTCGATCCGACATCTGTTTCAACATTAAAGACGCTTTTCGATGTTTTTGACCCCATGAACAAGGCTTGTGCAAAACACCTAAGACCATTACCGCTGAGTTCAGCGCTTCCACCGTCCTTATTGAAAAGGTGAAAACGGCTTACACTATCTGAGTTTTCTGAGAGTGGAGTTCCAATAATTAAACCGTCAGCACCAATTCCATTAATAGGGTCGCAATATTTTCTAGCAATCCCAGAAGGATCCTCTGGCAACTCTTCCAAAAGAGCAATCAAAAAAACATTCCCAAGACCTTGGTGTCTGGTTAATTCCATTTGTCCAGTTTCACAGATAATCAGGAACTTTAACGACTTCATTAAAAGTATTTCGACCAATCGCATCAAATACTTTAATTACTTCTTCTAGTAACTCGAGGGGATCTTTTTTCACATCCAGCCATTGAATCCTTGGATCTCTTCTAAACCATTTCTCTTGGCGCCTTGCGAAACGTCGTGTCGATGAAACAGCTGATTCAATCGCTTCGTCAAGAGTGTTGTCACCCTCTATATAGGAAATTATTTGCTTATAGCCAAGAGCCTGAGAAGCAGTTTTAGAGAGCTTTCTCCCATCAGACACTAGGCTTCTTACCTCTTCGACAAACCCATCATCGATTTGCTTTTTGTATCTATCAACGATCCGAAGGTCATTTAGATCTCTCGGAAGTCGTATACCAATTTGTGTGAAAGGTGAAGGAGGGTACACGTCGAGGCCGGGCCCAAAAGAAGAAAATGGGCGTCCGGTGCCTAATGTAACTTCGAGTGCTCTGACAATACGTCTACGATTCCCTGGTTCGATTTTCGCAGCTGCGGTTGGATCCAGATCATTAAGTTTTCGATATAAAAAAGAAGTTTCAGATACCAATTCTATTTCATCTCGAATGCTTAAGAATCTGGGAGGGATTTCCAATCTGTCAACCACCGAACGAACATGCAATCCAGTTCCTCCGACCAGAACTGCCCTATTTCCTCTGTCTGTGATTTCCTTCAAAGCTTTTTTGACAGCTAACTGGAAAAGAGGAAGTGCAAATTCGTCTGAAGGGTCGACAATATTAATTACGTGATGGGGTATTTCCTCTTGTTCAGCAATGGTGGGAGTCGCAGTACCTATATTCATTCCTCTATAAATGGCCATAGAGTCGATCGAAATTATCTCGACATTCGAACGATGTCTCGCTAATTCAATAGCTAAAGAAGATTTTCCTGAGGCTGTAGTCCCTACTATGAGCAGATTTCCATTAAGAGAAGGCATAACATTTTTTTCAACCACTTTGCTCTGCCATTACAGGAATGCGTTTGCGATGCTTGGGAGCAGCAACTATCTCTAGAAGTTCACCAAGAAGGTAATGGGAAGGGGCATCCGTCACTTCAACACGAGCATAAGTTCCGACACGGAGAGAGTCTTGAGATTTCAAATGAAGAATTTTATTTTGTCTTGTTCTAGTTTTTATTAAGTCTGTTCCTTTTTTTGACCGACCTTCAACTAGGACTTCTTCTATTCTTCCCACACGCTCTTTGTGTTTCAACAATGAGGATCTCTTCACAACGTCCCGTAAAGTTTCGTATCGTCGCACTGCTATGCCATGTTCAACAAATTTCGATTCCATTTCTGCTGCGTTTGTTCCAGGTCGCGGGGAGAAAATATAGGTATATGCCGCATCAAATTGAGCTTCAGCTACCACTGCAAGAGTTTCCTCAAAATCTTTTTCACTTTCACCTGGAAAACCAACAATCAAATCCGTAGTTACTGATAAGTCTTCGATCCCACTACGTGCTTGTTGTACTTTTTTCAAAAAACGTTCACTGGTATAACCACGATGCATTGCTGACAAAATTGAATCACTTCCAGATTGCAATGGGAGATGTAAATGCTCACAAACATTTTCCGTCTCAGACATTGCTTCAACTATCTCTAAAGTCAAATCCTTTGGATGGGGGCTTATAAAGCGAACTCTTTCAATTCCCTCAATTGAGCCAACAGTTTTAAGCAAGTCCGCAAAAAGTGGTTTAATTTTTCGACTACTAGCCTCCAGCCAAAGGGATCCGACTTGAAAAGCATCTTCCTTGGAAGGGTTTTGTGCTTTTAATTTTTTTGTCAAATCCCGACCATAAGAGTTGACATTTTGGCCCAGTAAAGTTACTTCTGTTACTCCCTGTTCGGCAAAACTTCTTGCTTCATCTAAAAGTTGTCCAAACGGTCTACTTATTTCCGGCCCGCGAACTGAAGGAACTATGCAATATGTGCAGGTGTTATCGCAACCTATCTGAAGCGTTATCCACGCACGATGATCTACCTCTCTTCTAACAGGAAGTGCGGATGGAAAGGCTTCATTGTCTTCTGCGACTAGTTCTTCCAGAATTTCAATTATGGGCCCTTCAGTTTCTGATTTTTTCAACAGTTTTACAGCATTTTGAACATTGTGAGTTCCGAAAACGACGTCAACATGTTTCGCTCGTTGTTGAATCAATTCTCTATCTTTTTGAGCTAAACAGCCTCCAACTGCTATCTGAATGTCAGGTCTTTCAGATTTTAAAGTTTTTAAGTTGCCCAAAGCTCCATAAAGGCGATTATCAGCATTTTCTCTTATGCAACAAGTATTAAGAACAATGACATCAGCTTCATCTTCTGAGACAGCAGGGATTAATCCATCGGCTTCTAGAAGACCGGATATGCGTTCACTATCATGTTCGTTCATCTGGCACCCGTAGGTGCGCACCGCGTACTTTCGGCGCTCCATATATTCAGGCTAGGTCGAGTTGACAAGACTTACTGAAAGTCGTCCATTTTTAGCTTTGTTTAAAACAAAACCCCTATTTTTTATTCCTCTAACTCAATTGGAAGATCATCAGTTTCTGTGAATTCATCAACCAACTCTTCTTCTTTAGCGGCTTCCACCGGTTCATCAGCATCTGGCATCGCTTCACGCCAAACCCTGTCAGTAATTTCCATCATTACCTCAGGGTTTTCCGTGAGGAACCGTTTTGCATTTTCCCTTCCTTGACCTAACTGTTCACCCTCATAGGTGTACCAAGCACCTGACTTCTTGACTATGTCAAGATCAGCTCCAAGATCAATAACTGAACCTTCTCGGCTTATTCCTGCGCCGTACATGATGTCAAACTCTGCTTGACGGAAAGGCGGTGCACATTTGTTCTTAACTACTTTTACTCGAGTTCGATTACCCACAATTTCGTCGCCATCCTTAATGGCTTCAATTCGTCGTATGTCAAGTCGAACCGATGAATAAAATTTAAGTGCGCGGCCTCCAGGAGTTGTTTCCGGAGAGCCAAACATCACACCAATTTTTTCACGTAATTGATTAATGAAAATACAAATTGTCTTCGACTTATTTAAATTTGAAGTCAATTTTCTAAGCGCTTGTGACATCAGTCGAGCTTGCAGACCGACATGTGTATCACCCATATCGCCCTCTATTTCAGCTCTAGGTGTTAACGCTGCTACAGAGTCAATTACCACCACATCAAGCGCACCTGAACGTATAAGCATGTCTGCGATTTCAAGCGCCTGCTCACCCGTGTCAGGTTGTGAAATCAATAATTCATCTACATCGACACCAATCGCTTTTGCATAAACCGGATCCATTGCATGTTCTGCATCTATATAGGCACATATTCCACCGTTTCTTTGAGCTTCGGCTACAACATGGGTAGCTAATGTTGTTTTTCCAGAACCTTCTGGACCGAATATTTCCGCTATTCGACCCCTAGGCATTCCGCCTATTCCAAGAGCTAGGTCGAGAGCCAACGCTCCTGTAGGGACGCTCTCCATAGACATGGAACCTTTGTCGCCCATTTTCATGACCGCACCCTGTCCAAATTGTTTTTCAATCTGTCCTAGGGTGCTATCGAGAGCCTTTATTCTGTCATCGTTATTAGCTGCTCTTGCATCAAAATTTTCCTTAGCTTCCTGAGTCTTTGTTCCCTTTGCCGCCTTAGCCATCTTCTTCTCCATTCATTTCTATAAATTGCTTCTTTTAACGGATTCTCTAACTTCGTGAGACTCCTTAATGTGCTTAATTAACAATAAGAAACCGGTGTGACAATACTTAAAACGGTTACTAATCGATGCTAATAACATAAGCGTAATTGCGAACATGTGTTCGTTGCAAGCATTTAGCAAATTTTTTTTATATTTACCCTTATTCTCCTGCTAACTTTCTCCTATGAACTCAAACCCATCTACCAATGAAAACTCTGATACCGACACTGAACTTCTGAAAGAACGCTTATCGGATATGGCATTCCATTGCACTCAAGAGTCTGGCACTGAACCGGCTTTTACTGGTGTTTATACAGATGAAAAAACTCAAGGAACCTACAGATGCATTGTCTGCGATGTTGATCTTTTTCATAGCGCTGAAAAATATGATTCCGGAAGCGGTTGGCCTAGCTTTTGGAATCCAATTGACGAAAAATCTGTAGAGACTGAACCAGACAACAGTCACGGCATGCAAAGAGTAGAGGTAACGTGTGCTTCTTGCGCTGCCCATCTCGGACATGTTTTTCCTGATGGTCCACAACCCACCGGAAAACGGTTTTGCATTAACTCGGCCTGCTTGCAGTTGGTACTTGAATAACTCGAAATATCTTCCAGTCTTAAAAAATTTTCAAAAAGTTTCCCTAGGAGATTCAAGTCGTTTACGGAGCGCATTCAATACGGTAATGACCGTAAATTGCCGTATCTGAGCTCTATCGAATGGAAACAGAACTTTAAATGATTCAACATCTCCGGTCACATTTGTGGCCATCCAAACAGTTCCTGGTTCCTGTCCTTCATGTGGATAAGGACCAGCCGCTCCGCTTACAGCTACCGAAACGTCAGCCCCTAAAAGATCACACACCCCCAAGGCCATAGCTTCAACCGCCTCTTGGCTGACTACCGAAATACC
>PBYV01000032.1 GCA_002729765.1 Acidimicrobiaceae bacterium
GTTGAATGGGAACGAACTAAAGGTGAATGGGAAAGAACTGTGGGACAATTTGAAAAAGATGAAATAAGAAATACAAATACTATGGAATTTTCACCCTATTATAAGGTTAAAAGATTTTTAGAAGAATCCTATCCAGAGTATGCTTCGAGTCTTTTAGATTCTATTACCGATGGCCAATATGAATCTAAAAAATGGATGTGTCAAGTTTTAAAACCGGAGCGCTTCGGAAGCAAAGATCCGTTTAAAATAGAAATTGTTGGATCTTGGTTTGGATGGCCTTTAATAGAAATGTTAGAAGATGCTGTTAATAAAATTGAGTGCATCGATTTATATGATCCAGATGAAGTTTGTCAGGAAGTGGTTCAAAAATATAAGTATCATTTTAAGCCTTCTTATAATATAAATCAATTTGGCGATTACTTTGAAAGAAATGATAAAAGAATTCGACATATGATAATTTGTACTTCGTGTGAACATATGCCCGATATTGGGGAGATGAAAGAATATTATAAAGATACACCTAAACCCATTTATGTTTTACAAAGCAATGATTATATAGATTTAGCAGAACATGAAAACTGTGTAGAGAGTGCAGAAGAATTAGCCGAGAAAAATGGTATTACAGATATTATGTATAAAGGCGAAAGAGATTTTGGTTACTATACACGTTTTATGGTGGTGGGTAGATGGTAGAAAGTTTTAGAAATTCTCCGTATTATACTGTTCAGAAATTTATAAAAAACAATCACCCAGATTATGAAAAAAGTTTTGATGATTCTTTATCAACTAATCAATATGAATCTAAAAGATGGTTATGTAATGTTATAGATGATTTAAAAATAACTTCACCAGATAATATTAAAGAATATACAAATGATGGATCTGATAGTGATAAATTCCCTCAAGGAAATCCGGATTGGAAATATCCTCTTCTAATAGAAATTGTTGGTTCTTGGTTTGGATGGCCGATGATAGAATTAATTGACCGAACCGTTAAAGGTAGAATAACACAAATAGATTTATACGATCCAGATGAAGTTTGTCAAAAAGTAGCCGCGCAATTTAAAAATATTATTGAACCAAAATTTAAGATAGTGCAGCATGGTAATTATTTTGAAAGAAACGATCGGCGACGAAGGCATTTAATTATTTGTACTTCATGTGAACATATGCAAGATTTTACAAATAAAAAAATACACAAAGGGAATCCATTTATATGTTTACAGTCTAATGATTATATTGATTTACCAGATCATACAAATTGTGTAGAAAATGTAGATGAGTTAATAGAGAAAAATAAATTGAAAAAGGTATGGTTTAAGGGTGAAAAAGATTTTGGTAATTATAAACGATTTATGGTAATTGGGCAATGGCAGTAAAATACGCAGTTGCTTGCATTTGTGTTGGTGATAAGTATAATCTTTCCGATGTTAAAGCACTGGAAAATATGGTGTTTCAAAACACTACCTACGATATAAATTTTAGAGTATTTAATGAACCAGTGTTGCCTAAATGGTGGACTAAAGTTTTATATCATTCATCCGTGATAGATCCATTTGAAGAAGAAGTTGTTTTAGCTTTTGATTTAGATGTAGTCATAAGAAGAAATATAGATTCTTTGTTTGATTGGGTAGAACAACAAGATTATCTATGTGCGGCGTGGTGTAGATGGAGAGAGCATATGGATAATTTTGAAGAACAAAGAGATAACAATATTCATTGCACTCCTTATAACTCTTCTATATTAGGATGGCGGCCGGAAACAGCTTTAAAGATATGGGAAGAATTTGATTTTGAGGATATGGAAATATATGGCGGATTTGATACTTATCTTTGGATGAAAAGATTGGATCCTATTAGAATACCAGATCATTTTTATTATTCTGCTCATTTTGAAAATTACAGAGAATTAGAATATCCGATTGTTCTTTTTAATAAAGGACAAAGTGATGGTTTAAGAAAACATGAAATAACTTCTAAGGTTCCATGGGTTAATAAATATAGATAATACTGTTGACGTATCTGGATAACAGTTAAGACATCGGTGCGATTCCGATCAGCTCCACCAAAGGATTATATGGATAAAGTATTAACATGGTTTTTTACTCTGACATTATTAGGAATGGGTATAGCATGGGTTTATCTTAATTATATCATGTAATCCTCTGATGGGGCTGTAATAGAATTCGATTGATTGTGAAGGCAGATAAAGAGGTATTCGGCAGAGGCACCACCGAAACGGTCCATTAAAGTAATCGCAAATAATAACGATTATTCACCCGCATATTCTTACGCACTCGCTGCGTAGATTATAGCCGAGTTGTGGCCGTCACTTGGGAACAGAAGCACGGCCAGCTACACTTATTAACAAAGGGAAATAATGGCTGAATATAAAAATGAAGAACCTTGCGAATTTGTATATCGTGTTAAAGCAGTATCAAAAGTTGTAGATGGAGATACAATAGATTGTTGCTTCGATTTAGGATTTGATGTAATGTTTCATAGTCGTGTTCGATTATTAGGTATAGATACTCCAGAATCCAGAACGAGACATAAAAATGAAAAGGTATATGGTTTACTTAGCAAAGAAGCGCTTAAATCATGGGTACATTGGGCTGTAATGTCGGATAGAGATGATATTGATATTGAAATTAGATGTCCTGAAGCAGACAGTCGTGGAAAGTTCGGAAGAATTTTGGGCGAAGTTTGGGTAAACTGTAATGCAGAGGGTGAGTATGGCGGTTGGACTAACGTTAACAAATGGATGTGTGAGAATGGACATGCTGTTGGTTATTGGGGACAAAACAAAGATGATGTTAAGGGTGAACATTGGGCAAATAGAGAATATCTTGCCGAACAAGGTAAAATGGCACTTCTTCAATGGGATGAAGATTAATGCAAACCAAGATCATAAAAAAATCCTTTACTGAAGTAACTGGCCTAGCATCTAATGCGCATCAGGGTCAGAGTGAAGTTTATATGATACTTAAACATGAAAGCCCCCCTATTATTTTATCTGGACCCCTATTTAAAAGAATATTTGAACTAACTGAAAAAGATGCTCTTCATGCTATTAGTTTAAATGATTTAAAAAAGAAATTTCCAAAAGTCCAGGGAAGATCAAAACAAATTTCCACCTTTACTCAAATGCAATCCCATTCTAATTTTTGGAAAGGTGGAATTGATGATGAAGATAGACCTGGCGGTATAATATTACACGTGAAAGGAAATGTAACAGGTCAATTCAATCAAGACATGTATACTGAAATTTTAAGAGGTGGTAGACGTGTTATAATGTTAAATGATGATACCATTGAAGAACAAGAATTCGAAGATGAATTAAAAAGCCTTCAGGACGATTTAAGAAAATTGGTTTATGAAATTTTTAAAAAGAAATTAGGTATAGCACCTGATGACCCTTATTCATCACAAGCCTATGATTATCCGAATAATATTTTATATACCGAATTAGAAGGTAGACAAAAAGCTACGCTTATTAAAAGTTACATGATGGGAATGGAAAAGCTTTTAGGAAGTAAAAAATATAAAGAAGCTGTTTCAGATATGATGTTTGATATGATTGCCGTTGGTGATTATGAGTATAATGAGATAACTATGGAAAAAGTGAAATTGCTTGCGATTTATGTCACAAGCCCAAATATAGGACAAGAAGATATTGAAGATTTAAAAAAGCAATACAGAGTACCTATATACCCCAACACTTCTCGATCTCAAATTGAGAAGGTCCTTCAAAAAATAAATGAATAAAAACGCTTGACATCTTATTGAATATAGTGTATAATAATACTATTAAAAATAAACAATGTAGGAGATTATGGAATCAAAGAGAAAATGTGATCCAGAACTGGGTCGTAAGGTAAATGATTATTTAATTGGTCTTGGTTTAGAAACACCTATGACCGGAGTTCGAAAAGACTTTGATGCTGAAGAAGCAATTGCAGCAATCAAAGGAAATATGACAAATATTATGGAGGCGTTAGGATTAGATCTTAAAGATGATTCATTGCAAGATACTCCTAAGAGAGTGGCTCAAATGTTTGTGAATGAAATTTTTTGGGGGCTTGATTATGACAGATTTCCAAAATGTACCAAAATAGAAAATAAAATGAATTATAAAGGTTCATTTGTTTTGGAAAGAAATATCAACGTACAATCTTATTGTGAACATCACTTCATTGTTATTGATGGTGTAGCGAGTGTTGCTTATCTCCCCGATAAGTATGTTTTAGGATTGTCTAAATTGAATCGCATTGTTCAATTCTTTTCAAAGCGTCCTCAAGTACAGGAAAGACTTACCGAACAGATTAGAGCAGCAATTGCGTTTGTTGCTGAAACAGAAGATGTAGCAGTTCAAATTGATGGTGCACATTTCTGCGTTAAATCACGAGGCATTCAGGATCTCAGATCTACAACTGCAACATTCTCCGCTTCAGGTGTCTTTTCAGAAGGATCACAACGCCAAGAGTTCCTAGCAGGGTGTCGTTCTTTAATGGGTTAATATGACATATATTTCACATGAAATTCCCCGATGTTTAATAGATGAACATCAAGACTTTATTAGCGATTATCAATTTGTATTACTTCATAAAATTCTAGAAGATAAAGATTACGCAGAGATGGTTTGTGACTTTGCGAATAATGGAGAATTTACTTATCTTGATAATAGTTGTTTTGAATTGGGAGAATCATTAGATAATGATATTCTCTATGAATGGTTTCAAAGATTAGAACCAGACTTTGTAGTTCTTCCAGATGTTCTTGGAGATAGAAAAAGAACATTGGAAAGGTCGATTGAATTTGCTAATGATTATCCAGACACAATCCCTAATGGCATGCCCGTTATTCAAGGAGCAACACCAGATGAAATGATTGATTGTTATAATGACTTTACTGAGTATAGTGATAAATGGCCGATAATTGGTATACCTTTTGTTTATCGTTGGGCTGATAAAGACCCAACACTTCAAGCGAATGAAAGAATAAAGTTACTTGAAAGAATGGACAGAGAGTGTATTGATAGAGATATCAAACATCATCTATTAGGTACGTGGCAAGCAAGAGAATTTGCACATTATAGAGATTATAATTGGATTCATAGTATAGACACTTCTAATCCAGTAATGGCAGCATTAGACGGAACACCTTATGCAGGAATTCATGGATTAACACAAAAACCAACATCAACATTTGATTCTATTTACGATATGAAAGAAGAAGATATTGACTTAGATCTTTTATATTATAATGTTGATAGTTTTAGACAAATCGTTACGGGTAAATTTCCTGAGAGAAAATATCCAGAGAATTTAAATTATTTTAAATACTTTACATATTCAGGACAACATGGCTAATAAGATAGATCCAGAACACTATCAAAGTAATACAAAATTAGAAGCGATTGATGTTATAGAAGCTTTTGATTTAAATTTTCATCGCGGGAATGTTATTAAGTATGTTTTACGCGCAGGTAAAAAATCAGAAAAGGGTTACGAGAATAAAGATAAACAATTAGAAGATTTGAAAAAAGCTAAATGGTATCTTGAAAGAGTAATCAAAAATGTTACGGAGGGATGATGGACTTACGAGAAGCTAGAAATAAACTTCCAGAAGTTAAAGAAAATGTTGCAGTTATATTATCCGGTGGCATGGATAGTTCTATTGTTACAATGATGTTAGCCCGACATTATGGACCAGAAAAAGTATTTGCCTTAACATTTAATTATGGCCAAAAGCAAGCTGAAGAATGTATGAAGGCAAAAGAATTATGTCGTGAATTAGGCGTAC
Source organism: Acidimicrobiaceae bacterium (assembly GCA_002729765.1). Classification (GTDB taxonomy): domain Bacteria; phylum Actinomycetota; class Acidimicrobiia; order Acidimicrobiales; family MedAcidi-G1; genus MedAcidi-G1. The sequence continues at coordinate 5,806 of PBYV01000032.1, forward strand.
CACATAAGCAATTAGATATAGGTTATTTCGGAGAGTTAGTTCAACCTATTAGTGCAAATATATCCGGCACTGATATTGACATGCCCGACATTAAAGAAGTGCTGGGAGATCCTCAACCTGTTACATATGTTCCGTTTAGGAATATGATGTTGTTAAGTAATGCATGTGCCTTTGCGGAAGTAGTAAAAGCAGAATATATTTTTTGTGGGCTTCAAGTTCATGATGAATATGGTTATTGGGATACAAGCCAAGCTTTCGTAGATGCGCTTAATGGGATCACATCTCTAAATAGAACATTCAAGACACAAATTATTGCACCTTTCTCTTTGTTAAGCAAAACAGAAGAACTTAAAATTTGTAAAGAACTGGGGACATTTAATTTATTAAAACACACTCTGACATGTTATGATCCAGATAGCGAAGGTCGTAGTTGTGGAAGGTGTCCTTCTTGTTCTGAAAGGATTAAGGCCTTTCAAAACATTCAAGAAATAGATCCAATACCTTATCAGGTAGATTATAAAAAAGGCGATTAATGTGTAGTATTTCTGCAAGTAGAAATAAAGAAGAATTAATAAGATTAGTAGAATTAAATAGATATAGGGGAGAAGAATCTCATTCCTCCACTCAGTTTATATATCAAAAAGGAGAAGGTTTTCAAGTTAGAAGACAACATAAATCTTACGGACCTTTTGATATAAATTTGTTGGAAAAAGATTGGGATTATTGTATCGTTCATCAACAAGCTCCTACATCGAAAGAAGTTAACAATACCGATTTAGCAACAGGAAGATTTATTCACCCAGCCCAAAATGAAAAATCTTTTTTGTGGCATAATGGTATTATTAAAGAAGGAAAATTTGAAGGCGATTGGGATACAGAATGGTTATTTGATCTCACATTAGATGATTTGAAAAAAAGTCCTCTTAAAAGATTTGATGCTAAGATAAGTGAAGCGGATGGTACATTTGCATGTATGATGTATCATGATAATAATATATTTGTATTTCGCAATGAAATTAGTCCTTTATTTAGTAAAGGTTCCACGTTTTCTTCAACTAAATTTGAAGACTCCATACCAGTACATCCAAATACAATGTGGAGATTAGATTATGATATTGCTGTTTTAGAAGAAAAGTGGAAATTTAGCACAAAAGAAAACCCTTATCATTTTGGAGAATAATGTTTATACATCCCGTGAATGCCTCTACTGAGGTAACGAATATAGATGAAACAATGATACAACCTAATACCATTGATTTACGAATCAATGAGATTTATCGAATTGGCGCTGGCCCAATGCACATGGATGAAGATAAAAAAGAACATAGAAAATCTATAAAACAAAAAATTAATGAAGATGGAAATTTTGTTTTAGATCATGGTGCAAGTTATGAAATTCGTTCTAATCAACAAGTAGATATAGCAGAAGGTGAAATCGCATTACTTCTTGGTAGAAGCACTTTTAATAGAAATGGGGTTCTAATTGTAAGTTCAATATATGATTCAGGCTTTAAAGATTACGCCGGTGCTACTTTGTATAATATGGGTGGTGAAACGACAGTAAAACCAGGAACGCGCTTTGCACATTTGATTATAGCTAAAGCAGAATCTTTACACAAATATGATGGGGATTATGGCGAAAAAGATTGATATAGATAAAAAAAATATGATTAAAATGTTATCTCCGGAGACCTTTAATATAGATGTAAAGACTCTGGCAGATAAGATGCCTCTGATGGATGCTATATTACATTATTGCGAGCTACACAAGTTAGAATATGAAACAGCAGCTTCTTTAATTTCAACGGATCTTAAAAGAGTATTAAGAAAAGAAGCAGAAGAATTAAATTTTATTCAAGCAACTTCCAAATTGCCAATATGAGAGACAGCAGATGTTCGAAAGAATTAAAAAGAGTTGGGAAGATATTTGGTTACCCAAACTACAAGATGGTAAAACGAAAGTCGAATTAGAACGTGATAGACATTATGAAGCAAGGTGGGTTTGGTATCATACTCTTCTCGCAATTGAAATAGCCATTTCTAATTTACTTCTACTTTACATAGCAATAAAAATATGAATGAATTCGAGTGTTATAGTACTTATACAGCTCTGAAATTACATTTCACATCCGATTATGATTACTTCAAATATAATGGGAAATGCAATGTTACACTAGATTCTTTTAATAAAAGAAAAGAAAGATTTTTCTTTAAAAAATTATCTCGAGAATATAATAGTAAGGAATTAATAGATTTCTTAGTATCTAATTTTTCAAAGGATATAAATATGTGGATAGGTGATGCATTCGGAGAAAGGTGTGTATCAACTTATCGAGAATGGAAAAAACGTATTGAGAGTTTACAATATAATTTCCGTTCTGATTGTGCAAGTATCATGGATGACGACCCCAAGAATTTTGATAGTTTATTTGAAATAATTGACGGTCAACACCCTCCAATATTTCGATATGTTTTATCGAAAAAAATAAATATCGAAACATTTATTATGTTGGATGATATCTTGAACTTTGTACCAAAATTTAATAAAGAGTTGCAGGATGCAATAGTGTGGCCGGACTACTTTAAGATGTGTACGAAGTATAAACCTTTCTTTAATCATGATCTTAATGATAGTAAAAAGACTTTAAAAAAAGTCCTTGAAATTCAGTAGGATCTGGGTTATAATATTAGTTATATTATGACAGCGTGGACATAACGAAACAACAAAATAACAAAGCAGATACAAGGAGAAATATGTCGTTTGCAGATATGAAAAAGAAACGAGGTTCCTCATTAAGCCGCCTCAGCGAAGAGCTTAATAAAATAAACAGTCCCCAAGTTGGTGTAGATGATAGATTCTGGAAAGCAGATCTAGATAAAGCTGGTAATGGATATGCCGTTATTAGATTTCTTCCTCCTATTGAAGGAGAAGATCTTCCATGGGTACGTGTTTTCAATCATGGTTTTCAAGGACCAGGTGGATGGTATATTGAAAACAGTCTTACCACCAACGGTAAAAAAGATCCAGTTTCTGAGTATAATTCTAAACTCTGGGATACCGGACTCGAAGCTAATAGAGATATTGTTCGTAAACAAAAAAGGCGCTTAACCTATTACACAAATATTATGGTAGTAGAAGATGCCAAGCGACCGGAGAATGAAGGTAAAGTATTTTTGTTTAAATTCGGAAAGAAAATTTTCGATAAAATCAATGATATGATGAACCCTCAATTTGAAGATGAAACTTCTGTTAATCCTTTTGATTTTTGGGAAGGTGCAAATTTTAAATTAAAGATTCGTAAGGTAGAGGGTTTTACTAATTACGATAAAGCTGAATTTGCTTCTCCTTCACCATTATTTGAAGATGATGCGAAAATGGAAGAAACATGGAAGCTACAATATTCTCTTCAGGATTTCCTCAAGCCAGATAATTTCAAAACTTACGAGGAACTTCAAGCAAGGCTTACCAAGGTTTTAGGTAGTGGAGTTGATCCCAGTATGCAGAGAGCAGAAGAAACTGTAATCGGTCCAGTTGATACATCACCACCTTTTGATGGAGGTGTTCCTAATAGACCTACACCACAGCCAACTGCGGTAAGTAGTAATGTGGAAATGGGTTCGGGAGATGATGGTTCCAGTCTTTCTTATTTTGCTAAATTAGCTGACGAAGAATAATTATTCTTTAAGGGGGGGGATATTGATTTCCTCCTCCTATGATTTTCTGTTTCTCAGTGGATCATTCTTATTACCACTACTATCGATCTGCACAAGGTTAGTAGATACCACCGTTGAGGTACTATTATCTTGATTTGATAAACTCATGGCTTGAGTGGCGGCAGCTTCCTTTTGGGCTTTTAAATCAGCTTGCCTTCGTTCCTTATCTTTCATTGCTTGCCATTTCTTCTCTCCCATATTCGCGCGCATTTCAGCCATTTTTTCATATTTGTCGTTTAATAACAATTTTGCTGCGCCTTTGCCCATCGTTCCTGATTTCATTAATTTCGATCCTATCAAAGACATGATATTATCAAAACTCATAAAATTTTGAATCTTCGCCCAAAGCTCACCGATTACATCACCAATCATTGAGAATAATTTTTTAATACCTGTAAATAAAGAGAAATTTCCATCCTTATCTCTTAAGTTCTTATCAATCCATGCTACTGCGTTATTAAAATTGAATTTTTTTAATATCCAGGCAACTGCTTCTCCTAAAAGATTTGGGATGGCGAATATTATATCATCGAATATACTCTCTATACCGGCTCCTATTGCGCCTGTAATACCACCTTCCTTATATCCATCTATAACATTACTCACAACATCGAACACTGCAAAAATGGCTGCAATAGGAAGAAATATTTTACCAACTACTTTAGCAATTTTTCCAACGGTCTTTAATATTCCACCTAGTGGCTTTAATGTATCTGTTAAGGGAGATAATATACTTTTAAAGGTTTTAGCGATTTTAGTAACCCCACCTTCCGGTCCAAATGCTTTTCCAACAGTGGCTTTTAAATCTTGAAACATTTTTGTGGGCTTAGCTAATGCTTCCGCATTTAAGAATCCCATTGCACCGAAGCTCATTACGTTTACTAATTTGAAAAATCCCTTGGTAACTTTTAGCAAAGTTCCTAGCATATTATCCATTGCTATACCGAAACCTTTTTTATACTCCATAAGTTTCCCGCCTTCTTCAACTGCAGGAAATGATAAAAACTTACCAAATTTAGAACTAAAACCTGCCTTCGTTTTAGCAAAGCCTTCTACTACATCATCACCTATATTAAAAACCTTAGTTTTCATTTTAGAAAACATACCTTGCTTTTTTAATTGTAAATTATCTACATCGGCTTGATTCAATCCCATCATTTTCAATTGCTTCGTTAAAAACTGATCTTTCGATAATTTCGATTTTTTCAACACATCATCAGAAATGTCTAACACATCACCATGTTTTTGTAAAAATTTTAATTTCTTGGCTTTGGCTGCGTCTGATGCATCATCAGCCCAAGTTAACATTTTTGATTGATTTTTTAGAAATTGAACTTTGGACTTATCCATACCATCGGTATGTTCTGCTGTCCATCTTAACATTTTAGCTTGCTTAGCTACGAATGCTTTCTTCTGCTTCAAGCTCATATTGGTGTCATCATCCAACCACTTTAACATTTCTTTTTGCTTATTAAAGAAATCCGATTTTGAGGCCGCGGTCATTTTTGTAGTATCCGTTGACCAGGACATCATCTGATTAAAGCTTTTTCCGAAGTCTTTATGAAGTTTGACGTGATCTACATTTTTGAATTTAAAGAAGTTTTTGAAATCATCAACGAAACCGGTTTTTCTTTTTGTAAGTTCGCTATCCCATTTTTGATCTATTCCAAAATACTTTTTCAAATCAAAGAACATTCCATTTTTAGTTTTTGACAGTTCCTTAATTTTTTTAGTATCATCTCCGAAGGTCAAATAACTTTTCATTTTCGAAAAGAAACCGGTTTTCGGTGCATCCATCTCGCTAAGAGTTTTTGTAGATGAAGAAAATAGTTGACCCCATTTATCTTTGAATGCCAATGCGGTTGCTGCCAATCCTGCCACACCAAGTGCAGTGCCTATTCCTGGTCCTTCATCATCTTTATCTTTTTTTGGGACTTTTCCTATCGTAGCGAGACCTTTAGATTTATCTCCCTTCCGAGCGGATTCCATTGCATTTTCTAATCTTTTACGTTCCGCATCTTTCATGAAATCAGTAAAGCCTTCTAAAATCGTAGCAGTTTGTAAAGAATTGCTTTCTACCTTGTGAAGCAATTTATTACTTATATCACTTCCCTTTATCATAGTAGAATAAAACTGATCCGATTTACCAAAGGAATTTTGCATTTGATCTACAAGATTCGCGCTAGAAATAGAATCTGAGCTTAATTGACTAGCAACCTGTTCCTGCCATTTATGACGGGAAGCCATTTCTTTTGGATCTGTTTTTGTTATACTTGGGTTTTCTGCCATTTATTTCCTTTAATATTGGCTTTTCATTTTTGCTGCTTCTTGTTCCATTCTTTCATTTTCTTCTTCAATATGTTCTATTAATAATGTAAGATATATTTCTCTTTCATAGCAAATTAAATTTTCTAGCTCAGCTAAACTCCATTGATGACTTTGTACGACCGCGAACAGAGTTCTATAATAATTATGCAAAGAATTATGACTGAGCACTAACCGAAAAAACTTTGCAGCCCCTCCAAGACTGTCTCTTGCTTTTTACCACATGTTTTACAGGAAAAAGTTTCCCTATGTCTTAACTTGGGCATAGTATTAAAGTAAGAAATAAGTAATCCGAATTGTTGTTGATTCAGAGACATAATAAAATCTTCTAATTCTTTTTCTGTATAATCTTTAACATTGTGTATGTCATCGCCTTCCCATATTTCATCTACGCAAGCTTTGGTAATTTCAAAAATAGAATCCATTTGTGATTCTTCTGGAGGCCTTGTCATTCTATCAATATCTGGATATTTTAATTTAACTTTTATACTATCCGTAAGTTGTATTACATTATTATGATCTTTAGAAATATCTAATTTAACGGAACTAAGGTTAATTTTAACTGGTGTTTGTCCTTCACATTTTTCTTCTTGGCATGCCAGGGCGACTTCAACAGATTCACCAACCGATCGAGCCCTTAGATTTAGAAAAAATAATTCTATATCAAAGGCAGGCAATGCCTGAACATTTACGTCCTCATCAAGGCAACAGTTGCCGATAATTTCTTTTGTAGCTCTTACGATGTCTGTCGTTTCACCGCCTTCCAGAGCTGTTAATAATATCTTTTCCTCTTTAACCAGAAAAGGTCTATACTTAATTGGTTTTTCTACACTATGTAATTTAATTTCATAGGTAGGATTGTTCACGACTGGTAAAGCCATAATAACTCCATATTAAAAAATTTATATTTACCACTACGGTTTCTTATAAGGTTTCTTGGTATCACTCCATTTCTTATAAGCAAAATTTACACTAAACTTCCCTAATTGATTCATCTGATCCCAACCCAGATTAATAGGATCAACATTGGTTGGATAAGCTTGTTCATATTTAACCGCTAGAATAGCATTTCCTTTGTTAGCTGCTTCTGACTGTTGACTCAACATTAATATTTCAATATCACCCTTATAACTGTCTTGATATTCTATATTTGCAGTTATCGGACTAATTATAAAATTCATCCAATCTAAGAATACATTTCTCGCGGTCATTGCATTTGTCATTATAAAACTTAATTGCATTTCCGGATAAGTTACTTCTCTTGCTATTTTTCGAGTTGGGCCGTAATGTCGTAATTCCGATGTTGCAATTGTCTTTCCAGGCATCGGTGCAGCATCACATAAAAATTCTAATCCTTTTAAATTATTTGCCATGCCTTCTAGACTCTTAACTTTTTCCGGCAGAGTAATCATGACTTGAAATTTATCTAAAGGGGCTAAACCCTTATCTGCATCTATTTTTGTTATGAAAGTATTAATGTCCATAAAATTCCGTTAAATATTATCTGATAGATGGCCTAATACCGATTTTGTCCCTACTATCTTGCCATACTTCTGTATTAGTTACACCATCACCACCACTGGTTGATCTGAATTCTTCCACCGGCAAATGTAAAGCAGTATTCCATTCATCCGCCTCGACATGTATGAACTGAGAACGAACATAAGACCCTGTCATATCATATTTATGGATGGTAGGTCTGGCTTCTTTAAATCTTGTAAATGGGAGAAGAGTGTTATAAGTAATATTTAAATAAGCGCTCCTACCCCCAGGTGTGCGCTCTTCGTTTAAATAACCAATTAGTTTTTTCATTAATCTTTCTCTCATATTATAAGGCAGATAATGAAAATTCATCCCTATTATACCTTTAGCATAGGAACCTACCGGAATAACTAATGGAAACACATCATAATATGCTAATTTTTCTCTTAGCTTAGGCTGATAATGAAAGAAATACATATGCCCCATTCTTAATGTTTTTTCTCTATTACCTTCACTTATAATAGCATTACGATTTGTTAGAGATCTAGACCTTCCTTGTATTAAAGAATCACGAAGGGTTTCCCACTTCATTCTGAGCCATTTAATAGCGTCATCTGATACGTATGAAAGATTTTTTAAAGCCATGTATTATTTAGTAAGCAATTGATCTTCTGTTATAATTTTAAATTTCCAATTTTTATATTCACAATATGTTGTAGCAGCTTTCCATTTAGCCTCATTAACACCATATCTTTTCATTTCTAACAAATATCTGCCACTCTTTCTTTTATTTAAACGGGGTTTAGGTGGAACTGTTTGAGATTTAGGCTTTACCTCGATAATTGATGTTTCAATGGTTCCATCGTGTTTTTTTATTTTAACCCAAAAATCAGGATAATATTTGTGTATTTTTCTATCAAATGGCGATCTATATGGTATAACGATTTCCTCACTAGACCATTTTACAACACTATCATTAGAATCACAATAAACCATGAAACGACGTTCCCACAAACTTCTATAAATTATATTAGTGGGATTTCCTTTATATTTATCACGATTTTTTGGTTTATATTTTCCTTTGTAGGCCATAATAAATATTCGATAAATAAAAATGTATATGAACCTATTTATACGAGAACTAAGTATGGCGATTAAGGAGAATTAAGTGTCAGGCGGAACAAAAAATCAGAAGGATTTTACATACCCAACTACATTACATAAAGGTGATGAAGGGCACTGGGTATTGTTTACTTCTTATCCTCATGGACAACAAAGAGGTGGCACCCAGCAATATACCGTAGCACTTCCTATGGGCGCACAGTCGATGATTACAACCGCGGAAGCAATATATGCGGAACAAGATGGTTTAGCCACTATACTGACAGAAGGTGCTGCCGCTGCCGCAACCGGAGTAGAACAGTTTAATAAGTCCGTACAACCTCCCGAAGCGACAACTAACAAGGACTGGTGGGATACGGTAAAGGGCACCGTTGCTTCGGTCGGAGAAGAAGTGCTCCGGCAGGTTGCTGATAAATCGGATATCACAAAGAAAGTAATGGCCGGTTCATTTAGTGTTGCGACTAATCCTAAATTATCTTTACTTTATTCCGGTCCCGGAAAATTTAGAAAATTTGTATTTGAATTTCCTATGATAGCAACAAATGAAAAGGAGGCAAAAACAATTGAAAACATTATAAAGGTTTTTAGATTTTCTACGGTGCCCGGATTTGAAAAAAGAATTAGCGATGTTTTCGAAACGGAAACAGAACCGCAGAGTGCAGAGCAAATAAGTACCGGCGCTGGATATAATTTTTATCAATTTCCATCTACGTGGGATATTGTATTTGGCCACGATAACAATGAGGGCGGCAAAACCGATGGCCCGTTCAAAATAGCAAGGAGCGTTTGTAATAGTGTTTTAGTAAACTATGCCGCGGCCGGCGTCCCATTCTTTTTTAAAGATGGAAGACCATTCGAAGTAAAAATGACACTCACTTTCACAGAAACAGTTATTATCACTAAAGAATTAGTACAAAGAGGTTATTAATGTCATATTTTGCACATTTACCAGTAATTGAATATAATATACATGGTAACAAATATGGTGAAACATTTACCGTAAGGGACATATTTATTCGTAATTTAATAAAACAAAATGTAATTGATAAAGCTTTAAATTTTGATGAATACACTATTGAAGATGGAGAAAGAGCAGATACTACTTCTTATCTCGTATACGGAGACGTAAAATATGATTGGATTATATTTTTAACAAATAGAATGTTTAATCCATATTTTGATTGGCCTTTAAGTCATCAGGACTTTACAAAGATGATAAGAGGAAAATATGGGTCCGTTGAGAGAGCTAAAAAACATATTTTCGAATATAGGCAGATTATAGAAGCAGAAACAGATAAGACCACATTAAAAGAAGTTATTATTGATAAAGATGCTTATAATGCTTTACCGGATGGTGAGAAAAAAAGAATCACCAGATATGATATAGAATTTAAAAGAAATGAAGCAAACAGACGTATTAAAATCATTAATAGGCAATATGTCGAAAATATTCTTAAAGAAGCTCAAAATAAACGATATAGGTAATAAAAAATATGGCAGATCGTATTAGTGAAATCTACGAGCTAGATCCAATAGCAAGAAATGATAAAAAACCACCTCAAATAAAATCTCAGGTGGAGACCGAACCAGAAGCAGTGAGAAAAGGTCAATATGTTGCTGGTGATTATAAGATAGAGAAGTGTATAATGCTCTCTACCAACTCATCGAACCCTATTGATATGTCAAAGATAGTTGATTCTGTAACTATATATGAAGATATCTCTAAACCATATTTACTATGCGATGTTGCAGTAAGAGATGGAATGGGTTTTAGAGAGCTAGCGCCATTAGTCGGCGAAGAATATATTCTTATCGAAGCAATGACGAGAAGTTTCACGGATCTAGAGGGACCAGAAGACGGAATGGTTCCGGAAGATTCTAAAGTTCATAAACTTTTTAGAGTAGATTCCGTTTCACCTATTGGTAGTATCACCGATAGATATAAAGTATATGTAATTCATTGTATCTCATTGGAAGCCGTTATTAGTGAAAAGAAGAAAATAAGTAAGGGATATTCTCACCGTAATATTGGGGAGATCGTAAAAGAAATCTATCAAAATTATATTGCTGATCCTATATCAAAACATTATGACAGCGAAATAATACCTATGCAGGAATATAGTGACTTTTTTAGGCCTAAGAAGATATGGATTGAGCCAACAGAAGGCAATTTTGATTTTTGTTTTCCGTTTAGTAGCCCATTTGATATTATTTCAGATTTAGCAGAAAAATCAGAAGCAGCCTCACCCGAGGAGCCGGATGATGCGGCAGATGCCGGAGATGATAAACCTGCCGACGGTGCTCTCTACATGTTCTATGAAACTCTAACTCAATTTAAATTTGAAAGTTTGGAGTCGAGTTTTAAAAGAGAGCCGAAACGAACATTTTTCTCAGAAGTCATTACAACATATAATCCTAAAGAATCTGATAAAAATATGGGAAAAGGTGATCCAATACACCAATTTAATAATATAGAAGAGTTTCGAATAGATAACCTTTTTAATGTCATAGCAAATTTGCGCGAGGGAATGTATGCTTCCAAATTAATAACACACGATATGATTCGAATGAGATACGATTTGATAGGGTACAGATATACTGGGTTGAAGGAAGATGTGATGGAAGCTTTTAATTATATTTTATATTCAAATGCAAAAGATAGTGATGAGGCTTTCGAAGCAGCCAAGAAGAAGTTGATGGATTTTACTCGAAGCCTTGGTGAAGGTAAACTTTGTTCTCCGAAACATGATTGTTTACTAGATGATGGTGGAGAAGGATCGCGCATAAAATTAACAGGAACAAATTTTAATCACGATTATTTTCTTGCAATCAATAGAAAAGCAGACGGCCATGGCACTAATACAACAGCCGCCGGCGCTAGTCCCGGAGTTAAACCATCAAATCTTGAAAGAAGAGTTCAAAAAAGAGATTCGCAGTTACAACAACTTGATAATATAAGATTGACCATTAAAATAAATGGTGATTCATCTTTAAGAGTCGGAGACATATGTAAAGTGAAGGTGCCTTCAGCTATAGCTAGTGAGAATGCACAAAACTATGATGCATGGTTAAACGGAAAATACATAATGACAAAAATAAAACATGTTTTTGATGGTGAAAGATATACCCAAGAAATACAAATCAGAAAAGATGGATTTGAAACCCCTTTACCAGCCGCACAGGAATTAGTTGATTTACTAGCAACCGCTGATAACGATAAGGTAAGTACTACGGCAGTACTAAATGAGTTGACTGGTGCAGACGCAGTTCCGCATGCGGAATTCAACGACGGCCAGATTACAGGAGGTCAGATAACGAATCAGGAGGTCCGCGAACAAAATTTAAGTGGTGGGACTTATTTTGATGAAGTTGGCCGGCCAATCCATCGAACAGAATTGAATCCCAACGGAAAGCCAACCGGAAGATATTTTAATAGTAAAGCGGAAGCAGAGGCGGATTATGCGCGCCGAACCGGAGGTTAACCTCAGGAAAGATATCTACTGAAGGTTTTTAATTAAGGAGAAAATGGAAACAGATTTTATGGGAAAAGAGGGCTTTATATGGGCCGTCGGTGTTGTGGAAGATAGATTTGATAAATTGTTTCTAGGAAGATGTCGTGTAAGATGGCTCGGTTGGCATACCAAGAATAAACAGGACCTGCCCACTTCTTCTTTACCATGGGCTTTTCCTATGATGCCCATTACTTCTGCTTCTCAAACTGGAGTTGGAACAAGCCCAACAGGACCAGTAGAAGGTACTTGGGTATTTGGATTTTTTAGAGACGGTAAAGAAGCCAATGATCCGGTTATGATAGGCACATTAGGAGGACGACCGGATAAACCATGTAATCCAGATGAAGGTTTTAATGATCCACGCGATTATAATGATGCAACATTTTATGATGTCGATCCGGCTACCGGGGAATTGGTACATTTAAGTGATAATGTACAAAATGTTCCTCAACACCCACTTAATGTCGTTCGGGACTTTGAAACTGGTTCAGTTAAAATTAAAGAAAGATCCGATAAGCCGACTATAGAAGCAGGGCAACAAACAGCAGAAGATCACCATGGAAATGCAGCAGTAAAGGCAGAATTTTTACGAGAATCAACCGTCCACACTGACGAGCGAGTACCTGATTATGAATATAGTTATAATTATCCTCTTAAGAGATTTTTAGGTGAGCCAACAACGCCTAGATTAGCTAGGGGCATGGAAGATGGAAGTACAAAAATTAAATTTACAATGGGAAGTAACGCCTCGGGTGCACTAGTCGTAAAAAGAGAAGGAGATAATAATTCTATAGTTCAAAGAAAATATGCACTGCAAATGAAGGGTTATCCATTAGCTAAGGGTAATCGTGATGGATCCTTGGTTGAGTTAAACGAACCAAACCCAGCCTATTCGGACAGCGTCAAGTATCCATATAATCACGTACATGTATCAGAAAGTGGTCATACTATAGAAATTGATGATTCTCCTATGGCAGAAAGGTTGCATTGGTATCATCGTTCCGGTTCGTATCGAGAAATGCATCCTGGTGGAAGTGTAGTTGATAAATCAAATGAGGATTATTGGTCATGTGTTTTGAGAAATTCTCATGAAATGGTGGGTGGTTCAAAATTTGCCAGCATAAAAGGTGGGTATGAACTGGTTGTTAATACCGAAGGATCAGATGATGATTTTTACTTAAAAGTTAAAGGAATGGGTGGCGACGTTCGTTTAGATTCGGAACAAGGAAATATTGAAATGTATACCAAGAATGGTATAGCTTTTATTAATGCAAAACGCATTGAGTTTAACGCAAGTCAAGAAGTAGTAATTAATACTCCACTATATAATCAGACAGGTGGATTTAAGGAACAACCAACCCTACACGGTGGCCCTCAAGAACAGCGAACAATGCACCCAGGCACCGGCCTACAAGGAAACGTAGGAACACAGATTGAAAGAAAAGGAGATTTCTTCGAGATAATAGGCGGTGAAAAATCAGTAAATTCCGGAAGAATTAGTTATAGTAGTATGGGTGCATTCGGTATCAGTGCTCAAGGCATGACAACTACTATTTCACATAGTAGCGAAGAAAATATTACAGGTCACGGTACGTCAACTCCACCCCGTCCCGGAAAATCAATTGTCACAACTGAGGGGCATATTAATTTAAAAAGTGGAGGGGCAACTACCGGTTCCGGTGGAATTGTATTACAGTTAAATGATAATCCTTACGGGGTTAAAAAGTCTCCAAAAGCAGCAACAGGATATTTTCAAATTCTTCCTAGTTCAGGCAATCCTACTGCTTCAGATATAACATTATCTTCCAGTTTAGGTGAAATAAAGATAATGAATAAAGTGGCCGAATTTTCAATGAGCAAAGGACCTCAAGGTAATATTGTGGTCGCCAGTCACGGAGCCGGAGGCACAGCAGAATTTAAAACCAAATTGGCAGGTTTATCTATTACAAATTCAGGTACTATGTCTATTAAAAATGATGTAGCATCCCTAAAGAAAATTATAGAAGCACTTATCGATGATTATCTACAGCATTCACATCCAGTAACAGGTGCTGTTGCTCCAACTGGAGGTCCGCTTTTTCCAGGTGCTGCGGCATTACCGTTCGGAGGAGTGCCGGCACCACCAATACACTTTTATCCTCCCACTAAGGCTAATAAAGCCAAAATTGATTTAAACGCATTATTTAGTGAATAATATGGCAAAAAAAGAAAAACCAGAAGAATGGCGAAGTCATGAGAAAGAACAACTAATATCCCCTTTACTGGCACAATTAGCTGAAAAGACTTCAGAACTTATGAAATTGGAACATAAACTATTAAACAAAGCCAAGGAAGATGTGATTAGGTCTCATGAAAATTTATCGAAGAAGGATTTAAATGGCCATTAAATATAATATAGACAACCTGGATGCGCGAAAACAAAAAGAAGGATTTCAGCGCAGATTCTCTGGAACTGGAAAAACAAAAGCCGGTGCAACCATTGATATATCACTATTAGGTTCTTCAGAAGGCGCGACTGTAGGCGCATTTTCTGGACGCGATCTTAATGAAGTTATTACTTATGACCCTGATAACTGGAGAATGTCAACAACTCTCAACGATGTATCTTACGGTAATAAGAAGTTTTTAAAAGTTATGTTTGATGCTGCTA
>PBYV01000033.1 GCA_002729765.1 Acidimicrobiaceae bacterium
AAGTTTGGATCATGAGATTGAAAGACTGATTTCTGCAACCGTGATTGACTTTGATGCTTTGGAGGTTCAAAGTCTTCTTTCTGGAGAGTATGACGTTGAAGATGCTGTCTGCCAGATTCAATCAGGAGCTGGTGGAACCGATGCTCAAGATTGGGCTGAAATGTTACTACGCATGTATACAAGATGGGCTGAGAATAAGGGATTAAAAATCGAACTAGATTCAGTATCACCTGGTACTGAAGCAGGAATTAGTTCAGCTGAATTTATTGTTCGAGGCCGTCATTCTTTTGGGTTTCTTCAAAGTGAAAGAGGTGTCCATAGGTTGGTGCGTATATCGCCATTTAATAAAGAATCAAAGAGACATACAGCCTTTGCTTCTTTTCAAGTAGTTCCTTTCTTTGAAAAAGTTACGGAACAGGTAGATATTGATGAAACAGAGTTACGCATCGACACTTATAGATCTTCAGGAGCAGGAGGTCAGCATGTGAATGTAACTGATTCTGCTGTACGTATAACCCATATACCGACCGGGATAGTTACATCTTGCCAAAATGAGAGAAGCCAGCATCAGAACCGTGATAGAGCAATGCAAATGCTGGCAGCAAAACTGCTTGACCTCGAGAGACAGCGCCGCGACGAGCAAATTGCTCAAATAAGTGGAGAACAATCAAATGTTGATTTTGGAAGTCAAATACGTTCATATGTGTTGCAGCCCTATCAAATGGTGAAAGATTTGAGAACAGATTTTGAGATTGGGGATGTCGCTAGAGTGCTCGATGGTGATCTAGATGACTTTATTGAGGCTTACCTGCGTTGGAATCGAGCGAGATAAATTGAACGCAGAGACGCCAATGAAATGTATTCTTGTTCCCTTTCTGGTACCTTCTCCGCAGTGCCGAAAGTTATTTTTATGAGATGTTCATCGACTGAAATAGATAGTTATCTTCTGTTTTTTTATGAAGAACACGTGATGGGGGGTCAAAATGATTCGATTTGAAACTGTCACAAAGACCTATAAGGGTGAAGTAGTAGCCCTGAGGGAAGCATCTGCAGAAATCCAGAGAGGTGAGTTTGTATTTCTGGTAGGACCTTCGGGTTCAGGAAAATCAACTTTTATAAGGCTAATAAACAGGGAAGAAGTTCCGGATGCAGGAAAAATACTGGTTGCCGGAAAGGATGTTAGTTCTCTTAGTTCATGGAAAGTCCCTTACCTGCGTCGGAATATCGGTTATGTATTCCAGGATTATAAACTTTTACCAAAAAAGACTGTTACTGAAAACGTTGCTTTTGCTTTAGAGGTTATAGGGAGGCCTAGACCGATCATTAAGCGTCAGGTTCCTGCCATTTTAGAACTTGTTGGTCTTTCAAGAAAAGCAGATCGCCTTCCAGAAGAACTTTCAGGCGGTGAACAACAAAGGGTCTCAATTGCCAGAGCTTTCGTAAACAGACCGCTGATACTGTTGGCAGATGAACCAACAGGAAATTTAGACCCCGCAACTTCTGTAGGCATTATGAGACTTTTAGACAGAATAAATCGCAGTGGAACTACTGTCGTTATGGCCACACACGACCGCAGCATCGTAGACACAATGAGACGCCGAGTGATCGAGTTGGATAGAGGAATGCTTGTTCGTGACGAATCACGTGGAGTGTACGAATGAAGACATGTCTCATGATTAGAGGGTTGCGCTGAGATGATTTTTCGATTCTGGTATTTCATACGTGAGACTTTTGTAAGCCTCTGGCGAAACCTCAGCTTAACTCTTGCCGCCATTTTGACCGTGGCCATTTCTTTAGCGTTAGTTGGTTCCTCTTTACTGATCAGAGAAGGGGCGGAGCAGGCAACAGCACAATTCCAAGAAGGCGTTGAATTTATCGTCTTTATGAATGCAGACGCGTTGGAAAACCAAAATGAGGCGATCAGAAAAGTTCTCGACACAAGTCCTGCAATAAAGGAATATGTCTATGTCGACAAATTCGCAGCGTACGAAGAGTTTCGTGAACTTTTCGTTGATAAGCCCGAATTAGTGGAGAGCGTAACTCCTGAAATAATGCCGCCCTCTTACCGAATTGTTCCAAGAGACCCAGACGCAGACAATGTTACGGAACTAGCCAGACAATTCTCAGAACAGCCTGGTGTCAAGGAAGTTGCAACTGCAACAGAAGCGATTCGACAAATAGAAGACTTTTCAACAAGAGTCAGTCAGGCTCTTTTGCTAGCAGCAATAGTTCTTGTAGCAGTTTCGGCTGTACTTATATTGAACACAGTTTTCACAGCAATTTCAGGTCGTAAAACTGAAATAGAAGTTATGAAACTTGTAGGTGCAACAAATTGGTTCATACGAATACCATTTATGTTGGAAGGAACTATCCATGGATTAATGGGAGCGGGACTCGCAGTTCCAGCTTTATTTGTTGTTGATAGCAAGGTTCTTGCATACTTCCAAGAATCAGAAGCAGTTCCTCTTTTTAGAGGATTTGCCGTTCCAGACGGATTTGTATGGAATACAAGTATTTGGATACTTGTTATTGGGGCAGCGATTGGAATGATCGGCTCGGCTTTTGCCGTAACTAGATATTTGGATGTCTGATCTTTGTCAGCAGAAGCTAGCTACCAATTGGCTGATGTAGAACCGCCTGAGACCGGTCAAATAAATGAAACTTCGTTAAACGGACGCGATTTAATTGTATGGAAAACTGAAAAGGGTGAATTGTGCGCGATGGAAGCGCGATGTCCACATCAGTGGACACATCTTGCTTATCAAGGCGTAGTCTCAGGCGAAGAAATTATTTGCACAACGCACTTTTGGCGTTTTTCAACGGCAGGGGAGGGTTGCAAGGAGAATGTAAAAGGTAGGCGAGACCCTAAAGGGAATATTGACGTTATCCCTTGTTATGAGCAGGATGGCAAAATTTGGATCGCTACAACCGAAGGAGAAGATTAAATGGATGAAGATCTTGATTTAGAAAAGTTATTAAAATATTCGTTAGACACATGGTTGTTCAAACAAGGTGAAATGGTGTCTTTAGTGATACACCTCGGTCACCGTTTGGGTCTCTATGAAGCGATGGATGGAATCGGAAGCACTACGGCAGAAGAATTGTCTAAATCTACAGAATGTCACGAAAGGTGGGTTTTGGAATGGCTCCGTTGTAATGCGGCTGCTGGTCTGATTAAAACTTCTGATGGAAGTAATTTCGAACTAGAACCAGAAGCTGCTGCGGTTTTAGCCCAATCAGATAAACCCACCTATGCGGCTGCAGTCTTTGCAAATCTTAAACCAATTGAAGTTGTAGATGGGATAGCAGAAGCCTTTAAGACTGGTATTGGACTTAGCTATGACGGCCAAGGAGATGGTTCAGAGCATGCAGTGGAAGCTATGTGTGGGCCTATGTCGAAAGCACTGCTCGTATCACAAGTATTACCCCTGTTGAATGGTGTAGAGGACAAAATGAGAGAAGGGGCACGAGTTGTTGATGTAGGTTGTGGAACAGGACTTGCGATAGAGCTTTTAGCAGAGGCATTTCCTGAATCAACTTTTGTTGGGTATGACCCATCGACAAGAGCTATAGGGGTAGCTCGAGAAAGGTTTTCCTCATATAAAAATGTGGAACTTTTCGATCTTGGTGCCGAGAGTATCCCTAGCTCTGCGGATGCTGATTTTGTCATGACATTAGACTGTCTTCACGATATGCCAAGACCTGATATTGCACTCAAGGCAATTCATGGTGTTTTGAAAGACGATGGAACTCTTTTAGTCAAAGAAATTAAATCTTCTGCTACATGGGCTGATAATTTAAGAAATCCTGTCCTCGCGTTAATGTATGCGACTTCGATCACGACCTGTTTATCTTCGGCAATGTCAGACGTCGATACACTGGGATTAGGAACCTTAGGATTAAATCCAGAATTATTGTCAGTGATGATAAAGGATGCTGGCTTCACTTCTTTTCATCAACATAAAGTCGAAGATCCAACGAATCTTTATTACGAAATCCGTCCTTAACTTAGTTTGTAAAAATATTTTCAGGGGGAGAAACCGGAAGAATGCAACCTGAATAATTTTGACTTTCAGCTTCTCCATTTATGACGCAGGGGAACTGGTATTCCATGTGTTGGATCGATGAAGGTCTTGTCGGTTTATTGAGAGTAAAAGAACCAAATGAAAGTCCGGGGCTGTCTACGAAGCCAAGAGTAGATAGGGACTCGTGAATTCTACGTCGACTTGGATTAACACCTGCGTCGTAGAGAGCCCGTGCGATATAGCGTGTGATTGAGCAAATCTTTAAAACTGCTTCAGTTCTTCTAGGGTCAATAGAGTGTTGATCTAGATCGGAAACACGTGAATACTCCTTGACGCACATTTTTTCAAAAGGCGAAAAGCGATTTTCGAAAATTCTTTGATTTTCGACATAGGGATGGGAAAAAATTATAGTGCCGTTGTAATAATCGGCAACTTCACTTCCCCCATAATTGAAGATGTGATTAGTTGACCGTTCATCATCTTGTTGATTGAAAGCCGACTGAATTATTTGTGGCTTTGGTATGTCATTTGCAATCATCTGAGTTAAGAATTCAGGCAATGAAACAGCATTTAGTGTAGGGAAGAGAACATCAGGAGGATTCTCTATGAAGGCATCAATAGTTCTTTCAATTCCTGCATTACAAAAGATTCCACCCTCACAGTTGAGAAAGTGGAATTCAGGGTCATAATTGAGTTTTCGGAGCGGTTCTACGAGTCCTGTTATGATCGACTCATAATTACCTAAAGAGTCATCGGCGACTATGGCTATGGATCGGTTAGTTAAAAGCCCGTTCTTTTCTGCGAATGTCAGCATCAAGGAAAAAGCTTGTTCAGCACTAAAAGAATCGATCAGGAGTCTGTTGTCAGAAGTAATTGCATTTTGATTAGGTAAAACTTTTGTTGTCACTAAAGCCGTTTTTTGTTCATTTACGATGCAATTCTCCAAAGGTCCAGAGAATTGAGAAATGTCGACCACTATTACAGATGGGATATCTTTAGTCGCGTTTAGGCAAGCTATAGTGCCCAAAGTTGAAGTATCAATATCGAAAGCTTCTAGTGGGAAAGTAGTAATTTCTTGAAGATCAATTTTCCTGCCATGAAAACCTCCGCACTCTTCGTTTAGGATTTTTATGAAAGCGGAAAATATTTCCGATGTATCACCGCTGAAATTTTCAAAACTCAAAGTTTGCAGCTCATCTATTGAAGTTTCTATGTTGACTATGGAGACTGAATTTTCGGTTATTCCTCGGCCAGTAGATTGAGGTCCGAGTCCTATTTGAAGCTCCTCTCCCACACGAATTTCCTGTCCGATAAAAATTAAATTCGGATTAGCGATGTCATTCATTTCTAGTACTTCCTGAAGTGTCAGATCATGCTTAGAGGCTATTTTCGCGAGAGAGTCACCTCTTTTCACTTCAACAGTCGCAGGAACAATTTCTTCTTTGACAGGAGGGTAAGTGGTGCAAAATGTATCCAGAGTTTGAAATGGGTGGGTTCGGTTGATTTCAGGTTTCCGATCAGAGAAATTTGAAGAAAAATCTTCAAAGTAGCTGCTACTTTCAGGAAGATCATCAATTATTTTTTCAATATTTGCTGTTTGATCAGCAGAAGTATTATCGCTAATTTCAATCATCGTGCTTGTAGTACTCTGATTTATAGAAGCGTTAGTTATTTCATTAGAAGGTGTTGTTTTACTTGTTTGATCGTCAGTATCCGAACAGGCGGCTGCCACTAAAGAGACTAGAAGAATAAATCTTATGCTTCTCTTTGTCATAGGTGAATCTCCTGAAATCCCTAAAAAGTCAACCGTCGGACGAGACTAATGCCTAGTATTGCGATTGAAGTGTCAAGATAAGAATTGTAGATAAAAACTTTTAAGTGACTCACTTCAGGAGTGTCTATTGCGTAGCCTCTTGTTGGTGAGGCACAGAGGGCAACAATGGATGATACGGGTAGAGAAAACCAGCTAGACGAAGAAAGTTCAGATCAAGACGTCAATGAATTGGTGAAGGAACCAGAACAAGAATCAGAACTTTCTGAAGAAGAGACACGTGCTAGAAGACAAGCTTTTTTTCGAGCTAGAAAATTTTCAAAGTCACCAGTAGCTGCATATCAAGTTTCGCCAGGATCTAAATGGTCCACTGAAGAAGCTGATGAGGAAATAAGGAAGTTTTTAACACGTTTGGCTGGAGATCGCGATCTCGTTGAAACAGCAGACCCGGTTCAGCTCGCACAGGAAAATGACCTGCTATTACTTTTCGGACCTGATGAGGAGGAGGAATTTGCTCGATTAGCATTGCGGTTCCCTGAAGAAACTGTAAAGAACTGGGCCACTTTATTGAGTGGAGGCAGTAGATCAGAGGCATTCGGACCAAGATCCAGGGCTGAAAGACGCAGTGAGGCGGCCGTGGCATCAGAACTTCAGAGTGCTGTATTCAGACGTTTGATAACAGCAGGAATAGGTGTCGGTTTGATTCTTGTTGTTTTCTTTGCACTTAAATCTCTAACAGATAATTCTGAAGAAAAAGTTGGCTTAGGTTTACGTTTTTCAGAAGTATCGAGTGTTGAAAGTGTCGAATCTAATAACAGTTATCTAGATTTATTTAACCCCATAACTGAACCGGCACTAGTGGCTACCGCCGAAAGAATCGTGGCGGTTAAACAGGGTGAGGAGCAATTGATGGAGCGCATCAAGGTTGATGTTCCGTACGAAGCCCTTCCAATTCTTCCTGGGGTACTGAGTGCGACTGTTTTCCAATATGGGGAAGGGCAAATTGCTCTTGTGGGACCGGAAGGATGGGTTGCGGATTCATGCACAATGGTCTCTGTAACTACAAGTAATCTAAGGCCATTAGATGTGCTGCATTATGCTGGGTCCAGCACTGATTGCCCTTCAGAGATTAAAGGAACTGAAGCAAATCCAACGTGTTTAGGTAGTTCTGTTCTTGTTCTCCCAATAGCAATCCCACAGAGAAGTAATCCACAAAAACTTCCGGAAGGTGGCGTGGGTTGGGCTGAAAAGGTCAGATTTGCTATCGAAAGTCCTACAGCGGAACTGGACGGTTGGGAAGTGCTTTCAGTGAGAGGGACAATTGAAGTTCCAGAAGGTGTCGAAAATGTAGTCATACCAAAATTTGGCGGCGCTCCAGGAGATAAACTTGAAATAGATTTGGGTATGGGTTCTGAAGGTCCAATAGCAGGGTCGTGCATAATTGAATAGGAAAAAGTTCCTTTTTGATGAAGATGGCGCATTCGGCGTTAAGAGTTTTGAACGCACCACTGAACAAGTTACGAGTACTATGGCCGACCTCCGTAGAAGGGCGGACATAACGCTTTTGCGATGGCAAGCACATTTTGACTCTCCAATAGCTGACCGTGTCATTCCGTGGCTTGGCGCTTTTCTACTCAGTTTGTCACTCGCTCTTCTTTCTTTATCAAGATTCAGAGATCTGAGTGTGGGAGAGCAAATCGGCTACTACATACAGGCCTCTCACCTTATGGAGATGGGAGAATCACCCGAGATCACGCAACTTGGGTTAAATATCTTCGCTCTTCAAGCGGCATGGTTATTTTGGCCAATATCGTTAATTTCACGACTGTTCCCAACCGGAGAGTTTTTGTTAACGGTCCAAGCTCTCGCATTGGGACTTGCTGTTGTGCCGATATGGCGAATTGCAAGAGGTCCCGCAAATTTAAGAACTGGAGGGGCAGTTGTTCTTACTTTTGCTTACTCACTTCATCCATCTATACATAATCTAAATCTCGCCGGTTTTCACCCCGAGGCTGTAGCTGTTCCTGCTTTGCTGGCGGCCTACCTGGCAGGTCACTATGAAAAGTGGTGGACCAGCTCAGGTTTATTGTTTCTCGTCTTGCTTACACGAGCAGATTTAGGACTTGCAGTAGTAGCGATTGGTGTGATTTTTTTCTTAGAAAATAGAAAAGTTGCTGGCAGGATAGTTTTCTTTTCTGGCCTACTTTGGTTTCTGTTAATGGCTTTCTGGGTGCAGCCTTCAATTGGCTCAGGCTATTATCCTCATATTGCTGCTTTTCGACACTTCGGAGAGGGTTCTTTAGATGTGATTTTCGGAATGTTGTCTGATCCTTTTGGTCTACTTAAGGATTTATTAGTGCGGAGTAACTTCGAGCAAATAATTCTTATTATTGCACCAGTTTTATTTTTGCCACTTATACATTTGCGTTACGTTTTACCAGCGCTTCCTCTACTTATCTTTTACTTAATAGCTGATGTTCCAGTTGGAGTGCTAGGTAATCCCCAGCAAGATGTAGCTGTACTAGCCGTTGTTTTTATTGCAGCAACCTATGCACTGATGAAAATGGGATCCACGGGTGTTAGCCGAATTCTTGTTGGTCGAAGAATATTAACTGTCCTGTTACTAACGGCGACTGTTTTTTTCATCCGCGATTCAGCTTCCTCTCCATTCGAAAAACCTTGGGAATGGGGTAGGAGGGATGAGACCGATATAGCCAGAGTCACATCAGTTTTTTGGCTGGGGCCAGATGCGAGTGTTGCGGCGCCGGCAAACTTGTATCCAGAAATTGCAGAACGTAAAAATGCTTTCGTTTTAAAGACAGACGGTCCTTTTCTGCCAGATAGCGAACGACTTAAGAATTTAGACGCAGTAATTTTTGATGAAAATATTGTCACTTGGTCTGATACAGAGTTGATTGGATTTGAAGGAAAAATGATGGAATTCGGGTTTGATAGACGTTATGACTCGAAAGGTATTCAGACCTGGATCCGCAAACCCGGATCAGGTTAATTTTCAACCGTTTCTCAATCGGTTTTCGTAAGATAGCTTTCAAGGTGCTCTAAATCTGCTGTTAGTTCATCGTTTGAGATATCTGCATTGGCATTGGCAAAATCCAGGTGACTCATATCGTTTATTGGTATTACATGCAGGTGAACATGTGGGACTTCGAACCCTGCGATCATTAGCCCAATACGTTCTGGTTTGAATGCTTTCATTTGAGCCTCTCCGATCAATTTTGCCACTTTCAGGCAATGCGAAGCTGTCTCTTCTGGCAAGTCGATCCACATATCGATTTCCTGAATAGGTACAACCAGAGTGTGGCCACGATTTATCGGTCTTATATCGAGAAACGCGAAACACGTTGAGTCTTTCCAAAGTATGTGTCCAGGTATTTCTCCTGAGTATATTTTGGTAAAAATAGTTGACATGGGGCCTAGCTTTCCAAGTATTACCACTTTGGTCAAACGCGGCGATGCAGAGATATGGATATCTGCATTCGAAGATGGGTAGATTGAAATTATGGATGACAGAATTTTCACTGTTCCTAATTTGATCAGCGTTCTACGTCTTCTTTGTATTCCTCTTTTTGTATGGATTCTTTTCGGAGTTGAAAATAGGTCCGCGGCAGCGATTCTTTTAGCAGTACTCGGAGCTACGGACTGGGTTGACGGGTGGATAGCTAGGAGATTTAACCAAACTTCAGAACTTGGAAAAATCCTTGATCCCACTGCTGACAGGCTGTTGCTTATAGTCTCAATTCCTTCACTTATAATTGATGGTTCAATTCCGCTTTGGTTTGCACTGCTCGCTCTCATCAGAGAATTGCTCGTTGGTGGAGCAACTGTTGCATTAGCTCTCATTGGGGCCCGAAGAATTGATGTTTTGTGGTGGGGTAAAACAGGAACTTTTGCGATGTTATTCGCTGTGCCTTCTTTCCTAGCGGGTGAATCGACAATTTCTATAAGTGATTTTTTTGCCGCACTCGCCTATATCTCTGGAATTCCAGGCTTATTTATTTCTTGGTTAGCTGCGTTTATGTACATACCTCTAGCATCTGAAGCGCTGAAGGAAACTCGTGACAAAAAGTAGTCCAGTCTATTAATTTCTTGCTTCCGCTATAAAAATGATACTTTTGGCGCTAGTTTCAAATTTATGAATATCCCAGACGACCTTATGTATTCTGAAGACCATCAATGGGTCCGAATGGAAGAGAACGGCCTGATTCGCGTAGGAATAACTGATTACGCACAAGATGCTCTAGGGGAAGTTGTTTTCGTTGACCTTCCTGAAATTGACCGATTACTAGAAAAGGGAGGAGTTTTAGGGGAAGTAGAATCGAGCAAATCCGTTTCAGAAATATCTGCCCCTTTATCTGGAAGAGTTTCCGAGGTGAATGATGATTTAGAGTTGCACCCTATGAAGGTAAATGAGGATCCATATGGAGAGGGATGGATTTGTTTAATGAGTGGAGAAGAGTCGGATCCGATAAGTAAACTTTTAGATTCTGATTCTTATCGTTCACTTTTAGAGAGCTGATTAAAGGAATGGAGGATTTGAAATTATTAGTGATGATGAAATAACTGATGCGATTGAGATTGAACCGGAAATTCCACACCGTTTGGATCGAGAAATTTTTGAAACAGACACAGGGATACTTGTTATCGAGTCGGGACCAAGATCAGGTTCCCGTTACGCTCTGGATTCTGAATCGATTTCAATAGGACGAGAAAAGAATGCTGACATTTTTCTCGATGATGTAACGGTCTCAAGACAACATGCAGTTATTGAAAGAAACAAAAGCATCTACAGAGTGTCTGATGCAGGTTCATTAAATGGCACTTACCTAAATGCGAAACTCGTTCGCTCTGAAGAACTAACAGATGGAGATGTTCTACAAATTGGACGATTTAAACTCGTCTTTTTCCATGGAATTGCTCAGAACTGATGGAATGTTGATTTGTCAGAACAGGAACTATTTAACATAAGTCAAGTCTGCGAAAGTCTTATTGGAGAGTTTCCTGAACTTACTGTTTCGAAGATTCGTTATCTCGAATCCCAAGGGTTAGTCAACCCTCTTAGAACTGAATCAGGTTACAGAAAGTTTTCTACTGATGACGTGGAGCAACTGGTTTGGATTTTGAGACAACAAAGAGATTATTTCGTCCCACTCGGAACTCTAAAAGAACGGCTAGAACGTAATGGTGTTGATTTCAACTCGACTGCTGAAAGTAATACTTCGGATTCAAAAGCAGCAGCTGGTAAAGATCCTGTAGTTACAGGAATCAGTTTAGATATTGATGGCTTGTCCAGAGCTTCAGGTGTTCCAACCGAGAAAATCCAAGAATTGATCGAATTGGGAGTGGTTAAGGGTAGGCAAGTGGGGAGTAAAGAAATTTTTGAAGGTGATTCTTTGTTGACAATCAGGTCCGCAAAACGTCTTTTTGAACTAGGAATGGAAACTAGACATTTACGTATGTATCTAGTCGCCGCTCAAAGAGAAGCAGGAGTGATAGAGCAGTTGTTTTCAGCTAAAACTAAAAGTGGAGATGTTGAATCCAGAACTGAAGCTAAGCGAGAATTAGATGAAGTAGTTGTTTTGGGCAGAGAAATTCACAAGTGTCTACTAAAACTCTCCCTAGATGGACTAGAAACTTGGTGAGATGGATTTTCCAAAATTGTTACAAAACCGACAAGAAATTGATGTTCGAGTTACGGAACTGGCTGCTGAGCTTGACGACTATATGGGTGAAGGGGATGTGGTTGTGGGTGTGCTGAAGGGTTGTCTGCCTTTTCTTGCGGATTTGGTTAGAAAACTCGATCATGAAATAGAAACAGATTTTCTAGCTTTAACTTCTTTTCAGGAGAACACGGGAAGAGTCCGACTCACAAGAGATTTAGGAATTGACGTCTCAGGTCGTAATGTCCTACTGGTTGAAGACGTAGTTGATACAGGTTTTAGGCTAGATTTTCTCAGACGCCATTTGGAGACTCATGAACCATCAGAAGTTAGGGTCTGCACACTTTTCGACCGTTCGGATCGCAGAATACTTCCTGTCAAGGTCGAGTATTCCGGTTTTGTTCTCCAAGAGGGTTTTATTGTTGGATATGGAATTGACCACCTGGGCATGTTTAGAAATCTCCCTTCAGTTGTCACAGCGAACCAGACGCTTCTCGATGAAGAGTTTGCAAGAGGGGAATCTAAATTGGCTGATGAGATAGTAAAAATTGCGCGAGGTAAAGAAACAGTTGAATGCTAGTTAACAGTTTTGGAGGCAGTAATGAATGAAATGGTAGTAGTTGGGGTTCAGCAGGTTTTACCTTCTAATACGCCTGTAATACTTCTTCGTGAAAAAGAAGGTGAGAGGCTCCTGCCGATATTTATCGGCTTGCCAGAAGCAACCGCTATTGGTTTAACTCTTGCCGGACAAGAACCACCTAGGCCTATGACACATGATCTTTTCGTCACGGTTATGGAGACTTTTTCTGCGACTCTTGAAAGGGTAGTTATAACACAGTTACGTGACCGAACTTTTTATTCCGACATATATCTCAGAGGACCCGCAGGTGTTGATGCACTTTCTGCAAGACCTTCTGACGCTATAGCATTGGCGGTTCGTATGGGGGCCGATGTTTTCGTGGAGGAAGAAGTGTTAGAAGAGGCTGGATATATTGCGCCTCCCGACCAGGAGGAACCAATTACTGATGTGCAGGTAGAGGAATTTCGTGAGTTTCTTGACAATGTCAATCCTGATGACTTCGATGGTTAAAGGAATTTGGTTTAAAAAAAGATCTTTATGACACTGGGTTGTTGACCGCGGGTTTATTACGATCTAACCTGTAGAATAACATCAATGTAGTTCTCTGAGCGAAATATAGGGTGCAACCTGTTTTTCGCGCGAGAGAGGGAAGAACATGGTTCAAGAACAAGGTTATAGCGGTGACGAAGCCAGAAAAATTGTCGGTATTACATACAGACAATTGGATTACTGGGCCAGAACGGAACTTATAAGACCGTCTCTTGCTGACGCCAGTGGTAGCGGAACAAGGCGGAGATACACCTACCGGGACTTGCTTAAATTAAAAGCTATTAAAGCCCTAATAGATGCAGGAATACGTCTTGCTTTGATTAGAAAAGTATTTGAGTTCCTTGAAGAAAAACTTGATGAGGATGTAGTGCAAGTTAATTTGGTTATTCAAGGAGCTTCTGTAATGGTGCAACGCGGAGAAGAAGAGATAATTGATCTCCTCCACAACGGACAGGGTGTGTTAAATATTTTGCCGATGGCGGGTGTAAAAGAAGACCTTGATGCAAAAATTGTCGAACTTTTCCCAGGGGACGAAAGATCCAGTATTGAAATCGATCATAAGGCAATTGGTCAATAGTGACTTCAAAAGAGAAGACAAGTTGCTTCGATGAGTGAACTTCGAAAACTCTCTGACCATAATACTTCAGCTTCTTTTGCTCATGAATCTGAAGAACGAATTGCTGGATTGTTAGATTTTTATGGCATCGAATGGGAATATGAACCAACAACTTTTGTTTTGGAGAGAGATTCCCAAGGTCAACCAAGATCAGCATTCACACCAGATTTTTTTCTACCTGAACACAATCTCTACCTAGAAGTTACAACTCTTAAACAGTCATTGGTAACAAGAAAGAATCGTAAAGTTAGAAGGTTGCAGGCGCAAAGACCAGACTTGAGTATAAGAATTCTTTATAAAAGCGATATTGAAAGACTTTTTCTTTCAGATGCGGCTTGATCTTATCTAGTCGAGCAGATCGGGTTCATCGACCAATATCTTGTCGAATAAAGGTTGAGCGCTGAACCAACCGGAAAAGGCATTACCTACTTGATTATTGGTGATAGTTGCTGTTTCGTCATCTATAGGGTCAGTAGTTCCAGCAGCTTCTGCTAGAAGCTGCGCCTGGCAAGTTCTTTCCATGGTTACAAAAAGCCAAAGTGCTTCGTCAACAGTTTCTCCTAAAGTCAACAGTCCGTGATTTTTAAGTATTGCTGCCTTGCAGTGCCCGAGAGATGCAGCGATTCTTTTACCTTCAAGTGGGTCTAGTACCACTCCTGTGTAATCATCAAACAAAACGTGGTTGTTGTAGAATATGCAACTATCTTGCGTCAAAGGGTCCAGGGTTTTTCCTAGTGATGAGAATGCCTTCCCGAAAATAGAATGAGAATGAGCAGCTGCGACAATCTCAGGTCTTTCTATGTGAATGCCGGCATGAATGGCGAATGCTGCCTGATTGACGGCGTAATCTCCTTCAATTACATCGCCGTTATGGCTAACTAAAAGTAGGTCGGAAACTGAAATGTGGCTGAAATTCATTCCAAACGGATTAACCCAAAAACACTCTGTTTCTTCTGGATCCCTTGCCGTTATATGTCCGGCTACACCTTCGCTGAAGCCGTAACGTCCGAAAATTCTAAAAGCTGCCGCTAGGCGTTCTTTTCTGTATTGTCTTTCGTCTTCAAGGTTTTCAAAAGTAGGCATTTCGTACATTAGAGGCAGGTCTGATTGAAATCGCTGCGTAGCCTCCACGTTTTTATCGTTATTCATTTCGCACCTCCTTCTTTAGTTTAACTGAGTAAGAAAAATTCTCATTTGTCGGCAATTCGTACAGATTGATTTCTTAGCCAGTGGTCAGCGAGTACAAGAAGAGTCATGGCTTCGACCATGGGCACAGCCCGCGGCAGAACACATGGGTCATGCCTGCCCTTAGCTTCGAGAGTTACAGGATTGTTACTGTTATCGACTGTTTCTTGAGGGGTTGAAATTGTTGCAGTAGGTTTGAATGCTACGCGAAATAGAATTTCAGAACCATTCGTAATTCCACCCTGGACACCACCTGAATAGTTAGAAGTGGTAACTGGCATGGAGTCACCAGGTTCAAACTGATCGTTATGCTCACTGCCTGTCATTTCCACTGAGGAGAATCCGCTTCCTATATCAAAACCCTTTGAAGCAGGTAACGAAAGCATTGCCTTAGCAAGATCTGCTTCGACCCGATCGAAAACAGGAACTCCAAGACCCGCAGGAACACCCCTTACCAGACAAGTAACAATACCTCCGAGAGAGTCACCATTTTTTCGTGCTTCTGTGATTGCAGAAATCATTGCCTCTGAAGCATCACGATCAGGGCAACGGGTAATTTCTGACTCAATCTCATCAAAATTGACATTCTCGGTCCGTACGTCTGCTTTTATATCATGAATTTGTGAAACCCAAGCGAGAACTTCGATGTCAGTAGATTCGTTTAAAAGTACTCTAGCTACAGCACCAGCTGCCACTCTTCCTATTGTTTCGCGGGCGCTGGAACGTCCTCCACCTTGCCAGTTCCGTATGCCGTATTTGGTTTCATAAGTAAAGTCAGCGTGTGACGGCCTGTAAACGTCTTTTAAATGGTCGTATGCGTCAGGTTTCGCATCTTCATTTCTGACCAGAATTGCGATAGGGGTTCCAAGAGTTTTACCTTCGAACACGCCAGAAAGTATTTCTGCAGTGTCTGATTCATCTCGTTGAGTTGTGATTTTGCTCTGCCCTGGACGTCTCCGATCGAGGTCGCGTTGAATGTCAGCTTCTTTCAAAGAAAGCAAAGAAGGGCAACCATCAATAACTACGCCGACACCTCCTCCATGGCTTTCACCCCACGTGGATATTTTAAATAAAGAACCGAAAGTGTTTCCCATTACATAGATCATAGAGGGCTTTAGGGTCACGCTAGGTCTCATTAAATGAGTGCGATAACCTCAAAGTGTGTCTGGAACCTATGTAAATTTAAATATTGCTACCGCATGGGAAGCAATAAGTGACCAAATAGGGGATCTAACGGCGATCTCGACTAGCGAAAACTCAGAATCTTGGGAAGAATTTGAAAACCGCTCAGCATCTCTAGCTAAAACTTTTTCCGAAAAAGGCTTGAAACGCGATTCAAAAGTTGCTTTTTACTGCTACAACGGACCGGAATATCTAGAAGGTCAATTCGCTGCTTTTAAAATTAGGGCGATCCCCGCAAACGTTAATTATCGGTACTTGGATGAAGAATTGGCTTACATTCTAAATAATGCTGACGCTGAGGCGATCCTATTTGACTCAAGTTTGACTGAACGAGTTGATTCTGTTCGTTCAAGATGCCCTAAATTAAAAGTTTTTGTAAGAATTGGCGGAGGTTCTTCCGAAGATTGGATTACGGACTACGAAGAAGCTGTAAATAACGACACTCTTCCTCGTATTGAAAGATCAGGCGATGATCTATGGTTTCTTTATACAGGAGGCACAACCGGCAGTCCGAAAGCTGTTATGTGGTCGCATGCTGGGCTTCTTGGAGGAATGGCAGAAACCTTTCGTTCTCTTGGAGAGAAAATCCCGGAAAATTCTGAAGAAGCGGCCAGCATTGCGAAAAGAGTGACAAGCGAAGGAAAAGAGATAAGACAACTTTGTGCCGCACCATTAATGCACGGAACATCAAGCCTGACTGCTCTGAGTACCCATACACACGGAGGTCTAGTGTCCACCCTTTCTTCGAGAACATTTGACCCTAGAGAACTTTGGGAAATGGTAGAAAAGTGCAAAATAACAATGCTTACAATTGTCGGCGACGCATTTGCTCGACCCATGATTGAAGAACTTGAGAACTCGTTCACAAACGACATTGCTTGGGATATTACCTCTCTGCGCTTAGTGATGTCTTCAGGTGTAATGTTTAGTGCTCCTTTGAAAGAACGTCTTCTAGATCTTCATAGTTGTACCATTTTGGATGCTTTGGGCTCCAGCGAAGGAACTGGAATGGGTAAGCAGGTGACCTCGCGAAGAAGAAAAGATACTGGCACCGCCAGATTTTTTCTTGGAGAACACACAAGAGTTCTTACCGAGAATGGTGAGGAAGTCAAACCTGGATCAAATATGACTGGAAAACTAGCACTCGGTTACCCACTACCAGTTGGGTATTACAAAGATCCGGAAAAAACAGAAGCAACATTCCCAACCATTAATGGTCGAAGATGGTCTATACCTGGTGACTGGGCATCAGTTGAGAAGGACGGTTCCATCACACTTCTAGGTAGGGGCTCAGAGTGCATAAACACAGGCGGTGAGAAAGTTTTCCCTGAGGAAGTTGAAGAAGCTTTGAAAATCAATCCATTAGTTGTTGATTGCAACGTAGTGGGTATCTCTGATGAACGCTGGGGGCAAGCAGTGACAGCAGTCGTAGAAATAAAGACAGGTGCAACACTTGAAGAAGCAGAGCTTTTAACTGAGGTAAAAGAACGTTTGGCTGGTTATAAGGTCCCAAAAAGTGTGATTTTTGTTGAAAAACTAAAGCGTGGACCCAATGGAAAGGCTGATTACAGATGGGCACGTGACATAGCCGAGTCTCCATAGGTTAGATATCTATAAGAGGTGGTGAAGGCCATGGTAATTCGTCACCATTTACTATTGAAGAATGCCGCGATTTAATACCTTCTAGATGCTGACCGTCAGTGAAAATCCAGAACCTGTCATCTAAAATCGCTTGATGAACTAGTTCTGCTACTTCAGATGGTTCCTTAGCGTTACTGCTTATCCATTCCATGAAAGCTTCTCTTTGAAGAAGTTCTTCTTCAGTCAACTCATCCAGTGACTTGTTGAGGAGATTCTCTGGGCGATTTCTTTCTGAATTCCAAATATTTGTTGATACAAATCCCGGGCAGAGGCAACTGACACCCACACCGGAGTTTTCGGTTAGTAATTCTTGCCGCAAGGTCTCCGCTATTGACACGGCAGCAAACTTTGTTGCACTGTAGGGGCCAAGATTGGGAACAGAGACATGACCAGCGATTGAGGCAGTTATGACAATATGCCCCTCATTCATCTCTCTTATTGCTGGAAGAAATGTATGCAAGCCATTTATTATGCCCCATAGATTCACGCCCACGACCCATTCCCAGTCGCTTATCGTTGCTTCTGACAAAGGAGAACCAAATCCGACACCGGCATTAAGGCAAACTACTTTAGGGTTGCTAAATGTTTCTTCAACTTGGTTTTTCATTTCCTCTACAGAAGCCATATCGCTTACGTCGCAATAAACACCCATTGCTTCAAAGCCGAGTTCTTTAAGTTCAGCTACTGCTTCTTCAAGGACAGGAATTTCAATATCAGCTAGAACTACTTTCATTCCCGCCTCAGCGAGACGTTTTCCTATCGATAAACCTATTCCAGAAGCGCCACCAGTTATAAGTGCGGTTTCTCCATTCAGCTCTTTCATACCTTTTCCTGTTCTTTTTCGTTTTTAAACCCTAATAGCGCCTGTTCAATAACTTCAGTTAAAGCTGGATGTACATAAAGTTGGTTGCGAGCCAATTCATCAACTGTCATAGAGATGCTCATAGCAGTCACTAGTTGCTGAATAAGAGTAGAGGCCTGATAGCCAATGATATGAGCGCCGAGTAGAAGGCGAGTAGAGGGATCAATTAGCAATTTCACAAAACCCTGCTCATCCTCCATGGCCCATCCAAATGCGGTATCGGAGTACTCTCTGATGGATTTCAAATAGGGGACTCCACTATTGAGAAGATCATCTTCAGTGAAACCTACGGTAGCGATTTGTGGATTTCCGAAAACTGCTTTAGGGATCACAGAGCGATCGATTTTTAGCAAATTTTCCGGATTCAACAAGTTGTGAGAAATTATTCTCGCTTCGGCATTAGCAGTGTGTTTTAGTTGAAGAGGATTTGTGACATCACCCAAAGCCCAAACCCCAGGAGCGGAAGTGCGTAGGTGCTCATCGGTTATGACATAACCGGCTTCATCACAGTCAATTCCACCTTTTTCAGGTTCTAAAAAACCGGTATTAGGGGCACGGCCAGTTGCTATTAAAAGTTCATCAGCTTCAATTTCAGTTCCTTTTTTCAAATTAATGAGAAATTTTCCTGTGTGTGAAACTTGCTCTATTTCCTCAGAAAGGCAAATGGTAAACTTGTCTTTGTAGATTTTTGTTATCCGTTCACGTATAGAAGAGTCAGCTTCACGTAGGAGTTCGTCACCACGCAGGATCATTGTCACTTCAGAGCCGAAAGATCCAAAAATATGCGCCATTTCGATTGCGATAAAACCTCCACCTACAATGACAATATGATCAGGTAATGAATTGATTCTCATTATGGAATCAGAAGTATGAAATGGTGTTTCGTTTAATCCTGAGAATTGTGGGATAACAGGAATGGCACCTGCCGCTATGACAATTTGATCAGATGAAACTACTTCTTTGCCCACAGTGACAGTGTTGTCTGAGGTGAACGCAGCTTTGTCTCTATAAACGGTCACATTTTCAAGACCTTCACGGTAATTGAGACCTGCTTCGGCGATCGGATCTATCCTTCCAAAAATTCGCCTTTGGATTCCCTCCCAGTCAACACCGGAGAATGAAGAGTTGACGCCTAGTTTATTTGCCGTTTGAGCGTTAAGCGAAAGGTCTGCTGCGTAAACGAGCATTTTTGAAGGAATGCATCCACGATTCATGCATGTTCCACCAAATTCAGCCGGCTCTGCTATCGCTATATCAAGGTGGTCGTGTTCAGATCCGATAATAGTATTGCCTGATCCTGCTCCAATTATTAACAGATCGTGATGAGACATATTTTAACTTGAAGCCAAAAGGCAACCTAGGGAACGTAAAGTCTGAGTTCCTGCCCCCAAAGACGTCGTGATGTGTTTATTCCAGAGCGTGTAACGATAGAGGGGGTAATCTTTTGAAACTCCCATTCCACCATGGCAGTGTTGTGTAGCGTGTGCGATTTCTGTGGCGCGTTCTGAAGCCCACCATTTAGCTATCAGAGCATCCTCGAGGGCATCGAGGTCTGCACTAAGTCGCCATGCAGCTGAAAATGTTGTCAGTCTAATACCACCGACATTTATGAATTGGTCTGCCAAGCGTTGAGTTACGGCTTGAAAAGTTGCAAGTGGTCGTCCGAATTGTTCTCTTTCGCTTGTGTAGGAGGCGGTCATTTTAAGTGCTGTTTCAGTTACTCCTAACTGCAGAGCACAAAGACTTACGAGCAAAATCTGGAAGAGCCAAGCAACACCTTCCTCACCAGTGAGTTTTTCAGCCGGTGTTTCATTGAAGGACAACTCCCAGAGTGGTTCACCTCGGGTTGAGTCGCTTGATTGCATATTGATACTCGGATCTTTAAGGTCCACTATGCAAATAGCAGGTTTATTATCGGTCATCACGGTTACTAGAGCTGAGTCTGCAAGATTTGCATATTCGACCACGATTTTCTTACCGTTTATGACTCCGTTTTCATAAGAGGCGCCCGGTTCCATGAATTGGTCATTTAACAACTCTTGTGCTGCAAAGGTTAATAGTTTTGAGCCGTTCACAACTTCAGGTAGTAAAGAGTTTCTCTGTTCGTCGGTGCCGAATCTGTCTACTGTCATTGCGGAAAGCAAAGTTGGTAGCAGTGGAATAGGAGCTACATGTTGTCCCTGTGCACGAAGTAGACATACAAGTGCAATGATGTCCAAGCCAGCCCCTCCGACATCTTCTTTAAGCGTCGCTCCTGTTAATCCAGATGAAACAAATTTTTCCCAGAGCTCTCTATCAAACCATTCTTGAGACTCTTCGATTTTTTTTAGAACTTCTATATTGAGATGATCGCCAAGAATACGCGTAGCTAATTCTGCGATTTCATCATGTTCTTCAGTGAGATCAAAGTTCATTTTTCAAACCTCATCTCCGTCTTTTTTCTCTCGGTAAACCGAGTCCGGCCATTCCAATTATGTCTCTTTGTATTTCGTTCGTTCCTCCACCAAAAGTTAGAACCCAAACGGACCGGTATCCATTTTCTATTTGCGACGCTAGATCTAAGCCGGAATCACCTTCTATCAAGTGACCCGTAGCTCCAATAACTTCAGTGAGTTGTGTATAAATACGGTGCATGGATTCCGAGCCGTGAACTTTTATCGCTGATGCATCTGCAGGACTCATTTTTCCATTGGTATTTGCATAGGCAACCTCCCAGTTGAGAAGATCGAGGTATCGTACGAGAGAACGACATTCAGCGAGTTTCATCTGAACCCATTCCTGATCAATAACTCTTCTTCCATCTGGCAGTAAATTTTCACTAGCCCAGTCGATTGCATCTCTTACAAGTCGCACCATTCGACCAGCTGCAAAAAGTGAAACTCGCTCATGGTTCAGTTGACTGGTAATCAAATTCCAGCCCCCGTTGATCTCTCCAATTCGCATACTGTCAGAAACTCTGACGTTGTCATAGAAAGTGGCTGTTGTATCAGCGGCGCCGAAAGTTTCAAAAGGTTGTATGGAAAACCCGGGATCTTTTGTGTCAACTAAGAAAAGAGTGATCCCTTTATGACCCGGAGCTTCAGTGTCGGTTCGAGCGGCGAGCCAGATGTAGTCCGCATTATACGCAAGACTTGTATAGAGCTTTTGACCATTAATGATCCAGTCATCCCCATCTCTGATCGCTCGTGTTTTTAGAGAAGCAAGATCGGTTCCGGCTTCTGGTTCGGAGTAACCAATTGAAAAGTGAACTTCTCCAGCTAGGACTTTTTTAAGAAAGAAATCTTTCTGTTCCTGAGTTCCGAATTCTCTAATAGTTGGACCCACTGTGTTAGTTGTTAGGAAAGGTATCGGACACCATGCTGCTTGAGACTCGTTGAAAAATATGTATTGCTCGATTGGTGTGAACCCTTTTCCACCATGTTCGACCGGCCACCCAACGCCCAGCCAACCGTCTCGCCCTATTTTTTTGATCAGATCTTTGTAAGGCTTATTTTCCGCAAAGTCAGCACTTTTTACTTCAGCTCTGATTTCTGGGGTCATCAAGTCACTGAAATAAGATTTCAGTTCTTTGCGAAGTGATTCTTGTTCTTCAGTTAAATCGATAAACATTTAAACCTTTCAAATTAAATGCCGGTATGTATGCAACGAAAAGCTAATTTCGTGGAACAGAATCCCAGGAAGCACCCTTGTAGGGATCCGGTTCTTTAGGTAAAGCAAGCACTCTTTCGCCAATTATATTACGTTGCACTTCATCTGTACCACCTGCAATGCTCACCCCAGATGCTGCCAAACACCCAACGGACCATTTTTCAGCCTCTTCATCTCCGATTTCCCAAGCCTGCCCGCTGGTGCCGATGATTTCCATTGATGCATCACGGAAAAGTCGAGCTAATAATGATCCATTGAGTTTTGCGATTGAACCTTCAGGACCGGGCACGCGGCCAGCAGCCACAGAGTCACGTACCCGCTGTCCGATAAATCGGCGAATTTTCTCTCTAATCCAGAGATTGGAAAGTATCTGTCTGATATGAGGATCAGTGTTCTTATCCAAAGCTTTCGCTAATTCTATGAGTGTCGGACTGCGATCCGCCGTTAAGGATCCTCCACCGGCTCCTATGGAAACACGTTCAAACATGAGCATTGAAACTGCGAGGTTCCAACCCTGGTTAAGGTCACCGAGTAATTGGCTTGAAGGGACTCTGGTTTCATTGAAAAATACTTCGTTAAAACCACTTCCACCCGAGATTTGTTTCAACGGCTTTACTTCTACGCTTGGGTCACTGAAATCGATTATGAACATTGAAAGTCCCTTATGTTTAGGAAGTGATGGGTCGGTTCTAGCGATGACCATTCCTAAATCTGCGTAGTGTGCTCCGGATGTCCAAACTTTTTGTCCTGAAATAACCCACTCGTCGCCATCTCTACTTGCACGTGTTGACAGACTCGCAACATCTGATCCAGCACCTGGTTCAGAAAATAATTGGCACCATATTTTCTCCCCTGAAATACATTCTTTCATGAAAGTATTTTTTTGTTCATCTGTTCCGTATTGATCCAGCATTGGTAGACACATTCCATGAGAGATGTAAAGGGGACCATTAGGAAGGCGCCAGTCTCTTGCTATTTCATCAAAAAGTTCCTGATGTTTCTTAGTTAGTCCGGCCCCTCCATATTCTTTGGAATATGGTAAAGCTGCTAATCCCGCGTTAAATAGTTCTTTTTGAAAATTTCTACATTCCTTTACGCGTTCAGGGTCATCTTCCAAACTTGATTCGGATTCGTTAACGCGTTCACAGTTGCCTTCTAGGAAATTCAGTACTGCAGCTCGGAAAGGTTCTTCGTCCTGAATGGGGGAGTCGAGAGTTTGAGTATTTTCTTGCATTAAATGAAAGTAGTGCCAGTTATCCCCTGAGTGCAATTACTGAGAGAAAATTCCTAAAGGTGTGTTCTATGAGGTTGGAATTTCACCGATCCAAAGGGACCTGGTGAGTTCAGATAACATTGATTTTAGATCTTCGGATGGTAGAAAGTTGCGGTTAGGTTCCCCGATCTTGTGAGCACCCCAAGAGTTGAATCTCCCTAATCCGACTGGACCTACATGAATACCAGAAGGGTTACCTCCGAGGAAAAATTCTCTATTGATGAGACTTAGCGTGGAGTGGGTGTTCTCACTTTCGTATTCGGATGGTAGATGCAAGGCATTTTCGAATTGTTTGATAATGACTGGTCTATCTGGTTTCCAATACAGATCTTGGAATTCGTTTGGTAGTTTTATCACATTGGTAAGCAGGCATCGTCGAGCTTGGAGAAGCGAGAAGAAATCGTCCACCTCTGCACCTATACACAAAGCTTCATTTCGGGCATCAAATCCTGTTCCAGCTACTTCTTTTAATGCTCCACTTCCACTTCCACTTCCAGGAGCGAAGATGACGTCAGCCCCATAGTCGAGAGCTTCGCTCGCTGCTGTTACTCCCCAGACGGCGTCGGGTTTTCCACCATTACCGGGATGAGGAATTGAAACAACATCAATATTGGGATCGATGTGTGTGACACCATTGGTAAAACCGTCGCCGTAGGCAACAGATGAAGGTTCTATTTCTGAATCGAGTATCACGGCAACGATCTTGGTCGCAGTTGCTGATGCTGCGAGTGCTCCGGCGAGAAATCCTGCATGGTCTTCAGGAAAAAGCAGGGAAGCAAGGTTCGGATAATGTTTTTCGTGTTGTTGGTCAATTCCGATGAAATCGACGTCAGGGTATTGAAGAGCGCTGATTTCTGTTTCTTTACTTATTTCGGCCCCTATGGTGACAATTAAGTCACAACGTGCATCAATAAAGTTTTTAATCGACGCCTTATAATCACTATTATTTTCTTCGGAAGAAACGAACGCAGTGGTGGATCCAGTTGTTTCTGGAATGAGAGATCTGGGGAACTCTCTACGTTGTCGTTCAAGTGACATCCAAGTCGTGTAGTTTAACCACTCATATTTACGACCTTCAGGGGCTTTTATGAGACATATGTCCCAAGTGGAATCTGAGGTCCAATTTTGCTCGAACGAAAATACCGGTTCGGTATTCACATCTGGAGACGTATTTCCAGATATTACGACGGTAGTGGTTGGTGTCGTACCGCTGGTTGAGGAGGTCGGGTCGGCTTTATTTCCACAGGCAGAAAGCATCAAGAGCGACACCATAAGAACCGCGCCGCATTTTACTTTTGTTCTATCAAAATAATCAGTAAATTTTTTCCTGGTCAAGGAGCTAACGATCCGCGATCGTCTAACCCCATAGGAGCAAAAGGACCGAAAAATCCGTGTTCGTAAAGGCCATATCCGACATTCCCGTTGTAAGAAAATCGTCCTACGTGGTCAACGATTCCATACTGGGCTAGGGGCCTTATTTCATCGACATCGAGAACTAAACCCTGAACTATGTTTTGCCCCTGATGCATACCATGTCTCCAATCAGAATCTATTCCATAACCGGTACCTATCGAAACCCAATTAGGTAGGAGGGATTCGCATTCGATTTCAAAAGGAGATCCAGGAATTTCATTAAAAGAGATTGTCGATTTTTTAAGCAGTCTTGTTCCGGAGATCATTTCATGACTCCACTCTGGCCGTCCCAACCATTCGGAGTCACTGCCGTCATTCCAAATTCTCACTGCTTCTTCCAATAGTCGAGTTCCATCTTCTTGTTCATGGCACATGTACAGGATTGAATGATCATCGAATTGCATTGGAAAGTAATTCC
Source organism: Acidimicrobiaceae bacterium (assembly GCA_002729765.1). GTDB lineage: Bacteria > Actinomycetota > Acidimicrobiia > Acidimicrobiales > MedAcidi-G1 > MedAcidi-G1. The sequence continues at coordinate 24,842 of PBYV01000033.1, forward strand.
ACATTCCACTCATGACATTGGTGCCTTGACGAATGCCGTCACCTTCTGGTTCACCTACAGGTCGAATACCCCAAGAACGATCTCGCGCTCCCCACCAGCTGTCAGGTGAAACTTCATAAGTTTCACCTGCAACGGTAATTTCACCGGACCATTTTCCATTTTGTGCGAAACGTTGTGTGTCAAATACAACTCGTCCTTTATTTCTTATGTATTGATGTGGCTCTGCATGGGCTGACATGGAAGCTTCCCATGTCACGTCCATGCTTACGGTGTGTTCAGTGGGTTCGCAAACAACACGCAGTTTTTGAAGAGGTTCTATAATTTCGATGGATATAGGTCCTACTTTTATTTCAGAACGATCAACTAGTTCTGTTGAAGATCGCACAATGTGCTGTTTGTCTTTATGTCTTACATCTATAAATGCGTCTGTTACGCCCAGATTGGGATATTGTCCAAGTCCGAAAATAGCGAAGAGTTCGTCAGAACAGGAATGAAGGTTGAAGTAATAACGGTCATAGAAGTTTCTATCGCTTGTGGCAGGATGTGCAATGAATTGAGACGATTGATGGACTGGGTAGTCATCCCAGGAAGAGACTGTCATAAATCCTCCATTTAATGTTAAATCTGACGGTAGATAAAGATGTTAATTGTCATCAATTCGGCATCTTACATATTTCAATGGAAAAATAAGGTAAGAAGTCTCGGATTGTTTAATAAGAAAGGAAGCTATGGGGGTACTGGAGGGAAAAATTACTGTAGTGACCGGAGCGGCGAGTGGTATCGGCCGTTCAACGGCAGAAGCTTTTGCAAAAGAGGGAGCGGCACACATCGCTCTTCTTGATGTGGATGAACAGGGAGTCTTGTTGACTTCTGAAATAGTTAACAATTTGAAAACTGGATTCTCCACTCATTGTGTAGATGTAAGTGAAGAGGATTTAGTTGCATCAACATTGAGTGAAATTGTCTCCGAGTATGGACGTTTAGATGTTGCTTTCAATAATGCCGGCATTAATCACCCGAGTAGCAAGTTTCATGAACTCGAAATAGAGAACTGGTCTGAGATGATTAAAACAAATTTAACTTCAGTTTTTATCTGCATGAAATATGAAATAATGCACATGCTCGAATCCGGTTCCGGAGGAGCGATAGTAAATACTTCTTCTGGGGCTGGAATAGTGCCTGCACCAGGCCAAGCTCATTACACGGCGGCTAAACATGGTGTAGTTGGATTGACTAAATCAGCTGCGGCTGAATACGGAAAGTTAGGAATTCGGTGCAATGCGATTCTTCCAGGTTTAGTAGATACTCCGATGATTAGAGATGCGAGTGGGGAGTTAACGGATCGCGCTAAGAGAACCCTTGAGAGAATTTCTCCAACTGGTGAACTTATAAAACCTGAACAGATAGCTGAAACTGTGACGTGGCTTTCTTCTGAAGGTTCAGCGAAAATAAATGGACAATCAGTTGTAATTGATGGTGGTGGAATAATGCGATGAATTTCGCATCTACAATGAGTAACAGCGAAGACAGTTGGGAGAGTAATGACAGAAGAAAATAATTTTGACGTCATAGTTGTTGGGGCGGGTATCTCCGGTATTGGATCTGCTTACCGTCTTCAGAAGGAGTGTCCTGACCGTTCCTTCGTGATACTTGAAGGAAGACCGAATTTGGGTGGGACCTGGGATTTATTTCGATATCCGGGAATCCGTTCAGACAGTGATATGCATACTTTGGGTTTCAGTTTCAAGCCATGGAAGGCAGCAAAATCCATTGCTGACGGGCCAGCTATTCTTGAGTATCTTGAAGAAACTGTTGATGAGTTTGGCATTAAAGAGAAAATCAAATTCAACCTTCACGTCTCCACTGCGGAGTGGTCAAATGAAAAAAACCAATGGACTCTAAAAGCGTCGAATAATGCAACTGGGGAGACTGTCGAGTACACGTGTAACTTTCTTTTGATGTGTTCTGGTTATTACAGTTACAAATCCGGGTACACACCGACTTTCGAAGGGGTGGAATCATATTCTGGGCAGATATTGCATCCACAAGAATGGCCGGAAGATATTGATTTTGCCGGCAAGAAGGTTGTCGTCATAGGGTCTGGAGCAACAGCGGTAACACTTGTTCCTGCAATGGCCGATACTGCCGAACATGTTGTGATGCTTCAAAGGTCACCCACTTATGTTGTAGCCCGTCCCGACCATGATGCTTTCGCTGGCCTATTGAGGAAAATACTGCCTGAGAAAGTTGCCTACTATTTGACTAGAAAGAAAAATATTTTCGGCCAGAATTACATTTACAAATTAACCAGAAAGGATCCTGAAAAAGTTAAAGAGAAATTACTTTCAGGTGTCCGGATGGCTTTAGGTCCCGATTACGACGTCGAACGTCATTTCACACCCTCTTACAACCCTTGGGATGAACGGCTGTGTTTAATCCCAAATGGTGACTTGTTCAAATCGATTCGCAAAGGGAAAGTCTCAGTTGTCACTGAAGACATCGATTGCTTTACCCCAGAAGGAATTTTGTTGAAAACAGGCGAAGAATTGAAAGCCGACATTGTTGTTACCGCAACAGGTTTGAATCTTGTAACTTTGGGCGAAGTGGAATTCAGAATAGATGGCACCCCTGTAGATTTCTCAGAAACCTGGACATATAAAGGTCTTGCATACTCAGATGTGCCTAATTTGATTTCTACTTTCGGCTATATAAATGCTTCTTGGACTTTAAGGGCAGACATAAATAGCTCTTACGCATGCCGAATTTTGAACCACATGAAAAAAACTGGAACTAAAAAAGTGACTCCAAGGCTCAGAGATAGTGACATGGGCATGCCCCAAAGAAACTGGATAGAAGGGTTCTCGTCCGGATATATAAAAAGATCCATGTCGGAAATGCCAAAACAAGGTGACCGTGAGCCTTGGTTGAATACCCAGGATTTTTACAAAGACAAAAAAATGCTTTCGCGGAGCACTTCACTTGAAGACGGAGTCATGGAATTTGTGTAAGTGAAAGATGAGCAGAGTTGCAAATGAATAAGATTCCAATAGTGCTCATATCGGGAGATGACGAAGTGTTGATTTCCAGGTCGCTGAGTGCGCATTTAGAAAAAGCTTTAGATGGCGAAGATAGAAGCCTTGCTTTGGAGGAATTGACTGAGGAAAATTATCGCTTCTCGGAACAGTTTCATATAGGCAAGTTGGTCGACTCTGCACAAACTGCTCCTTTTTTGACTCAAAGCAGAGTGGTGGTGGGACGACATATCGGTCGTTTCAGTAAAAAGGAAGACCTTGAGCCTCTAATCGAATATTTGAATGCGCCTTTAGAAACGACTTCTTTGGTACTCGTCTGGGAGAAAGGAAACAGTCCACAACAGCAGAGATTGTCTCCAATACCTAAAAGTTTACTTGAAGCGATTGAAAATTCCGGAGGAATTCTCGAGAAGTTAACTACAGGAAAAGGAAAGCAGGCGGATAAATGGTTGTCTGAGCTATTAGACAAGGCATCTGTTGAAATTACTCGAGAGGCACGCAAACATATAGCAGATCACTTCGGAGAAGACCGTACGAAAGTTTTTGGACTTTTAGAAGTTTTGACTTCCGTCTATGAAAGCGGTGAAAAACTAGAACTTAAAGATGTAGAGCCTTATCTTGGAGATGCCGGGTCGGTCATGCCATGGGATTTAACGGATTCTATCGATTCCGGCAAAATCCCAGAAGCGTTGGAAAGACTCAAAAGGATGCTCAGGTCAGATGGCCGACATCCACTAGGAGTATTAGCCCTGCTTCACTCTCATTACGAAAAAATGTTACGTCTTGAAGGTTCAGGTCTGAAAGACGAAAAAACAGCAGCAGATCTGCTTTCAATTAGTGCATTTCCGGCAAAAAAGATTCTTTCCACATCTCAAAGATTAGGAAAAAAGAACATTTTCAGAGCTATAGGACTTATCGCAGAGGCAGACCTTGATTTAAAAGGAAAGAAAGGGTGGCCGCCTGAGTTGGTTGTAGAGGTGCTTGTAGCGCGATTAGCGGCAATGAGGTAATCGGTTAACCGTTGTTGTTTAAATTTTTCTGGAGTCTAGATTTCTCGCGTGATGCTTTATTTGCATGAATGATGCCTTTAGATACAGCTCTATCAATCTTTTTGATTGCAGCGGTAGTATCTTCAGCAGTACCTGTATCTTGGGCTGTTTTCACGAGCGTACGCATTTCTGAACGAACAGACCGGTTTCTTAAACGTCGTACTTCATTCTGACGGTTACGTTTTATTGCACTCTTAATATTTGCCACGGGTAAATACAACCTTTTCTTTTAGCAGCCCTCAATCTTAGCGTGTGGAGAGAGATACAGGACAGCATAAGAAAGCAAAGAATCCAATTTAATTCATGTAATTAAGCTCCCGAGAATGTACGGTCGGCAGAGATGACTAATAAAAAGATGTGCAATACGTCGATCATTGCTCACATAGATCATGGCAAGTCGACACTGGCTGACCGCATGCTGGAACTTTGTGGGGCTGTGGATGAAAGAAATATGCGAGCTCAATATCTCGACTCTATGGACTTGGAGCGTGAGAGAGGGATAACTATAAAGCTGCAAAGCGTACGACTTGACTGGAAAGACTCGGTAATTAACCTTATAGATACACCCGGCCACGTTGATTTCGGCTATGAAGTGAGCCGCTCATTAGCTGCATGTGAAGGAGTGATACTAGTAGTCGACGCAGCGCAAGGAATAGAAGCACAAACTCTGGCCAACTGTTACCAGGCGCTCGAACATGACCTGGAAATCGTGGCCGTGTTGAACAAGATAGATTTACCAGCCGCTGAACCTGACCGATACGCGGAAGAAATAGAAAAAGCCCTAGGTATACCAACCGATGAAATTTTTCGAATTAGCGCAAAAACTGGTGAGGGGGTTTCGGAACTTCTTGACGCAGTTGTTGAAAAAACACCTTCTCCCGAAGCCAACGAAGAACTGCCACTTCAGGCACTTGTTTTTGACAGCCATTTTGACCAGTATCGAGGCGTCGTTTCTTCGGTTCGGATAATGCAAGGCCGTTTGGATGCCGGAATGTCTATTAAATTCATGCAGGCTGGAACGAATCACCAACTTGACGAGGTTGGAGTCTGGCGTCCCGAGATGACACCAGTTAAAAGTCTCGGAGCGGGCGAAGTAGGTTATGTTCTTGCTGGAATCAAAGATGTCGGGGAAGCACGATCAGGTGAAACGATAACAACTACGAATGGTGGAAGTCAGTCAGCGCTATCTGGATATCAAGAACCAAAACCAATGGTTTTCAGCGGTCTGTACCCGATGGACGGAGATGATTTTGGAGATTTGAGAGATGCGTTAGAAAAGCTCAGACTTAATGATTCAAGTTTTACTTTTGAACCTGACACTTCATCTGCTCTTGGTTTCGGCTTCAGGTGTGGTTTTTTAGGTTTGTTACATATGGAGATAGTTCGAGAACGTCTTGAAAGAGAATTTGATCTTAATTTAATTACAACGGCACCTTCAGTTAAATACCGTGTGATCCATGTAAACGGAAAAGTGGAAGAAATCGATAATCCGTGCGATCTTCCATCAGCGGGGGAGATCTCGGCGATAGAGGAACCATGGCTGTCTACCACTTTGATATCTCCAGCGGAGTACACGGGAACACTAATGGAACTTTGCCAAGGACGCCGGGGTGAGCTGGATAAACTGTCGTACCTGTCCCCTGAACGTATAGAACTGAAATATCAACTTCCTTTAGCGGAGGTAGTTCTCAATTTCTTCGATCAATTGAAAAGTAGAACTCAGGGTTATGCAAGTCTTGATTATGAGCCGGCTGGTTACATGAAATCTGACCTTGTGAGAGTAGACATCTTATTGCAGGGAGAATCTGTTGATGCTTTTAGCGCAGTTGTGCACCGTGATGCCTCTTATGAATATGGTCGAAAAATGGCAGAAAAACTTAAAGAACTGATTCCTCGTCAACAATTTGAAGTTCCGATTCAGGCCACGATAGGCGGCCGGATAATTGCCCGTGAAACTGTCAGAGCGTATCGAAAAGACGTAACAGCGAAACTTTATGGGGGAGATATAACAAGAAAGCGAAAGTTATTGGAAAAGCAGAAGCAAGGTAAAAGAAAGATGAAGTCAATTGGTCGTGTTGACGTTCCTCAAGAGGCTTTTGTTTCCGCTCTTAGTCTCGAAGAATAGAAACAATAAATATATAATCCTAAATAGCGATGATGGGAGTAACATCCGAAGAATGCTAGACGAAAGAAAAGCAGGAATTTTAGGCGCAGTTGTTGAAGCGTACATAGAAACTGCTCAACCAGTCGGTTCGAGTTTGGTCGCAAGGTCTGAGTCAGTAGACGTTTCGTCTTCGACGATTAGAAACGAGATGGCACTTTTAGAGTCCGAAGGCTATTTGGATCAGCCTCACACTTCAGCGGGTCGAATTCCTACTGAAAAGGCTTACCGTTTTTTCGTTGACAATTTACTAGGTCCTGTGAGGCTTGACCGGGTTGAAAATCAGCAGATCAAGTCTTTTTTTGATAGATCTCACATTGAGATTGAACAGATGTTGCAGGAAACAAGCAATTTTTTAGCTGCTTTAACTGGAAGTGCCGGTGTTGTTCTTTCGCCAGACTCCGACCATCAGACGGTACGTTCTGTGCATCTGGTCGATCTTTCACTTGGTCAAATTCTGCTAGTTTTAGTTACTTCTAATGGAGTGGTGGAAAAGCATTCAATGGATATTTCGAAAGAAGTATTAGTGGCTGAAACTGAACTAGACGAGGCAAATCATTTTCTTTCGAAACACCTCAGAGGTTTTCGACTGGGTTCTCTGCCGGAAGTTCCAATAAGTGGAAACGCCAACGTTGATTATCTGGTGAAAGAGGTCGAAAAAACTCTTACCTCCTTAGTTCAATCAAAGGAAACTGTTTATGTAGGGGGTACATCAGTCCTTGCAGGCTCTCTCACGGAACCTGAAGGTATTAGAAAAGTTTTAGACCTGTTAGAACGTCAAATGATTGTGGTCAGTTTGATTAGAGGTGTCATCGATCGTGGACTCAGTGTTGTCATAGGAACTGAAACAGGTGTGGACCACCTTGCTGAATGTTCCCTTGTTGTCGCACCATACGAAATTGATGGTGAGGCAGCAGGATCGATTGGTATCCTCGGTCCAACAAGAATGGACTATACTCAAGCACTCGCGACAGTCGGAATTGTCGGTCAGAGTTTAGGTGACCATTTAACCGAGGGTTAGAAAAATGTCTAGTGACCCATATGAAGTGCTGCAGGTGCAGCGAAATGCCTCAGCGGAAGAGATAAAGAAGTCTTATCGTCGCTTAGCGCGTGAGTATCATCCTGATGCGAATCCAGACGATCCGGAATCTGAAGAAAAGTTTAAAGAGGTCGCATTCGCGTATGAAGTGCTTTCAGATCCTGAGAAGAGATCTCGTTATGACCGCTTTGGGGATGTCGGGAGTGCCTCATCGATGGGCGACCCTTTTGGTGGAATAGGGGATATTTTCGAATCTTTTTTCGGTTCAGGGTTTTCGCAATCACGAAGAAGAACTGGACCTATACAGGGTCAAGATTTGGAAACTCTAATAAACCTCGAGTTTGCGGAAGCAGTGTTCGGTTGTGAAAAAGAAATTGAGATCAAAACAGCTTTAGCATGTGAGACTTGCGAAGCGACTGGTGCATCCAAAGGTTCAAGTCGTGATACCTGTGATTCTTGTAACGGTAGTGGCCAGGTTCAACAGGTGAGGCAGTCGCTGTTGGGTCAAATGATGACCTCGGTTGCATGTAATGCATGTGGGGGAATGGGCTGGGTGATACCAGACCCTTGCGAAGAGTGTGGAGGTGAGGGAAGAAACGTTGTAAATGATTCCTTTTCAGTTCAAGTGACGGCGGGTGTTGACGATGGAACGACATTACGACTTACCGGCAGAGGAGCTGTTGGGCCATGGGGAGGTCCCGCCGGTGATCTCTATGTTCAGATAAGAGTTCAAGACCATCAACATTTTGAACGTAACGGCTTCGACTTACTTCGAAGACTTCCAGTGCAAATGACGCAAGCAATTCTTGGAGCTGAAATTGAGATCGAAACACTTGATGGTTCGGAAACCATCGTGATCCCAAAAGGCATCGAAAGTGGGCAAGTGATGAGAATACGTGGAAGAGGTGTTCCTCACTTACAGGGTCGAGGAAGAGGGGATCTTCTTATTGAAGTAGTAGTGGAAACCCCTAAAGATCTGACTCCAACAGAGGAGAAGTTCATAAGAGACTTTGCAGGGTCCAGAGACGATGAGGTGAGCCCTCCGGATGAAGGAATAATTGGTAAATTCCGATCGGCATTCAGTTGAGAGATTCAGACATTTCTCTAATTGATTTAAATCTTCCTCATGCATTTGTGGATGACATTGATAACCCTCACTTGAGTGACGATGATATTTATCATTTCGGAAAAGTTTTGCGTCTCAGATCGAGAGACGGGATAACAGTTTCAGATGCTAAAGGGAGTTGGAGGGAATGTGTTTTTGGTCCTCCACTTGAACCAACCGGAGAAATTTTTTTTGAACCTAAACCAAAAATAGAAATAACAATTGGTTTTGCTCTTATTAAAAAAGGCAAGCCGGAAATGGTTGTGCAAAAGTTAACTGAATTAGGAGTTAATAAAATTCTCCCAGTGGTGGCGCAGCGTTCGGTAGTTCAGTGGAGTGAAAATAAAATAA
>PBYV01000034.1 GCA_002729765.1 Acidimicrobiaceae bacterium
CAACTACGGTTCGATCATGGAGGAAATTCTTACTATGAATATGAAATATGCGACTCTTAACAAAGATTATGCAGCTGAGATGGCTTTAATGCCTATTGAAGATGACGGACCAATATGGATGGTTAATCTTATGAAATATCGTGAAACTGCTGATTATGGAGATAGTCGTGAAGCCATTATTACCGGTGAGGAGGCTGATAATCTTTATGCACCAATAGAAATACTGTCAGATATAGGTGCAGAAATAGTTTTTATTGGTGATGTGGAAATACAACTTCTTGGAGATAGTCCTCAATGGGACCGGGTGGCTGTGGTCAAATATCCGACTAGACGATCATTTATAGAGATGTCATTACGAAAAGATTTTCAAGAAAAACACGTTCATAAAGAAGCTGGTATGCAAAAGACAATTGTCATGGGGTGCGTTCCTATGGAAACGCCCACTTACTCACGGAAAGATTGGACAGAAGTACCAAATCCCCCTAGCAAAAATGATGGCGCGATAACAGTTGTTCACGTGTTGCAGCTAAACGAACAGATTGAGAAAATGAATAACTACTCTTTAGCAGCAGGAGATAGTGCAATACCAAATGGTGTACATATCGATGGGTGGTTTCAAGTAGAAAATACGATTTTAGGTGATGAGAGGAAATGGAATCAGGTTCGTTTCAATACTTTTCCAAGCCGTAAGGCGTTTCAAGAAGTTCTTAAAGATCCTGCACGCATGGAAGCACAAAAAAAATATAGAGAAACAGCTATAAGTGATACTTATACAATGATCGCGACACCTTCAATAAACAAAGTTTTTGATTCAATATAAAAAATGAAAACAAGCGATCTTACAACTCCCGTTCTAATTGCAGATTCAAAAATTCTTGATGCAAATATCTCTATCATGGCCACCAAGAGACCTGGAAGAGCACTTCGGCCACATGTAAAAGCTTTTAAATCAACAGCAATGGCAAAAAAACTGGTTGAAGCTGGACACGAGACTTTTTGTTGCGCAACAATCCGTGAACTAGAAGGAATGGTAAAAGCCGGTCTTGGAAACGATCTTCTTTTAGCAAACGAAACACTTGATGCTCGAAGAGTCGGTGATTTACTTGCTACAGAAAAATGTCGAATAACAATTGCGGTCGACTCACTGGAAACGATTGCTGCAGCTGTATCTGCAGGTGTAAAAGAAGTATTAATAGATGTAAATGTTGGGCTCCAAAGATGCGGGTGTAGTCCAGATGAAGCAGGTTTTCTATCAGAAAAAGCAAAAGCATCTGGACTGCAAGTAAGAGGGGTAATGGGATATGAAGGGCATTTGATGCACGACCCTGATATTCATAGACGTACTGAAAAAACTCAAGAATCAATGGAACAATTAATTTTCGCTCACGAAAATGTCGGAGGGGACATAATTTCTGGTGGTGGAACAGGAACATGGGAATGCAACCAAACTGTGACAGAACTCCAAGCAGGTAGTTACGTCTTGATGGATGGCGACTATTCCAAACTCGACCTTCCTTTTAAAGAAGGGTTACTTTTATTGACCACAGTGATATCTACAAGTAAGTCTGGCTATGCAGTTCTGGATGGAGGGTTGAAAGCATTATCAGTGGATAGTGGAAATCCGCAATTGTTAGGTGAAGGTGAAGTCATGTTCTGTTCTGACGAACACACAACCATTACTAATGGTTCTTGGTCAGTTGGACAAAAAGTTGGTCTGCGACCCTCTCATATTGATCCGACCATTTCAAAACATGAATCGATCTACCTTGTAGAAGAAATTGAAGAAAGTTTGGATGCGGAATTAATAGAAACATTAGAAATTGATTTACGAGGATGGTAAAAGTTTGAAGACCCAATCATCGAACACGTGGAGCAACTGGGCTGGGAATCAGACAAGTCATCCCTTGAGTATCAAAAAACCTAAAAATGAAGAAGACGTCGTAGCCATAGTCAAAGAGGCAAAAAAACGTGGCTTAAAAGTCAAAGTTGTCGGTTCAGGGCACTCATTTACGGGAATAGCAGTTACAGATGAAGTTCTAATTTGTCTTGATGAAATAGCGGATATCCGAAATGTAGATTTTGAAAATTCCACGGTTCGTGTCGGTGCCGGAATAAAACTTCGTGACCTTAATCCAATATTGAAAAGATCTGGATTAGCTATGCCAAATTTAGGTGACATAGTTTACCAGTCAATCTCGGGAGCGATTTCTACTTCAACCCATGGAACTGGTTTGAAGTTTAAAACTATCGCAGAAGCAGTGTGCGGTATGAGAATTGTTGATAGTGAGGGCTCAGTTGTCGAGTGTGACACGCAACAAAACTCAGAGGTACTCCATGCTGCAAGAGTGGGTTTAGGTGCTTTAGGAGTAATCACGGAGGTCACTATTCAGTGCGTAGAGGCATTCAATCTTCATGCAGTAGAAGAAATTCTGCCAATAGGAGAAGTAACAAATAATTTTGACCACTGGTCTACAACGACTGACCACATAGAGTTTTTCTGGATGCCTAATACTGACAAAGCTCTATTAAAAAGGAATACCAGAACTCTCGAAGCACCTCCACGGCCAAAGAATAAAAGACATTCAATTAAAAGGCGTTGGAATCGATTTAAGAACGAAGAAATAAAACAAAATTTTCTTTTCGGAGCGATGAATCATTTAGGCAAGATTGCCCCTCCATTAGTTCCAAAGTTTAATTCCATGATTGCCGGAGAAAGCGGTAGAGCAGAGTACATAACAACAAGTTATGAGGTTTTTGCTAGTCCGCGAAGGGTCAGATTTTATGAAATGGAATATGCAGTCCCCGTTGAGTCAGGGATGGAAGCATTTCAAAGAGTCGTTCAATTAATAGGGGAGTTAGACCATTACATAAGTTTTCCAGTTGAATATCGAGTACTTGGAAAAGATGAAATACCAATGTCGACTGCGAGTGATAGGGACTCTGCATTTATAGCTGTTCACGTATTTCGAAATACACCTTTTGAAAAATATTTTCAAGGTGTGGAGGAAATAATGGGTGACTACGACGGACGTCCTCACTGGGGGAAACTTCACTTTCAAGATCATGAAACTCTTTCAAAGATTTACCCTCAATGGGAAGAATTCCAAAATGTACGGGAGTTAATGGATCCTTTGGGGATTTTCTCAAATCCTTATTTGGATAAGGTACTTGGTCCTTTGACCTAGCAGATGCCAGTAGTCTGTCTCCATGGATGATTCAACCTCGAACGAAACACATAATCCAGCTGATAAAGAAGATTTGGAATTAAAGAAACTAGAAGATGATCTAGCTCTTATAGAGACAGCGATGGAAAAGATTGACCAAGAAGATCTTGAAGCATATGAAACCATAGAAGCTGAGATTATTGAAACGTAGTGTTTGCACACAAGAACTGTAATTACAAAAGATCAGGCGTTGGATCTTCGGTTATCAACGAGACTCTTTTACCCATTGTTAATTCATCGTCAACAAACTCAACCCAACGACCACCAAGATTTGGAACCTTCAAAGAGGGTTGGTCGTGAAGGTTTTCTAATGCATGGACTATCCCAGCATGTGAAACAATAAGAATTGAATCTGAGATTCTTGAACTTTTAGAGATTTTTCTTAAAACCGCAAAAATTCTCAATAACAGATCTGGATTTGATTCATAGCCGTCTGGGCGTTGCCCTGAGTCTAAAAATCCTGGCCAACCTTTTTCGATTTCAATACGTGTAAGACCCTGCCAAGGGCCTGCATCTCGTTCTATTAGACCAACTTCAGTCGTTACTGGACCAACCCCTGTTATTTCTGAAATTATAGAAGCAGTATTTTTTGCTCTTTGAAGAGGTGATGCCACAATTGAATCAAATAAACCAAGTTTATTAGTAGCTTTTTTTGCCTGATTCTCTCCCACTTCGGTTAAGGGAGGATCAGCTTGTCCTTGCCAACGGCCGAGAGCATTCCATTCTGACTGACCATGACGAACAATTAACAACTTAGGCATAATTTGACGGTATCTATTTCGACTTCTATTCGGACTCAGCTGATACTTTCCGTAGACTACTTTTATGGCAGTTCTTCGTCTTTTTGCATCAGTAAAACAAATGGCTGGAACAGGCTCAGTAATTTTGTCTGGGGCAACAGTGTCTGATGTGGTCGAAGAAGCATCTCAACGGTATGGAGCTGAGTTCAGTGATATGGCAAAGAATTGCCGAATTTGGTTAAACGGAAACCCAACTGAAATAAATGCTCCTGTAAATGATGATGATGAAATCGCGCTTCTACCCCCTGTTTCGGGAGGATGAACTTGCGTAAGCTAGCTGTACTCTCAATGCATACATCCCCCTTGGCTCAACCAGGTATTGGTGACGGTGGCGGTATGAATGTCTACGTTCGTGAAGTTTCTTCGGCTCTTGAGCAAGCAGGAATTAGTTCAACAGTTTTCACAAGGAGAATCGATAGAGAGACACCAGAAGTAATGACATTTGGTAATGGACTAAAAGTTGTTCAAATCGATGCTGGGGATTTCTCCTTAAGTAAAGAAGATCTGTTCTTTGTGACTGATGATTTCAAGAATGGTGTAGAAGATTTTCTAGTCAACGAAGATCAGCATGATGCTTTGTTAGCAAATTATTGGCTTTCAGGTGTCGCCGCTCACCAATTAAAACACAGCCTTCAGTTGCCTTTAATAACTACGTTTCACACACTCGCTCGAGTTAAAGCTGCTTCAGGTGATAGAAGTTATGGGTATGAACAACGCGGAAAGATAGAGAGTGAAGTTATAGGTTGTTCTGATGTAATTTTGTCAAACAGTTCTTTCGAAATGGAGCAACTAGTGACTCATTACGGTGCTGATCCCTCTCGTATAGAAATTGTCCCACCAGGGGTAGACCACTCGATTTTCAATCCTGCATCTAAAAAAGAAGCACGTCAACTTCTAAATTTAAATGAACAACCAACACTTCTTTTTGTTGGACGTATTCAACCGTTGAAAGGAGTGGATTTAGCAATTTCCACATTGTTTGAACTGGAACATAAAGACGCTCAACTTATCTTGATTGGCAGTTCCAGCGGTTTAGAGGGACCGAGTGAAGAAAGACGGATTAGACAACTGGTAGAAGAGTCAGGGTTAACAAATAGAGTTTTATTTGTCGAACCTCAGTCGCATGAAAAATTAGTTGACTGGTACCGAGCTGCGGACGTTGTATTGATGCCAAGTCGATCTGAATCATTTGGTCTTGTAGCTTTAGAGGCTGCTGCTTGTGGCGTGCCAGTTGTGGCTTCCGCAGTTGGTGGATTGCAGACCATTGTTGAAGATAATTCATCCGGATATTTGATTAATGATCGGGATCCTTGCTCTTATGCGGATCATGTCTCAAAAATTATTGACGATTCTGGAAAAGCTGAAGAAATGTCTATCGAAGCAGTTAAAAGATCTAAATCGTTTACCTGGTCGGTTACTGCTGCGCGACTTCGACGGATTTGTTTAGATTTACAATCTCGATCTTTAGTTGATTGTGCATAGTGCCGGAAGGTGAAGTCGCTCGACTATTAACAGAAGCTGAACTTGAATCCCTCGAAAAAGAAATCGAAAGATGGCTTGATTTATCTTTAAAAGAAAATCCCTTGTTCGCTGGTTTCGAAAGAGATTCCGATGAGCCAGTCGGTGAATCAAGATGGTTTATCAGAGTTTTAGGAGAGGAAAAGGATACATTTACTTTGCGTTTTATGCTGAGGCAAAGAATGCTGCATTATGAAACCTATGTGATGCCCGCTCCTGATGAGAATAAGGAATTATTTTTTGAAAATCTCCTAATTAGGAATAGAAAAATTGTGGGTGCCACATTTTGTTTAGGAGAAGAAGACGCTGTTTTTTTAATAGGAGCAATTCCAGCAAGCACAGTAGGACCAAATGAGCTTGATCGCATTCTTGGAACTTTATGGATGACAGTGGAACAAAATTTCAAATCTTTTCTTAAAATTGGTTTTGCATCCAAATTTGTTGAAGTGGAAAAAGAAAATAAGTGAAATCCGATTTCGAAGTTAATCGACTTCCATCAAAAGTTTTGGTGTTTTCTGTCACTGCTGTAGGACTTTTACATAATTCTATTTTTGTTAGTTCAACTCCGGAAATTTTAAGATCTCTTGGAGAGTCAGAAAATCTGGCGGGACTTTTAATTGCTGCTGGTTCAGTTCCAGGAATATTGGTAGCACCTTTAATAGGTTTTCTAGCAGATCGATTTGGTCGAAAAAAAGTGCTAATTCCATGTCTTGTGATTTATGGAGTTTTTGGTCTTTTAGTAGGTTTAAGTCCTTCGTTATTCTGGTTTTTACTTATAAGAATTTTTCAAGGCTTAGGCAGTGCAGGATTAATAAATCTAGTTGTAGTGATAATTAGCGACAATTGGACGAGTTTAGATAGAGCCCGTTTAATAGGACAGAACGCTGCTGCCATAACAATCTCAGTAGCGATTTACCCTGTGCTCGGAGGAGCAATCACCGACCTAATAGGTTGGCGCTGGACGTTCATGACATTCCTAGCTCCTTTAGTGGTTGCTTTCTTTGTTGCAAGAAACCTTGAAGATCATCGACCAGGTATGGACGTATCAGTTAGGGGTCAAATCTCTGGTGCACTTTCAGAGGTGAAAAAACCTTCTATAGCCACGAATCTTGTAATTTCAACAGTTTTGTTTATGGCAATTTTTGGATTATTTCTTTCTCTATTACCAGTCCACCTTGATCGTGAGTTTGGATTGCTTCCCACGGAAAGAGGTTTAGTTGCTTTAGCTCCAGCTATTGTGGCTGCTTTGTCAGCTTTGGCAGTTGCCAGAGTCAGGAAGCGAGTGCAAGGTGGAATCCTTATTTATGTGTCTTTATTAATTTGGGGTATTTCTTTTCTCTTAATGGGTTTTGGGTCATTACCTGTCCTTGTATTAGCGACAATGCTCTACGGTTTGTTTGAAGGCCTGATGATTCCCACTCTTCAGGATTTGATAGCAGAAAATGCTCCAGAGCAACTCCGCGGTGCATTGTTAGCAATGTGGACATCAGCTGCTCGCTTGGGACAAACAATTGGACCGATAGCGATTTCTCTTGCTTTAATGGGACTTTCTACTTCGTGGGTGTTTATTTTGGCAGGCTTGGGAATGATAGTTATTTCGGGTATAGCTAGCATTACTCGAACGCTTATTGTTTCTTCAGAAGCCGATCAAACTGGTAGATTCAACGAATGAGTTTTCGTTTACAAATCATCGGTGGTGGCAACATGGGTGAAGCTTTGTTGCGAGGATTGCTTAAAAATAATTGGGCATCTGAAGATGAACTGCACGTTGTAGAACCAGTGTCTGAACGGAGAGATTATCTAGCTGTCACAATATCTGGGATTTCTATCTCAGAAGAACCATTGTCAGAGCTGGACTCCTTGATCGCTGTGAAACCAGACAAAGTCTCAGAAGTGTTAGAAGTGTTGTCAAAATTAAATCCAGTCAGAGTCCTTTCCATAGCTGCGGGAGTGAAAGTTTCTTCCATGGAAAAAATTCTTGGCGAAAACGTAAGAGTTCTAAGGGCTATGCCCAATACGCCCGCTTTAATCGGGAAGGGTTCAGCAGGTGTAGCTGCTGGTTCAACTGCTACCGATGAAGATCTGATATGGGCCACTGAAATACTTTCAGCTGTTGGTTCAGCAATGGTTGTCGAAGAAAGTCAACTAGATGCAGTTACAGGTCTTTCAGGTTCTGGTCCTGCATACTTGTTTTTTTTAGCTGAAGCACTTATAGACGCGGGATGTGAAGTTGGATTATCAAAAGATGAGGCAAAATCTCTTGTCGAACAAACCCTTTTAGGTGCAGCAGCGCTTTTATATGAATCTGATGATCCTGCTGAAGTCTTAAGACAAAAAGTCACTTCTAAGGGAGGCACTACTGCAGCCGCCATAGAAGTTTTCGAAAACGCTAGTTTCCGTGAAACGATTAGAGAAGCAGTTTTTGCCGCCACTGAACGTTCTTTGCAGCTTGGTGGTTAATGAAAAAAGGTAAAAAGTATGAAACTATTTCATTTTTGTCAGACTTTGGAACAACTGACGAGTTTGTAGGAGTAGTTCATTCTGTAATCAACTCTATTGCTCCTTTCGCGAAGGTAATAGACATTACTCATGGGATTCCACATTATGACATCCGTTCAGGTGGGCTGGCTCTTGCTCGCAGTGCCCAATATTTATCACCAGGTGTTGTTTTGGCAGTTGTTGACCCAGGTGTAGGAACACAACGACGAGCAGTGGCAGTTGAGGTTGGTGACGGAGAATCAGTTTTAGTAGGTCCTGACAATGGTTTACTTGCACCTACAGTTGCTTTAGTAGGAGGTGCAGATCGAGCGGTTTCACTTACAGAAACTAATTATCAACTTCCGGCTCCCGGACCTACTTTTGCTGGGCGTGATATTTTTGGTCCAGCTGCAGCACATATCGCTTCGGGAGTAGATCTATCAGAACTAGGCGATGAAATTGAGGTCGCAAGCCTAGTTCCTGGCCTTATGCCAATAACTTCTAAAGAGGATGATGGACTTCACGCGGAAGTTTTATGGGTGGATCAGTATGGAAACGCTCAGATTAATTTAGATCCCACAGAACTCGAAATAAAAGAAAATGAAATCAATCATTTTGAAATCAAAACCGGAGGACTAACCAGAATAGCTAAAAAGGTAGAAACCTTCGAAGCCCTAGGGGCAGGTGAACTTGGGTTAACAATTGACTCATATGGTCTAGTAGCGCTTGTAATAGGTCGAGGATCAGCAGCAGAAGAGATGAAAATCAATACAGGAAACCAAGTAATTATCTCTGCTTCTGAAAATTCTTCTACTCAACCCGTGCCTGTAGTTTTCAAACAATCAGACGAAAAAATTCAAGGTGATGCGTAGTGCGTTTCGGTACAACTATTGTTATGGCTCTACTTTTATTAGCTATTTTGGGAGCAGCCTTAATACAGTTCGTCTTTCTTGTTGACTAAATTCAATAACGTTTCTGAAAAAGCAATTATCACGATCTAATGTTATTTGCTTTATGAATCATGGTGCTATCTAATTAGAGTGTGTCAAATTTAAATCTACCCGAAGCAGCACTTTCTAGACTGACCGTCTATCAACGAGCACTTGTTGAGCTAAACGATTCAGGTATAAAGACAGTTTCTTCCAGAGAATTAGCTGAAATGAGTGGAAGCAACGAATCAAAAGTTAGAAAAGATCTTTCATATTTAGGTTCATACGGGACACGAGGGGTGGGATATGAAACTGAGCGCTTGATTAACGAGATTGGTGTCGTTTTGGGAGGAGGTCAACCTAGACCAGCAGTATTAGTTGGAATTGGAAATTTAGGAAGGGCTTTAAGCCAGTATGAAGGTTTTCAGGTTAGTGGATTTCCAATTGTGGGTCTTGTGGATACAGATCCA
>PBYV01000035.1 GCA_002729765.1 Acidimicrobiaceae bacterium
TAGGTTTGGCTTTAGGAGTTGAGCATCCGATTACTTCTCCAACTTTCACTCTCGCCAATAGATATGAGGGAGAACTGATTTTAAATCATCTTGACGTTTACCGTTTAGAAAATTTTCAAGAAGTTGAAGAACTTGGCTTGTCGGAGCTAATAGATGCTAATTCTTTGACTGTTATTGAATGGGGCGATGTGATTTCTTCGGTTTTAATAGAGGGTTATTTGGAAATTACTTTAAGCCTCGGTGAGGGTCTAAATGATCGTATTATCGATTTCAGCCCTATAGGTCATAAATGGTTAGAGAGAGAGTCTGAATTGGTTAGTCTTGTGTCGTCGTTCTCAACACAAATCAGAGGATAACAATGTTGATTCTTGCTATTGAAACCGCTAGTTCTCAAGCAGGTTGTGCTATCGGTGGCCATGAGGGGGTACTTGCATCAGCACACAGTGGTATCAATGGAAGGCACGCTGAGAGTATTTCTCCACAAATAGCGTTTATTAAAGAACAAGCTGGAATCAATTATTCTGAACTTGGCGCTATTGCAGTTGATATCGGACCGGGTCTGTTCACGGGATTGAGAGTGGGTATAGCAACAGCGATCTCTATTGCACATGCTTTGACTCTGCCAGTAATTGGAATTTCAAGTTTAGACCTACTTGCTTTTCCCGCTAGATGGACAAGTCGTTTAATCGTTTCGGCAATGGATGCCAGACGGGGAGAATTGTTCACTGCTCTATTCCGCCGAGTTCCAGGTGGGATTCAAAGAGTGCGTGATGCAAATGTTTGCACGGCAGAAGACTTAGCTGCTGAAATACAAACTTTTGATGAACCAAGTTTACTGGTGGGTGATGGGGCGCTTCGTTATGCGGAGGTTTTTGAGAGTCTTGGGAGAGTGGAACTAGCAGAACAAGGATTGGCGCATCCCAGCGCACGAGCAATGGTTCAACTTGCTCATGCTCGTGCAATGCGTGAAGAGTTTGTCCAACCTTGGGACCTTGAACCTATTTATTTACGTAAACCTGATGCGGAAATTAATTGGTCAACCAGAAATGATTCGAAATGAGCATGGTGGTTGGAGAAATAGAAATCAGGGATGCTATTGAGGATGATGTTGGAGAAATATTGTCAATTGACGACTTAGTCTTTTCGACTACATGGTCTCCTAGTTTTTTACGTCAACAATTATGTTCTGAAAAGTGTTCACATCGGGTGATAAAGAAAGCGGGGAAAATCGTAGGACATTCTGGTTTGATGCAGCTTCATGATGAAGGGCATGTAACCACAATGGCGGTAAGCCCCAGCAGTCAAGGTTTTGGATTAGGGCGTTTATTATTAGCAGATCTCTGTAGTTCGGCAATTGCTTTGAGTCTTGCAGCAATCACTCTTGAGGTAAGAGTTGGAAATATGATAGCCCAGAGCTTGTATCAAAAGTTTGGTTTTGTCCCCGCTGGAGTCAGACCAAATTATTACAGTGACACAAGTGAAGATGCTTTGATTATGTGGCTGAATGACTTATTTGATGAGAAGGTCCAAGAAACTATTGAAGAAACTAATAAAAAGTTTTTACAGGCAGAGGTGAAAAATGGCTGATCTTATACTGGGGATCGAAACCTCTTGCGACGAAACTGCAGCAGCAGTGGTGGAATCTTCCAAGTTGGTACGCTCTTCAATAGTTAGTAGCCAGATTCATTTGCATGAAAGATTTGGCGGTGTAGTGCCTGAAATAGCCAGCAGGGCTCACGTCGAATTGATAGTCCCAGTAGTTGCAGAAGCCTTAGTCGCTGCAGGAGTGGAGGGAGATCAAATTGAAGCAGTCGCGGCAACAGCGGGTCCAGGTCTTGTGGGGTCATTACTGGTGGGAGTTAGCTCAGCTAAAGCTTTAGCAACAGTTTGGGGTGTTCCATTTATTGCAGTTAACCACTTAGAAGCACATTTGTACGCTTCTTTTTTAGAAGATCCGGATCTTCAATTACCGCTTGTTTTTTTACTCGTTTCTGGAGGTCACACGTTACTTGTCTTAATGGAAGAACAAGGAAAATACCGCGTGTTAGGTTCGACACTCGATGATGCAGCTGGGGAGGCTTTTGACAAGGTAGCCAGATACTTAGGACTTGGTTATCCGGGAGGTCCAGCTATTGATAATTTAGCTCTAGGGGGGGATAGATCAGCTTTTCAATATCCTCGCTCTTTAGTGCAAGAAAATCCTGCGACTTTGCCTGACGATAGAAGATTCGCTTTTTCTTTTAGTGGACTCAAAACGGCTGTAGTTAATCATGTTCGTTCAAATCCTGATGCAGCTACAGAAGACGTTGTGGCATCTTTCCAAGAAGCAGTCGTAGATGCATTAGTTACAAAACTCAAATGGGCACTTGAATCGACAGGAGTCGAGGCAGCGTGTCTAGGCGGTGGAGTGGCAGCCAATTCGCGTTTACGAGACAGATTTATGGAAGTTTGCGACTCAACAGGGGTTAAAGGGTGCCTTCCCTCAAGAGCCATGTGTACAGACAATGCTGCCATGGTTGCAGCTGCTGGGTACTGGAGTCTTAAAAAAATGGGTCCAAGCCCTTTAAATACTGGTGTAGACCCGAATTTAGGCTTGGTTTAAGCCATATCCATAAGTTTTGCTTTATAAACAGGCGAAAAATGTTGGAATTACACACATTTTAGACGTATCGTTAGCAGTCGAATAAAGAGAGTGCCAAAAAGAATTGTTGTTCAATTCATGAATTTTGGTCTACCTAAGAAACAAAGAATCGGAGTTTTTTTATGAACCTTCAGCCTCTTGAGGATCGTATTGTGGTCCGCCCTGGCGAATCAGAAGAGACCACTGCAAGTGGTCTTGTAATACCTGATACAGCAAAGGAAAAACCACAAACTGGTGAAGTGCTAGCAATAGGACCTGGCAGACGCAGTGAACAGAGCGGAGAGCTAATACCAATGGATGTTGGTGTAGGCGACACGGTTGTTTACAGCAAATATGGCGGAACCGAGATAGCCGCAGAGGGTGAGGATCTATTGATTCTTAACGCTCGCGACGTTCTTGCGGTTGTGAAGTAGGTCCAAAAGATGCCAAAAATTTTAAAGTTTGATGAAGAGGCTCGCCGTGGCCTTGAAGCAGGTGTCAACAAGTTAGCTGATGCCGTAAAAGTAACACTTGGACCAAAAGGACGAAATGTAGTTCTCGATAAAAAATTCGGCGCACCTACTATTACTAATGACGGAGTTTCCATTGCTAGAGAAGTTGAACTTGAAGACAGCTTCGAAAATATGGGCGCTCAGTTAGTAAAAGAAGTTGCGACGAAGACAAATGATATTGCAGGAGACGGTACGACCACAGCTACTGTTCTAGCGCAAGCCCTTGTTCGCGAAGGATTGAGAAATGTTGCGGCAGGAGCTAATCCAATGAGCTTAAAAAAGGGTATTGAAAAGGCGGTTTCCGCAGCAGTAGAAGCCATAGCTGACCAGTCAGTCCGAGTCGATGACTCAAAAGATCAGATCGCAAACGTCGCAGCTATTTCAGCTGCCGATGCTGCTATCGGAGAAGTTATAGCTGAAGCAATCGACAAGGTAGGTAAAGACGGTGTTGTAACTGTCGAAGAGTCAAACACCTTTGGTATGGATCTTGATTTCGTCGAAGGTATGCAGTTCGATAAGGGATATCTGTCACCGTATTTCGTAAGTGATCCTGAAAGGCAAGAAGCAATTTTGGAAGATCCTTATTTGCTATTCAACCAAGGGAAGATTTCTTCCGTTCAAGACCTTCTACCCCTACTTGAAAAAGTCATGCAAACCGGAAAGACTCTGTTGATAATTGCTGAAGATGTTGAAGGTGAAGCATTGGCGACTCTCGTAGTCAACAAGATTCGCGGAACCTTTAACTCAGTAGCAGTTAAAGCTCCTGGGTTTGGTGAGAGACGCAAAGCAATGTTGGAAGACATGGCTGTTCTCACCGGAGGACAAGTTGTTAGCGAGGAAGTTGGCTTAAAAATTGAGGGCGTAAGTCTTGACATGTTGGGCACCGCTAGAAAAGTCGTAATCACAAAAGATGACACAACGATTATCGAAGGTGCAGGTGAAGCATCAGCTGTCGAAGGAAGAATTACTCAGATAAAACGTGAAATTGATGAGACAGATTCCGATTGGGACAAAGAGAAACTGCAGGAACGCTTGGCTAAATTAGCTGGCGGCGTAGCAGTCGTTCAGGTTGGAGCTGCTACTGAAGTGGAGCTTAAAGAAAAGAAGCACAGGATAGAAGATGCTCTTTCAGCTACACGTGCAGCCATAGAAGAAGGAGTTGTAGCCGGAGGCGGTACTGCTTTACTTCGCTCACGTTCAGCTATTGAATCTGTAATAGGTGATCTTGAAGGAGATGAAGAAACAGGAGCAAGAATTGTTCATGTTTCTCTTGAAGCTCCAGCAAGGCTTATAGCCGACAACGCCGGTTTCGAAGGCGCTGTAAAGGTTAGAGAAATTGAGATGGCTTCGGGTTCAACAGGCTTGAATGCGGCAACTGGAGAATTAGTTGATCTAGTTGAAGCTGGAGTAATTGATCCAGCGAAGGTCACTCGAGCAGCCTTGCAGAATGCTGCTTCAATCGCAGCACTTCTATTAACAACTGAAGCATTAGTTGCTGATAAGCCAGAGCCAGAGGCAGCAATGCCTGGTGGTGGAATGGACCCCATGGGCGGCATGGGCGGCATGGGCGGCATGATGTAACAGTTCTTATAACTGTTTTACTCTGGCCGGGCATATGCCCGGCCAGAAGTGTTTTACGGCGAAGGTAGTCTTGATTGATGGAACCACAAAAAAACCAACGTGGTGGTATGCAAGTAATTCCGCGTCCTGAGTCTTGGCGCTTGGGAAATGTTTCGCCGTGGTTTGAATCTGAAGATAAAAAAATTGAACTTGCACGAGTGGTAGCTGCGTTAACAAATCGTGTCCCAGCGGGCATCAGAGGAAGAATCCCTACAGGTGAGGAACGAGATGCTGCAGTACTTGTAGGTATTTATGATGAATATGACCCGCATTTAATACTCACTAGAAGATCAAAGAATCTAAGTTCCCATAGACACGAGGTTTCTTTCCCTGGAGGTCGTGTCGAAGATTCTGATCATGATTTATGGGCAACGGCATGCCGTGAATCTAATGAAGAAATAGGAATTCAAACAGAAGGATTAAACCCTCTCGGTCGTTTAGACCCCATAGTCACGGTAGGCAGTAGAAGTCTTATACATCCATTTGTAACGGTTCTTCCAGAACGACCTAACTTGGAACCAAATATCCACGAAGTCGAAAAAATATTATATGTACCAGTGAGTGAACTCCTACTAGATGAAGTCTGGCGCGAAGAAGAATGGGAGCTTCCTAATGGCTGGGTTTCTATTACCTTCTTCGAACTTGAGGGTGATACTGTTTGGGGAGCAACTGCTTTGATGATTCGCCAACTCTTGACACTTTCTTTAGGTTTATCGGACAATTTTGGAAGGTTTCCTAAAGAAGAATCTAAAAACGGGAAAGAATTTCAATGACAACAAAACCTCCAAAACATTTCACTTCAGACGAGTTTCGAGAAATGGGTCATTCGACGATTGATTGGATAGCCGATTACATTGAACATCTAGAAGAACGACCAGTTGCGCCTGATGTCAAACCAGGTGACGTGAGAGCATCGCTACCCGAAAGAGCACCAGAAGCACCTGAACCTTTTACTGACTTGTTAGATGATGTAAATAGTCTTATTGCTCCAGCTATAACCCACTGGCAACATCCAGGGTTTTTCGGTTATTTTTCTTGCAACTCTTCAGCACCAGCAATATTAGGTGAGCTACTTTCTGCTGGATTCGGTATTAACGGCATGCTTTGGTCGACTAGCCCTGCTGCTACAGAACTGGAAACCCACATGCTTGATTGGCTTTTAGACCTATGCGGTTTGCCTGACTGTTTTAGATCAGATGGAAAAGGCGGCGGTGTAATTCAAGATTCTGCTTCGTCTGCTTCGTTGTGTGCCATTTTAGCTGCACGTGATCGCTCAGGAGGAGCTTCAGAGCTTCCAAAACTTGTTGCCTATACATCAACTCAAGCTCATTCATCGATTGAGAAAGATGTAAAAATTGCTGGCTTTTCTCCTGACCAACTAAGAAAAGTAGATGTTGATGAAAACTTTGCGATGGATCCAGAAGAATTACAACGACTGATAAATGAAGATAAAGAAAACGGTCTAGCCCCTTGTTTCATATCAGCGACCATTGGCACTACTTCGTCAGGAGCAGTTGATCCAATAACTTCCATAGCAGAAATTGCCAATAAGGAAGGTGCTTGGTTGCATGTAGACGCAGCGTGGGCTGGATCTGCTGCAGTGTGTCCTGAATATCGTGGTTTGTTAGAGGGAATAGAGAAAGCAGATAGCTACGCTTTCAATCCCCACAAGTGGCTTCTAACTAATTTTGATTGCACTGCCTTTTATGTAGCTGATTCAAAACCATTGGTTGATTCACTTTCGATAGTGCCGGAGTATCTCAGAAATCCCGCAAGTGAAGCTGGAGAAGTCATTGATTATAGGGATTGGCAGGTTCCATTAGGCCGAAGATTCCGGTCTTTGAAGCTTTGGTTTGTTTTGCGAAGCTACGGGGCTGAAGGATTAAGGTCACATATAAGACATCATGTAGAAGCAGCTGAAAGTTTCGCTGAACGCGTAGCGGAACATCCGAAACTAGCTTTGGCCGCTCCAGTTTCACTTTCACTTGTTTGCTTTAGCCATGTAGATGGTGATGATGCTACAAAAGCATTACAAGAATCTTTGAACTCAACAGGTGAAGTTTTACTCACGCACACGGTGTTGGACGGCAAACATGTTTTACGACTATCAGTCGGTGGCACATGGACTACATCTACCCATGTGGAAAGAGTTTCAGAATTAATTGACGAGATTCTTGGTTAACAGTGAGTAGTAATCTTTTTGGTACTGCTGAATCAGATAAACGGATTCTTGTTGTTGACTTTGGGGCACAGTATGCGCAACTTATCGCCCGTCGAGTGAGAGAATCCAACGTTTACAGTGAAATAGTTTCACACGAATTAGATGCAGAAAGTTTCGCTGATCTTAAACCTGCGGGAATTATTTTTTCTGGCGGCCCGACGTCTGTAAACGTAGAAGGAGCCCCCAAAATTGACCCAGCAATCTATGATCTTGGAGTACCGATTTTGGGTATCTGTTATGGAGCACAACTAATAGCTCAACAAAATGGTGGTTCAGTTGAAGGTAACGAAAAAGGGGAATACGGAAGAACGGTTGTAAACGTAAATGAGTCAGGAATTCTTCTGTCAGATTTCGAAACTTCCACACAACAAGTGTGGATGAGCCATTTTGACTCGATTACTAATCCACCAGAAGGCGCTACGGTAACTGCTTCATCAGATGGGTCTCCTGTAGCGGTGTTTGAAGAGCCCGAAAAAGGTCTTTTTGGAGTTCAGTTCCATCCAGAAGTCCACCACACTCCTTGTGGTCAAGATTTGTTGAGACGTTTTATCCACGATGTTTGTGGTTGTCCTAATGATTGGAACATGGCTTCTGTGGTTGAATCGTCAGTTTCGGGAATAAAAGAAATTGTTGGAGAAAAAAAGGCTATATGTGGACTATCAGGCGGAGTTGATTCTGCTGTGGCAGCGGCTCTGGTGCATAAAGCAATTGGTGACCAGTTGACTTGTGTTTTCGTTGATACGGGGTTGATGAGAGCAGGAGAAGCCCAACAGGTTGTCGACACTTTTGAAAGTTCACAAGGCATTGAACTTATTCACGTTAAAGCAGCGGAAAGGTTTTTTGAACAGTTAGAAGGAGTAGTAGACCCTGAGCAAAAAAGAAAAATCATAGGAGAACTTTTCATTCGTTTATTCGAAGAAGCAGCAGCGGGAATCGAAGAAGCACACTTTCTTGTGCAGGGCACTTTGTATCCGGACGTTATTGAATCTGGGACAAGCGAAGCTGCACGAATAAAAAGCCATCACAACGTCGGTGGGTTACCTGAAGATATGGACTTTGAGTTGATCGAACCATTAAGGAATCTGTTCAAAGATGAAGTAAGAGAAGTTGGGAGAAAATTAGGTCTACCGGACGAGATAGTGAAACGGCAACCTTTCCCAGGACCTGGGTTAGCGGTAAGAATTATTGGCGAGATAAATAGCGAAACGGTAGAAACCGTCCGTGCTGCAGATCTCATAGTCAGAGAAGAAATTGATAAAGCTGATTTAGAAGAAGAAGTGTGGCAAGCATTTGCTGTTTTAGCGGATATCCGTTCAGTAGGAGTTATGGGTGATGAACGAACTTATGCACGCCCAGTGATAATAAGAGCAGTAACTAGCGAAGATGCTATGACAGCTGATTGGGCACGTTTACCTCATGATCTGTTAGAGCGAATTTCCAGCCGAATCATTAATGAGGTGGAAGGCGTTAACAGGGTTGTTTACGATGTGACTTCTAAACCACCAGGGACTATTGAGTGGGAATAATGGAACAAAGAGAATTTAAACCTTTTGGAACTGTAAGTGCACTTAGTCTAGGAGGTGGTGGGATAGGGAACGTTTGGGGAGAAACCACCAGATCAGAAAGCGTTTCTACTGTGAACTTAGCAATTGAATCCGGAATCAATCATCTTGATGTAGCCCCTATGTATGGGAAAGGAGAAGCTGAGAGAGTCGTTGGTGAGGCTTTGAAAGGCAAGGATCATTCAGAAATAAATCTAACCACTAAATGTAGTCTGGGAACAGTTCCAGACTCAGAAGTTTACACGAGACTTAATAGTTCTCTTTGTAGAAGTTTAGAGACGATGGGAGTCGAAAAAGTTAATTTGTTTCTTCTTCACTCTCAACTCATAGAGGATGATTACCAGCTGCCAGTACTAAATGAACATAGGGCCACGAATGCTACTACGCTCTCGTGTTATTACAGTGCGGTAATTCCAGCTTTTGAAATGTTAAAAAAAGAAGGAAAGATTGATCACTGGGGCGTTGGTTTAGGGCAAGAAGAAGCACTAATAAAAGCTATAAATTATGAACATCCGCCTGAAGCTATGCAGTGCGCAATAAATATCTTAAATTCAATTGGAGCCATTGGATATATCAGTAAGAAACCTGATCCCAATAGGGTGCTTTCAGAATGTCAAGAAAAAGCTATACCGATTCTGGCTATTAGAGCTGTTCAAGCAGGGGCGCTTACTTCTAGTATGGATAGAGAACCACATCCTTCAGGAATGGATAAGGCTGATTTCACTGATTTTGAAAGGGCTTTACCTTTTAGAGAGCTTGCCAAAGACTGGGAAGAATCTCCGGCATCCTTAGCGCATAGATATGCTCTTAGTGCTGAAAAAGTTAGCTCTGTAATTCTAGGAATTAAAAATAGAAATGAATTACAAGAATGTATTGACGCAGAAAATAAGGGCAAGCTTAGTTCTTCCGAAATGGAAACTTTACAAAATCTTTTTGTGGATGAGGGATGATAAAGATTGAAACAGAAAGACTGGTTTTAAAGAAATTAGTTGATACAGATAAAGAACGACTTGTTTCTTTAATAGGGGATTTTAGGGTTTCGAAAACTTTAAGCAATGTGCCATACCCTTACACTCTTGACGATGCTGATGAATGGTTAAAGATAGTTGATAACGAGGAATTTAACTTAAACATTTTCTTAAATGATGATTTGATCGGTGGAATTGGTCTAACACCTGCAGAAGGCGATTTTTATGAATTGGGATATTGGTTAGGCATCGAATATTGGGGACAAGGTTACGCGACAGAATCTGTTATGGAGTTGCTTAATTATGCTAAATCTAATACGTCATGTGAAAAATTTAAAGCCAATGTGTTTAAAGAAAATGTTGCTTCTGCGAAAGTATTAGAAAAAAATGGATTTAAACGAGTTGAAGACAGAGAAGTTTTTAGTATTTCCCGGCAAGAGAATGTACTATCTGTAAATTATGAATATTGCTGATGATTACCCGTTAAAAGTCGGGAGCATGCTGTTTACACTGGTGGATCCAAACCTCGGTCATGAGGTTGCATATAACAGATGGTACGAACGTGACCATTTTTATGGCGGGTGCATGACCGGCCCTTATTGTTTCGCAGGAGGTAGATGGGTATCCACACGTGAGTTGAAAGACCTCAGATTTCCTGCAGATGAAACCAATGCCCTCACCAACCCGTGGGATAGTGGCTCATACTTAGCCATCTACTGGGTTGAAGACGGCCATCATGATGACCATTTCAACTGGGGAGCCCAACAAGTACAACATTTATACGCCGGAGGCCGTGGGTTCAGTGAACGCAAGCATGCACACACGGCTTTGTATGATCATGTGAGAAATTATTATCGAGATGATGACCCAGTGCCCATGGAGTTGGCTTTAGATCATGGATATGAAGGTCTTGTTTCAGTTTCGATTGAGAAAAATCCTGAAATGAATACTTTTGAATTTGAAGACTGGCTGGAGAGCCTTACTTCATCAACTGTTTTTAAATCTGGGGCTGCAGAATCTTGCTCCATATGGAAACCAGTTCCCGGTCAAGATGAAATGACTGGCAAAGCACCAATGGACCTTGGCACCTCACCAGGAGGCGAAAACCGATACGTGCAGCTTTTTTTCATTGAGAAGGATCCTCGCGAAGTCTGGGATGATTTTATTGAATATGGAAAAGCAGTTGATTCATCAGATAAAGCCAAAATACTTTTTGCTGCTCCATTCTTTGCGACAGTAGTTGGAACTGATCGGTATGCAGATCAGCTTTGGTAGTCAAGGTCGATCTTAATTATTTGTCTTAACCGAGTAAGTCCCATACCCCAAGTAGGGTGATCCTGTGGCTGAACTTTTTCCAAGCACAGAAGAAAATGCAGAATCTAATCTCAAATTAAATCCTGCACAGAATGAAGCTGTAACCCATGGGAACGGCCCTCTTCTTGTAGTGGCAGGGGCTGGTTCAGGAAAAACAAGAGTATTAACAAGCAGAATTGCTTATCTAATTAAAGAAAAAGGGATTTCACCCTTTGAAATTCTGGCAATTACTTTTACAAATAAAGCTGCAGAAGAAATGAGAAACAGAGTAGTAGAACTCGTAGGGTCTGTAGCCCATAAGATGTGGGTTTCAACTTTTCATTCAGCATGTGTTCGAATTCTGCGACAATCATCAGATGAAATTGGATTCTCGGCAAATTTCACAATTTACGATCAAGGTGATGCTGCTCGTTTAATGGGTCATGTAATAAAAGACCTAAATTTTGATTTAAAAAGATTCCCCCCTCGCGCTCTGCTATCAAAAATTTCAGCTCTTAAGAATGAAGGAATAAATCCTAATGACTATTTAGACAGCACAGAGAATCCTTATGACCAGAAGGTCAGTGAAATCTTTGTTGAATACCAAGCAAGACTTAAGAGAGCAAGTGCAATGGACTTTGATGACTTGTTACTTAACACGGTGATTCTTTTTAGAAAAAACAAGTCGATCTTGGAGCAGTGGCAAAATCGTTTCAAACATGTTCTCGTGGATGAATATCAAGACACAAATCTGATTCAAAACGAACTTGTTTCTCTCCTGGCAGCCGAACATCGAAATATTTGTGTAGTAGGTGATAGTGATCAATCGATATACCAGTTCAGAGGAGCGGATGTAAGAAATATTCTTAATTTTGAAAAGGTTTTTTCTGATGCGACAGTCATCGTTTTAGATCAGAATTACAGGTCAACTCAAACAATCCTTGATGCAGCAAATGAAGTTATAAGCAGAAATTCCGGCCGTCAACCAAAAGATCTGTGGACAGAAGAAGGTGAGGGAGAATCGATTATTTTGTATCAAGCCAGCAACGAGGATGACGAGGCTAACTGGGTCGCAGGAAAGATTATTTCTTATAACAGAGCTGGGTTCTTAGGATTATCCGATGTGGCCATTTTTTATCGTACAAATGCGCAAAGTCGAGCTATCGAAGAGCAACTAAATCGGTTAGGTGTGGCTTATCGCGTTGTTGGAGGTACACGATTTTATGATCGACGTGAAGTACGGGACGCTCTTGCATATTTACGGTTAGCAGTAAACCCTTTGGATGAAGTTGCGCTTAGACGTGTGATTAACGTGCCTAAACGTGGAGTGGGTGACACTTCCTTAGGAAAAATAGAAGCCTGGGCAGAAAAAAATCAAATTGATTTATTTCTCGCACTTTTTGAAGCTTCTAAAGCTGGGGTATCGGGCAAAGCACTGAAAGGAATTGAGTCTTTCTTAAATTTGCTAGAAGAATCACAATCTCGACTAGACCTTGGACCCGCAGACATAATTGAATTTTCTCTCGAAAAGTCAGGTTACATAACTGGTCTAGAAGAAGAGAGAACAATAGAAGCTGAAGGCCGCTTAGAAAATTTGTCGGAACTAGTCGGAGCGGCATCTGAATTTTTAGATATCTCTGAATTTTTGGAACGAGTTGGTTTGGTCGCAGACACTGATGAAATACCGAATGAGACCTCTGATTTGGGCGACGGGGAAGTTTTATTGATGACACTCCATGCTGCTAAGGGGCTTGAATTTCCAGTTGTTTTCTTACTAGGCATGGAGGAAGGTATTTTCCCACATGTTCGAGCTTTGGGCGACCCCGATCAAATGGAAGAAGAACGAAGGTTAGCTTATGTAGGAATTACAAGGGCGAGAAAAATCCTTCATCTTTGCAATGCTTGGAGTCGAATGCTGCACGGGCAAACTCAATACAACCCACCAAGTAGATTTTTAGATGATATTCCGGAGGGACTAATACAACGTGAAGGATCCCAAAAAAGTAATAGAAGTCTAAGAAATTCAACTAGTAGTTATTCGGATATAAAAGACTGGGATTTTATTTCTACGGACCAACTTTCTGCTGAAGAACCATCGGGACGAATTTTTGGGAAAGGGGTAAACCAGCCTGGAAATAATTCGAATTTGTCAGAAGCTCATTTATTGGGTTTACAGCCCGGAGATGATGTTAGACATGAAGCGTGGGGTGCAGGCGTAGTAGTAAACGTGAGCGGAGCAGGAGACAGAGCTGAAGCGGTAGTTTCTTTTTCTTCTGTGGGGGAAAAACGACTTTTATTGTCATGGGCGCCTTTAGAAAGAGCTTAGAAATACTTTTTTGTCTCATGTCTAGATGTCGATACTAATATTGCATTTGCGCCCGTGTAGCTCAGTTGGCAGAGCGGTTCATTCGTAATGAACAGGTCCGGGGTTCAATTCCCCGCGCGGGCTCCGGAAAAGTGTCATCTTTTTTGTCAATTAACGTAGGATTTGTTCTATGAATATTATTGGTGGAGTAATTTGGCACTATTGGTTAGCAGTCCCCTTGGTAGTGGTTGGAGTTGTATCCTTAATCGCTGCTTTGATTGGCTATTTAGGGAAAGTCTCTTCTACGCGTTATCCCAAGCGCTAACTTTCAGGGATTCCTTTGGAGCGTTATCAAGCTAGCTCTGTAGATGGCATGACAGTCGATTGGGGTCTAGCTGAAAAAGTAGCTAACCAAATAGCTAACAGGGCTCCTTTTAATGATGCCAGTTACCTAAAAGGGTTGAATGAGTCTTTTAATGGGTTCACTGCAAGTGCTGAAAAATTAGTAGAAACTTCAACAGGTTTGAAATCTTTTTCAGGTGAAGCAAAGGCAAAAGTTGTTGATAGAAGTGGCTGGATTAGAGCTAACTTTTCTTCTCTCAAACGTTTATTGAAACCGATTCTGGCAGAAAATCCTGAAATAAATAAACCTTCAATTTCTGCACGCATAGCAGCTTTAGAAATAGGTGCAGTTTTAGGCTGGATGTCAACACGGGTTTTAGGGCAATACGATTTATTAGTTTTAGATAATGAAGACTTGAACGATCAAGATTTGGTTTATTACGTCGGACCTAATATCTGTGCGATAGAACGTCGTTACGCTTTTGATCCCGATGGATTTCGTTTATGGCTAGCTATTCATGAGTTAACTCACAGAGCACAATTTACGGGTGTTCCATGGATGAGAGAACACTATTTGTCATTGGTAAAAAAACTTCTTCAGGAAGTTCAAACTGATACGAATGAATCAATAAAGAAAAACAATTCACAATTAGAACTTTCAAAAGATCCCGTATCTTCTCGATTGTCTGAATTTAAAATATCCAATTTTTTCACATCGATGGATCAGAATGATTCAATTAATGACATAGCTGCTCTAATGACTCTTCTTGAAGGTCATGGTGATGTCATTATGAGTAGAGCAGGAAAAGGTCATGTTAGAAACCAAGAAAGATTCGAGAAGGTAGTCAGTCAAAGAAGAAAATCTGCCACTGGGGTTACGAAGATTTTTCAGAAACTTATCGGGATTGAAGCAAAATTGGCACAATACGAAGAAGGTGAAGAATTTATTTTTGCTATTGAGGAATCCGAAGGAATCGATTTTTTGAACATGGTTTGGGAGCACCCTGACAACTTGCCAAAATTGGAGGAGATCAAAAATCCCAACCTTTGGATCTCCCGAATCAAGAAGCAGAAAAATGAGTAGTGACTTACTTTCTGAGCTTCAAGCTCGTTGCGTTTTCCCACCAAGTGGAACCGAAGTTGATTGTGCTGTTTCGGGCGGAGCTGATTCGTTGGCTTTACTTTTACTAGCTGTAAATGCTGGTTTAAAAGTAACTGCATGGCATGTAGACCATGGACTTAGAGAAACTTCAAGCGATGAAGGGGAAATGGTGTTTGAAGTGGCCAGCGATTTAGGCGTTAAAGCTAATTGCCTAAAAGCATTTGTAGAAGATGGTCCAAATTTGGAAGCTCGAGCTCGTGACGCTAGAAGAGATGTTTTACCTCCACAAATTCTTACAGGTCACACAGCAGATGATCAGGCTGAAACTGTTATTTTGAATTTACTTAGAGGTTCCGGTGTGCAAGGAACTGCAGGGATCGGAGATCCTTATAGAAGACCGATATTAGATTTGCGCCGTCATGAGACAAAGAAGCTTTGCCTTTCAGAACAATTAGACCCAGTAAATGATCCTATGAATTTGGATCCTAGATTTACCCGTAACAGGATTCGTAACGAGGTGATTCCTTTGTTAGCTGAAGTGACCGGGCGGGACCCTGTCCCGTTGTTAACTAGACATGCAAATTTGGCTGGAGAAGCATCCGGAATTTTAGCTGATTTGGTAAAAGATCTCGACATAACGAATGTTCGATCAGTAGCTGATGTTCCTGACCCAGTGGTTAGATTTGCAATTCAAGACTGGCTAACAGACAAGCTTGGCTTGCCAGCAGATTCTTCTTCAGTTAACAGAGTTTTACAGATTGTAAGAGGAGAAATTAAAGGAACAGAAATTCCTGGTGGCTTTCGAGTGGATCGGTCTCAAGGAAAAGTTAGATTTTCAGTTAATACAAAAATTTCTCAAGAATCTGACTAATTTTTTTATCTAACTATTTGACAGATAGGGTCCTATTAATGAGTGAAGAGAACACAGACAACATTCCAACCCCTCAACATGTTTTGATAACAGCAGAGCAAGTTGCAGAAAAGGTTGATGAATTAGGAAAGCAAATCAGCCAAGACTATTCCAAAGAAGCACCTCTTTTGGTAGGTGTTCTAAAAGGTGCATTTGTTTTTATGAGTGACCTATCGAGAGCTATTGATTTACCAATAGAGTTCGACTTTATGGCTGTTTCCTCATACGGTCATTCGACTACCTCTTCGGGAGTAGTGCGAATAGTTAAAGATCTTGATCTCGATTTAGCTGGTAGGCATGTTCTTTTAGTTGAAGACATAGTTGACAGCGGTCTAACTCTCAATTTTTTGCGAAAGAATCTTCTTGCTAGAAACCCCGCGAGTTTAGAGATATGCGCACTTCTTGTTAGGGAAGATTTTCAATTTGAAGAAGACACAATAAAGTACGCGGGTTTCCAAGTCCCAGCTGATTGGTTAGTTGGTTACGGATTAGATGTAGCTGAACGTTATAGAAATTTGCCTGATATTTGGGTAGCTAGTTCGGAGAGCTAATAATTTGCAGAAATTAAAGTTGATCAACTTGCGTCCTATAGTTTTTACTCCAGTAACCTCCGATCTGATGCAGTTACTTTTTTTAGTACAATTTCAAAATCTATCTTCTATTAAGTCGAGGTTCTTTGATGAGGGGTAAGTGGGCTCAGGGAATAGAGCCAAGGAAATTTTATTGGGTTATTAAGGACTCTTTAGCTATTTGCGAAAGGCCAGGAGGTTTTGGCGAAAGCCATAGAAGTGTTCGGCGACAAGAAGAAGTCATTTGGATTAGGCAAAACAACTTTGATGTGATTGTGTCACTTCTCGCTAATGACGACAATATAAAGGCCTACGAAAGCCAAGGAGTGCGTTGGGTGCAAATGCCTTTCGGAGGAGCAGAGGAAGGTCTTACAAGACTGACTGCTTTATTTACCCGACTGAACTCTCTACTAGATGACAACCCAAGAGTGTTGTTGCACCGAGAAGAGCTGAGCGATCAGATTTGCGGTCTGATTGCGGCGTACCTTTTGTGGCGTGAATTGGTCCCTACAGGGCCACGCGCAATTGAAGTTGTTGAGCAGCTTTTTGAAAAGCAAATCGGAAGCGATGGCCGTGAGATAGTTGAACTTATAGAGATTGAAAGTCAAAGTAATTCATAGTTTCCATGGAGATAGTCACCTCAGTTAAGGATTTCCAAAATCTTTTAAACGAAAGACGAAATCTAGGAGAGGATATCGGTTTCGTTCCTACGATGGGCGCTCTTCATGGAGGGCATACTTCACTGATTGATACTTCAATCAGACAGGAGAAAACTACTGTTGTCTCAATCTTTGTAAATCCGCTTCAGTTCTCCGATGAAGAAGATTTAGGTGATTATCCTTCAAGTTTAGAAAAAGATGAGGGGACTTGTTTAAAGCATAAAGTTGATATTCTTTTCTGTCCGACACAGAAAGAGATTTATCCGAAAGGGGTGTCGGAACCAGAAGAGATTGGTGAAATTGGGAAAATCCTTGAAGGAAAGAGCAGACCTTCTCATTTTCAGGGTGTCGCAACAGTTGTTGCACGATTATTCGAAATCGTTGGTGAGACTTGTGCATATTTCGGAGAAAAAGACTTTCAACAAATAATGGTTGTAAACGACCTTGTGAAACGCCATCGATTCCCCGTTGAAATTGTTGCATGCCCAACTATCCGTCAAACCGACGGATTAGCTCTTTCAAGCCGAAATGTTTATTTGACAGAAGAGCAACGTGCGGATGCCCCTGTGCTTTACCGTGCTTTGACTGCAGGAGCAGAGTTGGTTTCTGATGGAGAGAGAAAGTCTGAAAATTTGAAAAAATTGATAAGTGACATAGTAGTAAACGAATCAAAAGGTGATTTGGATTATGTAGGAATTGTCGATTCTAAAACTTTTACTCCACTTGATTCATTAAATGATTCTGGGAGACAGATTCGAATACTAATCGCATGCGATTTTGGAACTGCTCGTTTAATAGACAATGTTGGTGTTGTTATTCCTTAAAATTAAAAGTCGACTCTAGAACCTTCTTAAGGTACTAGCCTTAAAACAGGTAGTTCTTTCACTCCATTAGGGCAAATAGTTTTTAAAGTGAGTGTTAGTTGATTGGTTTGTCTTATCTTTATGAGAGACTAAATTTCTACTAGAAAAGCGACTTATGAGAGGAAAAGAATGCTCTTAACCATTGATGTAGGGAATACTCAGACGGTTATAGGGCTTTACGAAAGTTCTACATCAGCTGGCGAGGCTGATTCAGGCCTTTTGGATTTCTGGCGAATTGCTACCGACGATGATCGAACTTCTGACGAACATGCAGTAATTATCAGAGATCTGGTTAGGTCTTCTGGTCACAAAGATGAGTTTGAGGGAATCGCAATTTGTTCAGGTGTCCCACGCGTATTAGCAAGCCTGCGTGAGATGGTTGGCAGATATATGGAACTAGAACCAGTAGTAATTGAACCCGGAGTCCGCACTGGAATGCCCATACTTTATGACAACCCTCGTGAGGTTGGTGCAGATCGTATAGCAAATGCTGTTGCAGCTTTTGACTTATATGGTGGCCCATCTGTAGTTGTTGATTTCGGAACCGGAAATAATTTCGACGTTATCTCTTCAGAGGGAGAATTTCTTGGCGGTGCAATAGCACCTGGTATTGAGATAAGCCTAGATGCTCTTTTCGAACGAGCCGCTGCCTTAAGAGCTATCGAGTTAACTGAACCACGAAGTGTTATAGGTAAAAGCACAGTCGAGTCCCTTCAATCAGGAGCTATCTATGGTTTTGCTTCGCAAGTAGATGGAATGGTTGAGCGATTTAGAGAAGAATTAACTGATTGTACAGTGATTGCTACGGGAGGTTTAGCGCACTTGATTGCTCCAGTAGCAACATCAATTGATCATGTTGAACCGTTTTTAACTTTGCACGGGCTAAGACTTGTATACGATCTAAATAGGGGTGATGATGGATAGAGAAATTCCTTTCCGTTTCGAAGTCACAAATTCAGCTTCTCAACTCCTATCCGAACATTCAGATTTAGCTGAAGGGGATAGTAGCGGAGTAACGGTTTCGGTCGCTGGAAGATTGATGTTGCGCCGTGATCAAGGAAAAATAGTTTTTGGCGTTTTGCAAGATTCAACTGAACGTATCCAGCTGTTCGCTTCCGAAAAAAACACTCCTGATTTTGAACTTTTTTCTAACTTGCATTTGGGTGACTGGCTGGGCGTAACCGGAGAGGTAATTAAAACAAAAAGAGGTGAAATTTCCGTTCGTGTTGATTCTTGGGTTCGATTAGCTGAAGCAAAGCGTTCCTTTCCTGATAAATGGCACGGCATATCTGATACCGATATTCGTTACAGACAAAGGTATGTGGATCTTTGGGTCACAGAAGAGTCTCGTGAAACATTTAGAATTAGAAGTCGAATCATTTCGTTGATTCGAAATTGGCTTGAGAGCCGAGATTTTATGGAAGTAGAAACTCCGGTCTTTCATCCAATTCCAGGGGGAGCCGCAGCTCGTCCTTTTGAGACTCACCACAATGCTCTGGATCTTGATTTATTTCTACGAATCGCACCTGAGTTATATTTAAAGAGGCTGGTTGTTGGAGGATTCGAAAAAGTTTTCGAAATGGCTCGTGTGTTTAGAAATGAAGGTATTTCCACACGTCATAACCCAGAATTTACAATGCTTGAACTTTATGAAGCTTACGCAGATTACGAAGACATCATGAGACTAGTGGAAGACTTGGTTTCTGAACTTGCTTTGGAAATTTGTGGTTCAACAGTAATTCAATATGATGGTCGTGAATTAGATCTTTCAACTCCGTGGGAAAGATCCAGCATGTTGGATCTTTTAAATGAAAAAATTCAAA
>PBYV01000036.1 GCA_002729765.1 Acidimicrobiaceae bacterium
TGTTTGACGCGGAATTCCATGATACGGAGATCCGGCGTTTTGATACCTCTCATAAAGATCAAAAAACTCCTCCCCAAAAGGATTACCACCGCGAAGAGGCATTGATGCTCGTACAATCGTGAAATCCAAAGGCGCTAGTTTTTCGGCCTTTTCAAAATGTTGCTCGGAAACTTCATCAAGCCCGGCTCTAAGCGAATTAGCTGCAATTCTGAAATGCAGACGAGCGGTAATTTCATTTTGATCAAAGTCTTCAACAGTATGTTTCGCATCTTCAGGGACCACACCTTCCTTCACCCAGTCTTTGACTTGATTCATGTGATTCGCGCAAGAAATGCCAGTTAATTCAGTAAAAGTATCACTACCAAACTCTCCGGCATTCGGTCGAATAATAATGTCGTTTTCGTCAACCCAGATAACAGTTGGAACGTTACTGACAGCGTAAAGATCACTAAAGAGATGGTCGGCATCAATTAAAACTGGATAAGTGGCTTCTTTGGCGAGTTCTTTGATCGCTTCAACATTTTCGTCTATAGCTACTGCTAGTACAACAAAATTTTCGTCTTCTAAATCTTCGAACAGTGTCTGCCAACCTGGCAGATCAAAAGCACACCCTCACCAACTCGAAAAAGCTACAAGCAGCTTTTTCTTATCGCTCCATTCGGAAAGGGAACGCAAGGTTCCATTAAGGTCTGGAAGTTCTATATTGGGAGCTTTGCGTTCTGAAAGAGCAGAGTGGCGGAGTGAAGAGAAGCTATCTATAGCAAGAAACCCTGCTTCTATATCCATAACAGTCGAGAATCCGAGTGCTTCGGTGAGTGTTAACAGATCAACAAACTCGGATGGGTCAGAAGTTAAATCTGAAGGCACAGGAATACAGGTTGTTTCTTTGCAGAGTCCTTCATCTTTAAGTTCCCATCCCAAAATTTCTTGAACGTCATCTTTTTTGATGCAAGGTTTTTTGTTTTCCCAGGAAACTTCGATCACAGAAGTGCGATCTGATAGAACAGTCAAAGTTTCGTTATGCATTTTATTCATTTTCTACTTTCTGTAATTGAACGTATATCAAGTTGCTCTTATATCTTCAAATCTATCTACAGAACGCAGTGCAGGGAAAAGTCGCCACCATAAAACAACAACCAAGAGAGTACCAGCACCTCCGAAAAGTATTGCTCCAACTAAACCGAATAATGCAGCTGTCACACCAGACTCTGCTGCTCCGAGTTCGTTAGATGCACCAATAAAAACACTTTCTACAGCAAGCACACGCCCTCGCATTTGTTCTGGAGTGGCTAAAGGCACAAGACTGGCGCGTATAAACATTGAGACAGCATCAGCAGATGCAGCTACAAGAATTAGAACGAAAGCAACAGTGAAACTTCGGGTCATGGCAAGAACAACGGTTGCTATCCCGAAAATTCCAACCATTTGAATAAGTCTTACACCTACATTACGTTTCAGCGGTCTAAATGCAAGAGAAAGCATTGTTATTCCAGCTCCGATTCCCACTGAAGCGCGCAGCCACCCAAGTCCAACAGCTCCAACACCTAGGCGCTCTTCAGCTATTGCAGGCAGCAGAGCAATTATTCCTCCGAACAATACTGCAAAAAGGTCAAGACTTATAGCTCCAAATAGAATTGGAGTTCTTCGAATGAAACGTAAACCTTCAAAAGCATCTTTTATTACTTGCTTCGTTCCAGTTGGTTTGTATTGAATGACTGGAGGCTTCGGAACTAAGGAAAGAAGTGCTATTCCTGTTGAAAGGCCGATTGCGGCCACCAGATAGGGAAGAGCGATATCGGCTACAAATAGAAAACTAAAAATAATTGGACCGGCAACGGTTCCACCCATAAAAGAAACTGCTTTTAACGCGACCACTCTCTCAACGGTTCCCGGTGGAGCCAGATCAATAGGAAGAGCGCGATTAGCAGGCATAGCGAAAGATCTGAAAACACTGAATAGAAGAATTAAAGCAAAAATTGGTTTTAAAGAGGTTGGGTCAGTGCGAATATAGGAAAAGAGAAAAATTGAGACAATTGCCTCACCTGAAAGAGCTATTGCAAGTACTCGCCTTCTGTCGAAACGGTCAGCTATAGATCCTGTGATTGGCGCTAGAAGCGCAACTGGTAAAAATTCAGCAACTCCAATTAACCCTAAATCAAGTGCATTCCCAGTCATGTCCCATACTTGTTTGCCGATAATTGTAATTTGACCGATCTGAGATAACGATGAGAAAAAAGCTGAGACCATCAACACATAAATACCGAAAGGTATTTTTGGACTGGGTGATTGGTTCATACGAAGATTGGATCTAAGTAGAAGCTAATGCGGCGTGAGTTGCCATAAGGGTACGGCCCGCTCTCATATCGTGTTGAAGACTCGGAGCCATGCGATTCATGACATAAGCAAATGACATATTTGCATCTACGTCAATTACTGCCAGAGAGCCTCCCCAGCCTCCCCAAAAACAAGCTTTTTCATTTGGGCTTATAGGCATCAGTTCACTTCGTAAACCGAAACCCATACCGTGACGAATCGGGACACCAAGAATATGGTCTGTTCCATCAGTTTGAATTTCAAAAATTTTGTCAACTGTGTCGGAGGAAATGAGTTTAAAACTATCTGAACTTCCATTTTGTGCAATCAAACTGTGTACAAGAGCAACAGAGCGTGCATTTCCGTGTCCATTTGCAGCTGGGAATTCAGAGCTTCTCCAACGGTCAGTATTAGCTAACTTTGCACCCATTCTTCCATGTTTCTCAACACGTTCCACAAAAGGGTGCGGAGCCTGATCAGTCAGAACTACAGGCCCGTCAACAGAATCAGTATCCAGTAGGGCAACTCGCTCAAAATGTTCGTCGGATAATCCGATATGAAAGTCTGCACCAATCTTATTAGCAACTTCTTCTTTAAAAAAAGTTCCCAAAGTGCGACCATCTACTTGTCTGAGGAGTTCCCCAAGTAGCCACCCTTGAGTCATAGGGTGGTAGCCCGACATGCTTCCTGGCTCCCACCAGGTTGACTGAGAGGCTAGTCGATTGCAAGTATAATCCCAGTCAAATAGTTGATCTTCAGTTATAGGGTCATCAAATCCAGGCAATCCAGCAGAATGAGACAGTAGGTGGCTAATAAGCACACCTTCTTTTCCGTTTTGAGCGAAGTTCTCCCAATATTTACAAACAGGCGAATCTAGCTCAATTAAACCCCGATCAAAAAGCATCAAGATACAAATTGCTGCCATCGTCTTTGTGGTTGACCATACATTTACGATTGTGTCTTTTTCCCACAAAGTTCCTTTTTCCGAATTGGAAACTCCACCCCAAAGATCGACAACAATTTCGCCATCTACAAAAACAGCGCAACAAGCACCCAGGTCTCCTTCATCGAAGTTCTTTTCAAAAGCTTCTGCAACTGCTGCAAAGGATGGTTCAAAAGTTCCGTTAATTTCAGTCATAAAAATTAATTCCAAATAATAGTGTCATGCTTTTCTTCTTAAAAAGAAAAGATTCGATAGAAAGAGGAGTCTAATTTCATAGACCTTAAATGTCTTCATTTGGTTCAATAAGTTTTTCAAGAACTAAATCTATGTTTACCTTCTCATTAGGAACATTTTTGAAATCTTTCAACCGTTCGTAAACTTCAGCAGCAGCGTCCCAAAAAACATTCGGAACTCCGTTCAAAGCAAAGGTTTCAGAAATTTCATTCATTTCAGAAACAAACCTCCAGGCTTTAGGAGAGTTTAAAGTTGCTGATATTAAAGTCATTGCTTCAGCATCGGGTTGGGATAAACCCCACTCATGAAGTAGATCTTCCTCGACACCGGCGTTTTTCGCCATGGCTCTAACAGTAAGAATCAACGCACTTGCCCCTTTAGTCCAGGCACCATAAGCAATTTTTAAAGAAGCAGCTTTGCCTACCTCATCTCCCAGTGAAAGAACGCTTAAAAAACCGTCCGTGAAAACAGCTTTAATCTCGTCGCATCTTTCACCGGAAACGTAAAGTCGCGTTGATCCCTCAGAGTTTGCAGGAGGTCCAATAATTCCACCATCCACAAAGTCAATATTGTTACTCTCTAAAAGCTTATGAATCAGATGCTTCTTTTCTGGAGATCCTGCATTTGCATCCATATAGAGTCCTTCAAATCCGGTTTCCGCAACAGCTTTCGCTACCTTTACGGCTGATTGCGGTGGGCAGATCGAAAAAACCATGTCACTTTCACGAATATTAGAAAGTGTTTTAATGTCCTCAAGTTTATGAAACGAAGCACGTTTTTTGGTGGTTTCAGATCTACCTTCGGAAACCCATAAAACCTTATGGCCTGAACTGATTGCAGCAGCAGCCACAGAAACACCCATTTCTCCTGGGTGAAGAATTGTCAATATCATTTTCTAATTCCATTAGACATCGGATAACAGTAGCTAAAAAACTTATGCAACGGCGACAGTGGGCAAGAAGTAGTGTAAAGATATGAAAGCTCCAGAAACTATTATTTGCGTTGATTGCGGTGGTGAATGCAAACTATTGATACATCCTGACACGGAA
Source organism: Acidimicrobiaceae bacterium (assembly GCA_002729765.1). Classification (GTDB taxonomy): domain Bacteria; phylum Actinomycetota; class Acidimicrobiia; order Acidimicrobiales; family MedAcidi-G1; genus MedAcidi-G1. Next base: position 4,540 of record PBYV01000036.1, read on the forward strand.
ATTGAACCTGGGGATGTAGTTGCATACAGATGTCTTGAATGTATGGACCGTTGGGATGTAGTGATGGAAGAAGTAGAGGACTTTGACTAATCTTCGTGAAAATCCTCGATTTGCGACCACCAATGAATGACCCGTCGGTTTGGTCCAACGGATGGCGATATTAGCCGCGGTTCAAACAGTAGCAACTGAAGAACTTTCAGTTGACTATTGGTGGGAAGCAGCAGGTAAAGATCTTCTTATTGTGCAACCAGAATTCGATGCCATAGCGACAGCGACAATAGAAAATGCACGTCAGATAGTTAAAGAACTATCAAACAAATCGAAATTAGTAGTCGTACCTGATTCCGGACACGCGCTTCTACCAGAACAACCAGAAATTGTTCAGAAGGCTATTTTGGAGTGGTTAAGAGAACGAAATTAAGATTTAATATCAGATTTTGTTTACGTTCAAGGCTTCAGGGCCTTTTTTACCTTCGCCGATTTCAAACTCTACGGCTTGTCCTTCATCGAGACTTTTGTATCCATCACCCTCGATATTGGAGTAATGAACGAATATGTCTTCTCCGTCGTCTACGGAGATGAATCCGAATCCTTTTTCATTTAGAAAAAATTTTACAGTTCCTGTAGGCATAACTTTTATTTCCTTACATTAATTCATTCATGTCTGATGACATGATGCTATTAGTCTACGAGGGATTAGGGAAATGCGGTTAAAGTCCAAATGATTCACCTATTACCTTTCACTAATTACCCTATTTAGATAGTGTTAATGTTAGAGGTGGGGGAAATGCCTGAAGAAAAATTTTTGAATCAGACGTATCGGCTCGAAACACACGAAGAAACTCTTGCCCATTATGAAGCCTGGGCTGAGACGTATGACGAAGAGATAAAAGAAAATGATTACGCACAACCCGAGAGATGTGCAACTGCTCTCGCCCAATATTCAACTAGTAAAGAAATTGATTTATTAGACATTGGTTGTGGTAGTGGGCTTTCAGGATTGGCTCTAAGTGATTCAGGATTTAAAAACATTGATGGGTGTGATTTTTCTCCTGCGATGCTCGAAAAGGCCAAAAATACAAATGTTTATCGAAAACTATTTTTAGCTGACATTAATGAAGAATTGGATATAGAAGAAGAAGCTTATGATGCAGTTTCCGCTGTTGGTGTTCTAGCATTTGCACACATCAGAACTGAAGCTTTACGTCAGATGCTTCGGGTCATAAAAAGTAAAGGTTTGTTAGTAATCGGTTTGAACGAACATTATTGGGAAGATGACTCTGTTGGCGAGAAAATCAGAGCCATTTCTGAAGAGGGTGCTGCTGAGTTGCTTTTCGAAGAATATGGCGCCCATCTTCCAGGAGCTGACATAGGTGGCTGGGTAGCGGTCCTTCGAAAAAAATAAGTATCAATTGATTGTGGCTATGAATGAAATAGTTTGTCCGAATTGTGGTGAAGATGAAAACCTTAAAGGCGACTCCAAGGAATCTGGAAACGCAAAAAAAGTTACTGTAATTTGTGAGACATGTGAAATAAAATGGGAACGAGACCTTACCCCAAAGTGCTCTTCGTGCTCTTCGGAAGATTTACGAGCAGCAGTACGTTCAATAGTCGACAAGTCTCGCGGTACACAACTTTCAATTCAGTCGCTTAGCGTCGTATACCTTTGTCCTAACTGTGATTCAGAAGAATTAACTGTATGGAACCAATCAAATACACCTCTTCCACCTCATGAATTACCGTATGACATCGAATAGTTCTAAGTAAGGTCACTTTAATGTCTTCACTTTTTGGTTTTATTAGGCCGGTAATCGGCGGGGTTATAAGGACAACTTCAGAGTTTTTCACGCGGCTGGCTGTAATCGGCCCAAAAGATATTCGTTCAAAACGGTTTGGAAAATTTGGGATCGGATCGAGCATTTCCTGGCCTACTGGTTCAGGTTTCGGAGAGAAGTGGATATGGATAGGTGAAGATGTACTTATAGCAGCAGATGTAACTTTGTCAGCAGGAATGGGACCCGGACAAGAGATGGTTACTAATCCAGTTGTTCGAATTGGAGACCGTTGCCTTATAGGCAGAGGTACATCAATAATTGGACATTTAGCTATAGAAATAGGTGAGGATGTTTATACCGGGATGAACGTTTATATAACCGACCAGAATCATGGTTACGAAAATCTTGACGCACCAATTGGAAAACAACTACCTAATGAACAACCTGTCTCGATAGGGAAAAGCAGCTGGATCGGATCTGGCGCCATAATTTTACCTGGATCAAAAATAGGAGACCATGTGGTGATCGGAGCTAATTCAGTTGTAACAGGTGAAATTCCTTCATACTCGGTCGCTGTTGGCAGCCCGGCAAGAGTAGTGCGTCAATATGATGGCAAATCATGGGAGCGTCAGAAAACTAGAAGTTTTGATCCAGATGAGTTGATCTGACAGATTTTTCTTTATTATCGCGCAACCCAAAAGTAAGTATGAGGCTGATGAACGATACAACAACTATGAATCCGACGCCTCTCTGGTACAAGTCAACAGTCGGCTGACCTGATTCGCTAAATGTAAGGGTCGCTGCTAGAGCAATTCCAAAAGAAGAGCCAACACGTTGTACCGAATTAACGAAAGCCAATGCGGACCCTATCCGGTCGGGTTGAACATTTTGAGAAGCTGAAACGGAAAGCAATTGCCAAATAGTACCCATTCCAAAACCAGCGCAGGTCACCGTTATTAGAAGACATAAGAGTGATTCTTTTTCACCGGCAAAAATCCAAAATTGCAAGAATCCAAGCGTGTATACGGTTATTCCACAGAGGATGACAGGAAAGTGACCGTATTTGTCTGCTGCTCGACCAGTGGGTATGGATGTCAAGACGACCATACCTGGCATAACGGTCAGGAGGATACTTGCTTTTATCAAACCAAAATTCCAAATGTCGGTTAAGTAAAGGAGAAGGACTAGCCAGTGTGAGAAAAAAACAGAAGCGATAGTGAATGCTAAAAAAGATGTAAATCTGTATTTGCGTCTTTTGAAAAGAAGTAACGGTATTTGCGGATCCTTACTAATTTTCGATCGCTGTAAAAACATGTATGTTAAGAAAAGTGACAGAATTATAGTCCCCAAAAAGCTGATGGAAAGCCAACCCCACTCGTCAGCTTTGGAAAGCGAAAAAACTAATAAACCAACTGCGAAAACAGCAAGCGTGGAGTCTATGAAATCTATTTTTCGTCGCGTGTTTCTTCCAGGGACATCAGCGTTTTCCCAGGAGAGAAAAGCTGCTAAAAGAGCAATTGGTATTTGTGAAAAATATCCAAAGCGCCATGAGAATGAACTTATAAGTAGGGTTATGATAATAGGTCCAGCTACACCAGATGCTCCTACAAAAACACCTACACGGGCTAAAGCCATATTTTCAGAACCTGGTGTAGCTTTTGCTACGAGAATCGCAGCTGCGAGGGGTGAAATAATAGCTAGTGACACTGCGGTTAAGCCTCGGAATGCTATCAGGGACCATAAGTTTGGTGAAAGAGCACAGCATAGGTTAGTGAAAGCGAAAAAGAGTATTCCCCACTTGTAAAGGTTTTGATATCCGTATTTTTCACCGAGGCGACCGCCTTGTAGTAAAAGGGAAGAGCTTACGACTCCGGTGATTGTGAGTATCCATGCAGCATTGGTAGCGTCACCGGAAGCTAGAACGTCACGAATTTCAGGAAAAAGAAAAAACATAGTTGTTGCTTCCCAACCCGAAACGAAACCACAAAGACTCGCACCTATAGTTATGCGTTTATTTGTTTTCAAGAGGGTACTGTCGGGTAGGAAAAGACTTCAAGATCAAAGCTTATTGCAAATGTCGTGTTAGTTGCTCAGAGCGCTTCTAGGTTGGTGATATATGGATTCAATTAATCTTGCTTTTAAGCCCCGCTTCAGGGGGAGAATCCATGGGGTCAGCTCTGTAGTAGCTGCTTGTTTGATACTGCCGATGGTTTTTTCAGTATCTGGTGTGAAAGAGCGACTCGTACTGCTCCTTTTTTCTGTGTCGATAACTTTGCTGTTAGGAGTGTCATCTTTATACCACCGGATCGAGTGGAAAATCAGTGTGGAGCGTTGGATGCGTCAACTTGACCATTCTTTAATATTTATAGCGATAGCAGCGACGTATACGCCTATAGCCGTATTTGTGCTATCCCCGTGGGCTGGAAAGTTTATTTTGTTTATTGCCTGGGGAGGATCTGCAGTAGGTATAGCAACTCGTTTCTTTTTTCCAGACATCTCATCAAAAGCTATAGCAGTTCCATACATTCTCGTAGGTTGGAGCTTATTATTTGTTGCGGCTGATGCTTGGAGGAATTTAGGTGTTTGGGGCTCTATCCTAATTTTACTTGGGGGAATTTTCTATACCCTGGGTGCTGCCGTATTTGCATATCAGAAACCTGACCCATGGCCCCGTATCTTCGGATTTCATGAAGTTTTTCATTCCTTTACTTTTCTAGGGGTTTCACTCCATTATTGTGCGATTGCTTTCATAGTTGCACCCATGGCGGTGAGTTGATTTACTGACTCTAGAGAGACATGCTTTCTATCATTGACGCCATTTGTTCCTGAATTTTTTCAACAGCTTTTTTAGGGCGGATCATGACTTTGAATTCGGTTATGAGGTTATTCTCGTCGCAGGTAATAATGTCGATGCCGTTGATTTCTATCCCATCAATAATTGTTTCAAATTCGAGAGCTGCATGGTTTCCATCGAGAATATATTTTGTGTAGTTAAAAGACCCAGAATCCGTTGACGAATCGTTATTTTCTTGATTATCTTCGTCACCTGGGAAAACCTTATAAGCAGCGTTTAAATACAGCTTTGTCAACTCACGGCCTTTTAGCGGTTTGAAAACAACAGGCGACAAGAAAACACATTCTTCATGTAGAAGGTCATCAAGTTCTAAATCACCGCGTAGAAAAGAATGCCAATTTTCAATAGTTTTTTCAATCATTTTGTAATCAAGTTAGTTTTCAGATTTGTTATGTTCGTTAATGAATCTAACAGCCTCTTTTAGAGAGTTCTTAGCTTCAGGGATGAATCCACCGAAAAGTGGATATACATGCCATAAGCCTTTCGCTATTTCAATTTCTACTTTAACTCCAGCCTTTAAGGCGAGATCGGCTAGTCGTTCTGAATCGGATAGAAGCAGTTCCTCATCGCCTGCCTGAATGAGCATTGGTGGAAGGCCTTCTAAATCAGCAAAAAGAGGAGAAATCCCGGGATTGCTGGCATCTTCGTTACCCCGGTAGCGGTCAGCCCCTGTACGTATCCAATCTGGAGCAAGCATCACATCCAATTCAGCTTTTGTATTCATGGACTCCCCAGAATGGGTTAAATCCAACCAAGGGGAAATCATATAAAGACAACTAGGTGAAAGACCGTGGTTATCGCGTAGAGAAACAGCTGTGGCAAGTGTCGCTCCGCCACCAGCGGAATCACCAGCAACGGCAATTTCGCCACCAGTCTCATTTTTTAAAGCCAAATAAGCAGCAACGCAATCCTCAATACCAGCAGGATAAGGATTTTCTGGAGCTAAGCGATAATCAACTGCAGTAACAACTGTGTTTGTCATACGGGCAATGAGACCTACTGGGGAACGGTAGATCTCCGGTGAGCCCATCATGTAGCCACCGCCATGCAGGTAGAGGATATGACAGTCAGGTTCAGGATTTTTAGGGGTGAATCGTAAAGATGGTATGCCGTTAAGAAGTACTTTCCCGTAGGAAACTGTTTTTGGAGGAGGGTATCTAGTAATTTTTTTAAAGTGTTCTCTGTCTTCTTCCAGAGTTCGTTCTTCGTTTGGTTTCGCACGTCTCATAATGAAACGTAGACCTCGGGCCCTGATACTTAGCATTTATTAACTCTAGTCACTAGTCATTCAATACCGAATCTTCAAATTTGTAAATTCCGTTTGTTCCTCTATTCGGAACCAGTTTTCCCAAGCGAAAACAAAATCTGTATCAATGTAAGTATGTGACTCTCGATTTAGGTTTATAAATGGAAAAGCCACTCCGAAGAGTGGCTGTTTCCCGGATTAAAAATTATTGCTAATTTTTTCTCCGAGCGAATCAATTGCAA
>PBYV01000037.1 GCA_002729765.1 Acidimicrobiaceae bacterium
AACCACGACTACTGCTCCAACCACGACTACTGCTCCAACCACGACTGCTACTCCGACCACGATTATCACAGTGGCATCGTCGAACCCTCCAAAACCAACAAAGCCATCTACACGACCAACGGACAGGTACTCGTGCATTATCAACGAAACTGGGTTCTGTATTTTCACAGGGGAACCCCATCAGAACTTTTTAAAACCCGATAGTGACTTAATCGTTGATCTCAATGGAGAGGAACTTTTTTCAGTTGATGACGCAGTAGCGGTAAATTCTGCAGATGAGATACTTATAGCAAGAGGAACCCCTGCGTTTGATGGGGATGAGATGTTTGAAAACTTCACCACAGGAATGAGCGGCGACGAAAAAGCGTTTCATCGTGTCATGGCGACAATGTTTGGGATACGGAACCAGTTGATGTACAACATAGAAGATCTAGACGAAATGACATGGAACTCTTTCGTAGCACCTTTAACTGAAAGAGGAATCAAGGAGACAACTTTTACAGGTGGCGCAACCCCCAAAGATAACTATTACAGCAGAGACGGGATTTTCGAATTAGCTAAAAATCCTAACGGTAGAGACATTCATCATGATGTCATGAAGTTTTTAGAGGAAGCAGGCCTGTATCTTCTTTGCCATGTGACCTCGATCGAGTTTTCTCAGATGCTCGCCGATACCCATCCGGAAGGGCATGATCCTTGTGAAGACGCAGGCATCGAAAATAAGATCCCTTGGCTGGTGTCAGGTCTACCAATCAATTAAGAAAAACTTTACGAAGTAATTGGGTCTATCGGAGTGATTATTCCCAGAGAAGATTCAATGTCTAATCCTGCTATTAAAGCTAAATCATCACGCCAACGATCAGCGATACATTGCACTCCTTGAGGGAGACCCTCAGATACACCAACTGGTAAAGCTACGGAAGGCAAGCCGAGCACATTCGCTGGTGTGATAAAACGCAGTATTTCGATCAGTTCGCTTCTGGAGTCTTCGCTAATGTCAGCTCCATGCTCAAATGGCTGTTGCGGCCAAGTAGGCATGATGACAACAGGGTGTTCGGTGAAGAAAACTGACCATTCTCGAGCCAGACGGATTCTCTCTGAGTGAACCAAATTTGGATCCATTATTTCTGAAGGGAACTGTTCAGTTATGCCACTATCCAGCGCAGCAGCCATTTCTTCACTCAGAAGAGGTCGTGCTGCATCCATCAAAAGGGAAACGTCAGTGCCTAACAAGTGAGCCCATATTTCTGAACAGAGATCTATTCCAGGGGGTGTGTTTTCAACTATTTCCCAACCTGCATCAGCTAACGATGATGCAGCACGTTCAACTCCTTCAACAACAGAAGGGTGACACTCGGTACCAGGAATACTTTTAACCATAGCCGCCCGCCGCTTACTGTCAGGTCCTTCCATCGAGACGGTGACCGACCTTGGGTCACGAGGATCACAACCGTTCAAAATTTCCATAGCGGTTTGAAGGTCTGAGACTGAACGAGCCATTGGACCGTCAGTGAGCATTATTTGCGATGACAATGAAGGATTCTGATCATGTTCGAAAACGCTATAAGAGGGCAGGCGTCCATGTGTGGGTTTGATCGATGTGACCCCACAGCAGTAAGCCGGATTACGGACCGAGCCGCCAATGTCGTTACCAAGGCCCAATGGCGACATTCCTGACGCTATTGCAGAACCCTCTCCACCAGATGAACCACCAGCTGTTCGCTCAGGATGCCACGGGTTGCGAGTCAGACCATGCAGAGGATTGTCGGTACTTATTCTGAGTCCAAGCTCGGGAAGGTTGGTTCGACCGATCGGGATCGCTCCTGCTCCTCGGAGGCGTTCAACAAGAGGAGCATCGGTCGGAGATACAAGGTCAGCAAAAACTGGAAGACCCTGAGTGGTCGCCGTGCCTGCTACATCTATGTTTTCTTTGATTGTGCAAGGGACACCATGTAGGGGACCCAGTTCATCGCCAGCGGCTACGGCTTTGTCCGCGTCTTCTGCAACGGCTCTGGCTTCGTCGGCTAAAACGCGTGTAACGGCGTTCAACCATCCGTTAACTTCTTCGATCCGACCCAGATGAGCATCGATGACTTCCAGACTGGAAACTTCACCGTCAGCAATCTTTCTGGCCAAGTCATTAGCGGTTAAGTCCCAGAGATGTTCAGTCATAGTAAATAAGTCAAGACTTAACTGTCTCCCGGAGCCATGTAAAACCATATAGGTTGATTAGCCCCTGAGTCGGCCATAGTTTGACGTGCAGACATGAGAAGCTTCCCAGCTTCTGTATTTTTGAAAAACCAGCGAGTACCTGCCCATGCTTTAGGTGCGTTTTCGGAAAGTTCCAAAGCGGCAGTTTCGTAATATCCACGAATGTCTTGACTGACCCTTGAAGGGAAGCCAGGTATACCAGCTTCTTTCCATGGAGTTCCCTCAGTTATTTTGATCAGAGCTGCGATAGCCTCTTCCAGATTCTCCAGATCAACAGTTCGTCCCATACCAATCCGATTTCCATATTTTTCAATAGCCCGATCGTATGCAGGACGCAACCCTCTCACTTCATCTAAGGCAGGATGTAAATCAGGATCGTGTCTTGGAGGTAGGGGACAGGCAAGAACTTCATCAGCGGTATCGGGAATTGAAACGTCGTATTCTTTAATAGTAGGTTCTTCAGCTTCAAGTAATTGGAAAGCAGATTCGAGAACCCTGTGTTGAAACTCAGGATTCTGAGGCTCACCAAGAGGTCGTCCTAAAGGAAAGTCGCAACAAAGCGCACGCGGAGGTGCAGTTGACTCCACTTGTTCTTTGATAGACCCGAAAACAATTGTCGCCATACCAGCGGCTTCAAAAATGTGTGCGAGCGTACTCACGGTACGTGTACACAAAGGTCAAACAGGGGTTAGGAGCACCACATCGACACCCTGGTCTTTTAGAAACTGCGCTCCCGAAGGGCCGCTATCAAGCTGGATAGAAGAAAGATCGAACTGATTTCCAGCATATGAAAGATGCTGTTCAGCAACTTTTCCGATTACATTTTGGTCAGCTAGCTCTTGCAGACGGTCAATTGGGAAAACAGTATTTATATCCAACGCGAAACCGGTTGGATCGAAGTTGGGACTCCAATGGCGCAATACATAGTCATGCTTTGAAGACTCCAAAACCCGATACCCAATATCGAGCATTGTAAATTCTTCGTCGTCTGGGTGATGAAGTGCCGCAGATGTAACGATCGCTACCGTTGCCTCATTGAGCGACACAGGATTAGTGAAAGAAGTCTCTTCAAAATCCACACCAGGAATTTGTGCAGTCATTGCTTTAATATCTGAATCTGCCATAACGAAACTATACCGCTTAGAGTTTGCTATTTTTAAAATATGATCTACGAGCACACACAAAATGTGTCAAAAAAATGGAAAAGAACGTTTCTTACTATTGTCATCTTGTTTCTATTAGGGCCCAACATTGCTACAGGGTCTTTTACTTCAAAGAGTGTTTCGTGGATCCTGATACTGACGGTATTGGTTATTTACTATGCTTTTATTCGATCATTCATGTCAGCTACCACTGTCGTAACTTTTGAACAGTTCGAATTCAGATTTTCATACGGGTGGCCTCGAACCCGACTACCTAGAAGTGAAATTGTCTCTCACGAAATCGTTGAAATTTCAGGATGGGTTGGCACGGGCATAAGAGGAATTTCAGGTGGTTGGCTTTGGCGTGTATGGGGACGTAGTTGTGTTGAGATTCGCAAAGTTAACGGCAAAAGACTCGTGGTCGGAACTGATGACCCTGAAGGGCTTTCACAAGCTTTGAATAGGTGACCTAGTAAGCAAAAGCTTTGTCGGATGTTGCCTTGAAGTGAAACATGCTGGTTTGTATTACTGTTTCTTTCGTTCTATGGCGCAGTAAATTTTTCTGTAATGAAATGACGACGGTTCATCATTGCTATACATGCAACAAACAGTGGAACAAGCGTGAATGCGACACTGGTACTTCTGTAATCACCGAACACGTTACTTCCTAATGAATAGGCGAGCGCTCCGATCGAAGAGGCTAGAACACTTAGAAAACTGAGAGAACCAGTAATTGAACCAATGTGTCCGACTCCAAAAAGTGCAGGTAGTAGCGCAGTATTCAAAGAAGCCACCCCTCCCATACCCACACCAAAAAGCAAGACATAACATATAACTCCTCCGAAAGAAGTAACAGAGCCTCCGAGAAAAGTTGTTGCAGCTATCAGAAAGGCAGAAGTGCCTGGAAGCCAGGGACGGATAGACCTATCCGCGAGCCATCCAAACCCCAGGCCTCCTAATATCGAACCCACAGCCGTCGGTAAGAACATGGCGGCAGCCTCAGAGTTTGAATAACCGATTTCTCCGAGAATATTACTCTGATGAAATATAAGACCGGTACCAAAAAGTGAACTACAGATCGTTACTGACGCCAGCGTCCAGAACGTCCTTGTACGAATAGCCACATCACGAGTTACAGATTTAGCTCTCTTATTCGAAACAATTTGATCCTCGTATTTGCCACCATCAGGTACCTGTCCCAGATCCGAAGGTCGATCCACATACCCGAAAAAAGCGATCGGTACGACAGTTATCAGAATAGTTACTGCGGCTATCAGCCAGGCTTCTCGCCAACCCCACGCCTCAATAGTGAGTGCCAGAATGAGTGGAACAGCGCTCATTCCACTAAAAGTCACCGTCGTTTTCAAACCCATAGCGAAACCGCGACGCAGATTAAACCAATGAGCCACAGCAACAGTTGAGGTCAGACTAAGAGCTCCCTGCCCAAGAATGCGGATTCCAAGAAAACCAACTGCCAACCAGACAACACCATGGATCAGTGACATGTGAGCGACAGCAATAGCAAATAGCACCCCGATGATTATTGTGGCTCTTTTCACTCCAACACTGTCAACCCAAGTTCCGATTCTCGGTTGGAAAACAGAAGATGTCAATGTGCCGACTAGATAAGCGGTGGCGATAGCAGAGTCGGAAAGATCTAGACCCGAAGAGAGATGTTCACGAAAAACCGAAACAGCAGCCGATTGACCTGGTCCCGTAAGGATGCCGACAAGAGAAGCGAGCGCTAGCATATGCCATCCGTAGAAGCCAGAAGGTGAGCGTACACCTTCATTTGCGGAACCTTTTTTAAACATCAGCGAACATTACAACTTAATATTAGAAAGAACATTTATTTAAGATAATTATTTAATGGAGTCATCTGGATATAACACATAGGAAGGTTCCATTACATTTTGAGTCTTTTCTGTAGACTTCCTTCATGAGTCAGAAGTCTTTCGAAGATCTTATTGCTCGAGTTGGAGCAGATTTCGACGCAACCTTTACTTGGGATTATGACCGTGATGGTGCAGGTCTTGATCGTCTGTATGAGAAAGCTAAGAGAGCCCAGTGGAATGTGAGTGATGATCTGGATTGGTCTACAGATGTGGACCCGGAGCGCCTAATTCGTTTGCAGGCCGAAGAGTCAGGAATACCGCCGGGCTTTCCCGCTCGAGCTCTTGCTGAGATGGATAATTCTCCAGTTGCTTCATGGACAGAAGATCAATGGGTTGAGTTCGCAGTTCATTCTCAGTGTGCTTCCTTAAGTCAGTTTCTTCACGGCGAACAAGGAGCATTGTTGGTTGCTGCCCGATTAGTGGAAGCCGTTCCAGCTATTGATGCAAAGTATTATGGGGCCACTCAAGTTGTCGACGAGGCACGTCATGTCGAAGCTTTCTCTCGTTATTTAGATGAGAAGATGCCTGTTACTTATCCGATAAATGAAAATCTTCGCTCTCTCCTCAACGAGGTGTTACGTGACTCACGTTGGGATGTTGTGTTTTTGGGAATGCAGGTGGTTATAGAGGGTCTGGCTTTAGCTGCTTTTGGATTCATGATGGGCACAACTCGAGACCCCTTACTTAAAGAGATGCTCCGTTATGTAATGGCCGATGAAGCTCGCCATGTCGCATTCGGAATCCTTTCCCTGCAGAAGGTTTATGACGACCTCTCCTCAGGTGAACTCCGAGAACGTCAAGAGTTTGCTTATGAGGCTTGTGACCTGATGCGTAGAAGAACACTCAATCCAGAGCTCTGGCCTACATTCGGAGTCTCTAATTCCGAAATCGAATCAATGCTGTCTAACACCCGCTCTCAACAGCGTTTCCAGCATTTACTTTTCTCAAAGATTGTCCCAAATTGTAAAAAGCTGGGTCTTCTTGATCACCGTGATGGTTGGCTCCGTGAACGCTTTGGCGAGATGAAAATCATTCAATACGAGGATTGGAGCACGGATGCTGAAGAATTAACAGAAGCATCAGCGGTAGATCCAGACAACTAGAAAGAAAAGAAATTGGAGTGAAAATGAAAAATAGAGTGGAAACAAGTCGGAAAATTTCAGCTTCACCTCAAGAAGCATGGGAAATCATTTCAAACCTTGAATCAATGGGAGATTTATCGCCAGAAAATAATGGCGGTCGCTGGGAAAAAGGTGTGAGTGAAGTTCAAGAAGGCGCTATTTTCCGAGGAAAAAATCAAAATGGTGCCCGACGCTGGTCTACAAAAGTCCTGATTACAAAATGTGAACCACCGAAAAAATTGTCTTTTTCTCTTCAGGTAGCCGGAAAAGCATGGTGTGAATGGTCTTATCAGATTGAAGCCACTGAAAATGGTTGTCTAGTCACGGAGTCGTGGACAGATAAAAGAACATGGTTGGGAGCCAAAATCGGTTGGATCGTTAGTGGTGTTTCTGACCGAGCCGCCCACAACCTTAAAAGCATGGAAGCCACTTTGGAAAATCTTGCCATAGTTGCTGAATCGAGATAAAAGGCTTCAGAAGCAAAAAATGTGGAAGATAGTCAATGTAAGAACTAGAAGCATGAAGCAATTAAACGTCATTGTAAGGTTTCTTCATGGTTGAGAGTGTTAAAGCGCCGCCGGCCGGAGAGGCTCTGGATCTTCTGGACATTCTGATTGCTTACGATACGGTGGCTCTCACTCCAAATCTAGATTTAATCGACGATGTTAGGGTTCGTCTCGAATCTCTGGGAGCCACGGTGGTCTTAACCTACGATGACACTCAGACGAAGGCTAACCTGTTTGCTACCATTGGTCCTGATATCGAAGGTGGGGTAGTGCTTTCGGGCCACTCAGATGTTGTCCCAGTGGATCCAGCGGACTGGACCACTCCACCGTTTAAAGCTGATCGCCGTGACGGTCGAGTCTACGGTCGAGGAACGGCAGATATGAAAGGATTTGTGGCCTGCGTATTGGCAATGGCTCCCACCTATGCAGCACTTGACCTGACCGTTCCAATACATATTGCGTTGACTTTCGATGAAGAGGATGGCTTCCACGGAGCGCCCATTCTCTTAGCTGATCTGAAGGAGCGTGGCATAAGACCGTCGGCGGCTGTGATTGGTGAACCGACCGGACTTCGCACCGTAGGAGCACACAAAGGCTGTTATGAGTATCGAACAACAGTGACTGGAATGAATGGTCACAGTTCAGTTCCTGCAGAGGCAGTCAGCGCAGTGCACTATGCAATGCGCTGGATTTCAGGTCTGCTGGGTTTGGCAGATGACATGACTCTTCGAGCTCCTAGTGACAGTCCTTATGACCCTCCACCCACCACCTTCAATGTGGGAACGATCAGTGGCGGACAGGGGCGATGTGTGGTGGCTGATAAATGCTGGTTCGATTGGGAGATGAGACCAGTGCAGGGTGAGGATGACTCATTCGTGAAGGAACAAATGGCTGTACTTGAATCCACTCTTTTAGACGAGATGCGAACTGTGTACCCGGAGGCTTCAATCCAAACTGAGATGATTTGCGAGATCGACGGTCTCGAATGGCATGATGACTCACCGGCTCTTGACTTGATGAAGGTTCTTCTGCCTGACGAAGTGTCATCGAACGGCGGCACCCTACCGGTAGATGTCGTGTCTTATGGAACCGAAGCTGGCCTCTTTCAGGCAGCAGGCATCCCTGCAGTTCTATGGGGTCCGGGAGACATTGCTGTGGCCCACCGGCCTGACGAGTTTATCGAGGTTGCTGCTCTTGAAGTCTGTTTAGCTCTGCTTGCAAAACTGGGGGAGCACCTTGCCAGCTGAGTTTCAAACAACCCACGAGACAACGTTGGATCCAGACAGAAGCACCCATCTCGGGATATGGAGAGATGAGTATGACAAATTCACTAAGCCATTCTTTGACTGGAATATTCCCGACCTATCTGAAGAGATCCGAGATGCGATTAATGCCGGATTAAGGGAAGATATGGAGGGAATGAACCTTGAAAATCTCAGAGACCTTCTCGAACCGGACTATCTGCCCCTAGAGAATGGTTTCGCTATCTGTTCAAACGGCGAGCTTAGTATCGCAGTTAAAACCTCATGGCCTGACACTACGCCCGAGATGATCGACTGGTGGTTCGGCTGGCACATAAACTGCACGGAGAGATACAAGTTATGGCACCCTCAGGCCCATTTGTTCGCTCAACCGCGATATGACCTCAGCAACGAATCGGGAATGACTGACCGGGAGCGTTATATCGGCAACACCTCTTGGGTGGATGAATACATAGGTGCTCTGCAATCTCGGCTCGCTATCACATTCCATAACCCGAGCGATATCGGTTTAGATGAAGATTCTCTCGACAATGCTAATTATGGGACTGTGATATGTGCGATTACGGGGAGTAGCGATGATGAGAGTGGTGTTCAGAAAGGTCGACTGATCCACGCTGTTCGCCGAACTGTAAAAGGGTGTGAGATGCGCAGTCGATTTATCCTTCCGGCAGGTACACCCAATTTCCTGGGGCCATTCTTGATCGACCACTGCTACACCGAGATGACACACCTAGCCGGTTTTCTCCCTCGTCTTTATGAGTTCGTGAAAACTACTGATTTCTCATAGCTGGATGAGGAGCACTCAGGGAGAATTGCACAGGGTCGTCTTATTGTTTAATCTGCGAAATAATGATGTTTTATTAAATAGGAAAGAGGATTTAAATGCACAAAAAGATTCGAGCGCATGATGGAATTGTCGGAGCTACCAACATGCTCAGTGTGATACTCGCAGCAACAGTCTCAACACAGTGGTTGTGGATTGCTGGCATCGTGGCAGGGTTACAGATTATTAGCCCAGTGACTCGATTCTGCCCTGTCTACTTTGTGTTAAATAAAATGATGTCTGACACTGAACCTATTCAAAACGGAAGTAGGAACTAGTATCCGAGACGACTTTTCGGTGCGAATTAGTGGTCGGATATTTTTAGCGGCGGTACTTACTGGTCTCTTCACAGGCCTCTTTGTTTCCTCGGCTGAAGAATTCTTTTCGAGAGATGGAACGCTCGGAGGGATCGAGGCATTGGCTACTTTTATTCCTTTTCCTCTACTAGCGGCGCTTTTTGTCTCAATAGGGTTACGTCAACGTCACATCATTCGAAGGATGGTGGGTGTTGCTTACCTCACCCTGATGATCCCACTATTAGGGATCGGCATGGGAGGGGCCAATGTTTTTCAGCAGATGGTCGGTGGTCTTGTCGGTGGTGTCTTTTGGGGTCTGCTTTTCGCTATTGATTTGAAAAAGTTAATTAAGGAGACATAGGAACACCTGAGTTATCACCCACCTTAGGGGCCGATTGACTATTTCTTCTCGAGCGTGCTACCGTCACGGCGAGCGGCGGTGAGTGTTGTCGCCAGATTGAAAGGTGGTAAGCCATGCCCTTATATGTGATAGAACGATCAATGCCTGGGATGGGCGAAATGGGACCTGATGAATTGCAAGGAGCTGCAGCGCATTCTAACGAAACTTTGGAGGCGATGAGGGCTGAAGGCAAAGACATCTCATGGAGACATTCCTACGGAACAGCAGATAAGTCCTTCTGTATTTATGAGGCGGCTGATGAGGGTCTCGTGCAAGAACATTCTGAACGGAGTGGTTTTCCAGCAGACGTGATTTCTGAGGTCGGAGGGATCATAGGACCGGAGACTGCCGACGGCTGAGCGCCGCGGTTACCGCTAATAGTCCTGAATTAGCCAGCTAACTTTCGTCTTCTGGGCTTAGGAGAGATTCTGATGAACAATGACTAAGTCCGACACGTCTTCCAACGAGCAGCAACTGAGAGATGCATGGGATACGTTCACAGACAGCCTCAAAACCATGGGCCATGAAGTGCTCAGATCTGCGCCGACTGATGTCGAGCGTGCCGACGGACTTCGTTTCATTCTTCGTCAACTCGCATATAGAGAGGAACAGTTCCTGGAGTTTCCGAGCGGGCACAAGCCGGAGCTGTTCTTCCCCGAGTCGCCGACCCGCAAAGTCTTTGCGGATTGTCCTGACACGATCTATCACCAGTTCAGCACAGCCAGGAGGGGACAATATCGGATAACGGGAACCCGCGGTGAGTCGCCCTACATCTCGTTCACTGCATATCGTGCCGGTGTAGTGGATCGGGTGGTGGCCGACCTCCACGATGGCGAGTTGAACATCAATACTGATGGCACGTTCTCGTTGACCGTCGGCGGCCCCGACAGCGGTGCCAACCACCTCGATCTTGGCGACGACGCCGCATTCGTCATCATTCGTGAATACACCCATGACAGAATCAATGGTGTGAAGGCCACGTTTGAAGTCGAACAGGTCTCGCCAGAACTCGGGCACCGTCCCGAGCTTGATGCGAATCAGATGTCAGCCGTGTTGGGTCTGCTCGGTATAGGACTGAACTGGGTCAATACCGCGACGATGCGACTTTCCGAAGAGCTCCGACAACGCCCAAACGTTATGAATGAAGCCGCCGCCGATCTCGTGTCAGAAATGGCCGGCACGCCGCACAACCACTACCAACTTTGCTATGTCCAACTCGAGGAGGGACAGGCACTCGAACTCGAGCTCGACCCGCCGTCGTGTCGCTATTGGAGCGTGCATCTGAACAACTGGTGGCTTGAGTCTCCCGAGTTCCGTGACGGCCAATACGTGTGTATCAATGATTCGCAGGCACTACGGAAACCTGACGGAACCATCAAGATATTCGTTGGACCTGAGGATCCGGGCACGGACAACTGGCTTGACACGAAGGGGCGCACCGAGACGATCCTCCTTGCTCGCTACCTGCTGCCCGAGAAGGAACTTCCGCCCATCATCACCAACCTCATCAACATCTGAGTGGGAAGGTACGTCACTATGAGAATACCACTGGTGGATCTCAACGGCGCTTCCCAATCAGACGCACACCGCGAAGAGGTAGTGGAGACAATCCGCCAAGCATGCGAAGACACCGGATTTCTTGTAGTCACCGGCCATGGTGTATCGGACGATGTAATTAAGGGAATAGACGCAGTATCGCGCGAGTTTTTCTCGCTTCCTCATGAGGAAAAGATGAGCTGTATTGGCGGCCCTGGTATTTACCGAGGGTTTACACCAATCGAGACATCCACGCTGGCATTGTCGAGAGACATCGTGACTCCGCCAGATCTGTGTGAGGCATTCTCCATCAATCGGTTTGATGATCATGAGGTCGCCCTCCGGTCTGGTCTGCAAGAGGGCCGTGAGGCTTTCTTCGCGCCGAACATCTGGCCAGAACGGCCTGAAGGCTTCAAACACGCCTTCGAGATTTATTACGGGGTTATGGAAGATCTAGCTACTCGTCTCATGAGGTTGATGGCGTTAGCCCTGAACCTCGACGAGCACTGGTTTGATGACAAGATCCGCGACCACATCACCAGCCTAACGGTCAACTATTATCCAGAACTTGAGCGGCCTGCAGACCAGGGTCAGTTTCGACGAAGTGAACACACTGACTGGGGTAGTCTTTCCATCCTTTTCCACGACGGTGAGCCCGGATTGCAAATCAAATCAACTGACGGAGAATGGGAAGATATTCCACTCGTACCTGATGCGTTTGTCATCAATCTGGGTGACCTCATGGCCTCTTGGACTAACGACCGGTGGAAGTCCACTTACCACCGTGTAGTCATCCCCGAAGGTCACTCTAGTGATCGCCTCTCGATTGTTTTTTTTCACCAACCTGCGTATGACACTCTTATCGAATGTATTCCCACTTGCACATCACCAAACGAGCCACCGCATCACGCTCCAACGACATCCGGAGAATGGATACTTTCAATGCTGGAGAAAACCACCCGCTAATGTGGTCCGAGTTGTTGGTACGCCCCCCCGGAAGGGGCTAACAAACTCGGAACCGAGGCGAACAGCGCCTCTCGGTGCCCCTCATATTAACTCACCGGGCCAGGACGCTCAGAGTCAATGTG
>PBYV01000038.1 GCA_002729765.1 Acidimicrobiaceae bacterium
CAACTCTGCTTATAATGCTTGATGCGTTCCTGGGGGAAAGGTGGCGGTCTCTATATGAAGAGGCACTATATGAGAATTACAGATTCCTATCTTTTGGAGACGCAATGCTTGTACAAAGAGAATTTCTCAGAAAGTAGGCTGATCACTAATGAGAGCTGACTTTGATTTAGAAAATACGGATGGAGAAGCAAGAACAGGCACTGTAAGGCTTGTAAATGGCTCCTTTAAAACACCCTGCTTCATGCCTGTAGGTACAAGAGGATCAGTTAGACATTTGTCTTCCTTGGATCTAAAAGACTTAGGGGCTCAGGTGGTTTTAGCAAACACATATCACCTGATGCTCAGACCAGGTGCAGAAATAGTAAAAAATGCTGGAGGCATAGCATCATTTGCAAATTGGACAGGCTTGACACTAACTGATTCAGGCGGGTACCAGATATTTTCACTTGACCCAAAAATAGACGAAGAGGGCGCGACATTTCGTTCTGTATATGACGGTTCCTTCCACAAACTAACACCAGAAAGTTCTGCTGAAATACAAGCTGACATCGGTGCAGACATTCAGATGGTTTTAGATATCTGTCCTGCTTTGCCAGCACCGGAAGAGACCATAAGAGATTCTGTCGAAATGACTTCAGCGTGGGCCGAGAGAGGAAGAAAAACTTTTATTGACCACCCTGACGCTTCCTCTCGTCAAAGCCAATTCGGCATAGTTCAAGGAGGAGTTAATCCTGAATTAAGAGCTGAGAGTGCAGAACGCACTTTGGAAATTGGTTTTGACGGTTATGCCATTGGAGGGTTGAGCGTTGGTGAAGGTAGAGACGAAATGCTTGATTCAGTCTCAGTAGTAACTGATTTAGTCCCTAAAGACCAACCAAGATATTTCATGGGTTTAGGCGACCCGGTCGGTTTAGTGAATGTAGTTGAAAGAGGAATAGACATGTTCGATTGTGTTTTGCCAACTCGCTTGGCTAGACACGGTACCGTTTTAACGTCAGAAGGCAGAATCAACATCGGTAATGCCCGTTTTGCGAAAGACGACGATCCGCTTGATCCTGGGTTTCCTCAAAGTCCTGGAAATCATTGGTCTAGAGCGTATTTGCGTCATTTGATGGCCACGAATGAACCGACTGGGGCGCGTATTTTGACTTTACACAATCTTGCATGGCTTTTTAATTTTGTGGAACGTATGAGGACTTCTATAGATGAAAATGAATTTGATAACTTCCGAAAAGAAACTTTAGATATTTGGTCCTAAGTCATTAAGTCGAGCCTTAACATCCTCACTCGGCGTAAACTATAAGTGTAAGTATTCCCTAAATTAAAGAGCCCAAATGTCTTTTTTGCCACTCATAGTAATCATGTTGTTGATGTACATGTTTCTTATACGACCACAACAAAAACGTGTTAAAGAACAGCAAGCCTTGGTGAAATCCTTAGCCGCAGGTGACGAAGTATTGCTCAGCTCAGGTATCCATGGAGTGGTTAAAGAAGTTGAGGAAGAAAGCGGAGTGATATGGCTTGAAGTAGCTCAAGATCTTGAGTTAAAAGTGCTTAGAAGCGCTGTCGACAGAAAATTTCAAACAGATATAGATGAGAGTTCCTCGGAGGATTAATCCCTGTAGGGAAAACTAGAATGCGTCGACAATTAACTCTCCTTATAGGGATTCTTGCAGTAACTATTGTTTCAATAGTGGGAACAGTCCTTTGGAAGAATGAACCTTTACTTGGCCTTGACCTTCAAGGAGGAGTGTCCGTTCGACTCATTGCGACTCAACCAGCAGATGACATCATGCTTGATCAGACTGTGGAAATAATACGTAATCGAGTCGATGGCTTAGGAGTAGCGGAACCGGAGATATCCCGTATCGAGGGGGGAGTAATGGTATCGCTTCCGGGTGTCAAGGATCAAGATAGAGCACTTCAATTAGTTGGAACAACGGCTGAAATGCGATTCCGTCCAGTTTGCAACGTGTTTTCTTCTGTTGGAAATCAAAACGCAGAAAGTAAAGGCAACGACTATGAGGCTGTTCCTCTAGCATCTTGCGCCAGAGCAATAAACGGAGAAATACAACCAGTTATTGGGATTGATGGATTAACCCCAAAGGAAGCAGACCAAGCAAACAATTTCGTTATTTTAAACTCCCAGGATGACCCTGGAGCGAGTTACCTTCTGGGTCCGAGTGTGTTAACAGGAGACGCACTCAGTGATGCGGGAGCAGATTTCTACGATTATCAGTGGCAAATAAGTCTTGTTATTAAAGACGGTCAGAATGGTATCGAAGCTTTCAATTCAGTTTCAGCACAATGTTATATCGGGTCAGAGTCATGCCCAAAACTTCCAGGATTCACGAATGGGCGTCTAGCGATCGTCTTAGATGGAGAAGTTATTACAGCTCCACAAATTAGAGCCCCTGAATTTGAAAGAGATGCAATTGTGATTTCAGGAGCCTACGAAAAAGAAGAAGCTGAAAATGTCGCACTTGCTTTGAGGTACGGTTCTCTTCCCGTTGAACTAGAAGCAGAAAATACTCAACTCGTTTCCGCGACGATAGGAGAAGATTCGCTTGATGCAGGAATCAAAGCTGGGATCATCGGACTACTTCTTGTGGCCCTTTTCATGCTGTTCTATTACAGGTTGCTTGGTCTAGTCGCTTTATCAAGTCTGTTAGTTTCAGGGGCTCTTTTGTGGGCAATTGTCGCTCATTTAGGCACTCAAGAAGGGCTTGCCCTCACACTCGCTGGTATAACAGGAATCATTGTTGCAATAGGCGTCTCAGTTGATTCGAACATAGTTTATTTTGAACATCTTAAAGAAGATGTACTTGATGGAAGAACAGCCCGCTCATCAGTTGACCGAGCTTTCCCAATTGCTTTCTCTACGATAGTTAAAGCAGACATGGCTTCGCTGATAGGCGCAATTTTGCTTTGGTGGCTCACAGTTGGAGCGGTCAAGGGTTTTGCTTTTTACCTAGGGTTAGCGACTTTACTCGACTTAGTGGCAACGTATTTTTTTATGGGACCACTCGTGAAGGTGCTTGCCAAAACCGATTGGTTTGCAAACCATCCTAAAAGATTTGGTCTGCCAGCTATCGGGGCAGTAAGCGAGTCAAGACCAAAGGTCAGTTCACCGTCGGTGGAGACAATATGAAAACTTTGAAGAGTCTTTACCTAGGAGAAAATCCTGTTAACTTCCCAAACTTATGGAAGCGAGCTTTCATTGCTTCAACCGTTGTACTGCTCGTAGGAATAGGTTCCTTCGCTATTCGTGGTCTTAACTTGGGACTTGACTTCGAAGGAGGAACTTCTTACGAGGTCCGTTCTTCAAATGTGACAGTTTCTGAAACCAGAGAGGTGCTTTCAAGCGTTGGGGCAGCTGATTCGAGAGTGCAGAAAGTAGGCGATGATTTAACGAGAATCAGATCTGACATAGATGACCCTCAAAAAGCTAATGAACTCAGAGAACTTCTAGAAAATCGCATAGGGGAAGTGGAGACATTTGAACAGGTTGGTCCAACTTGGGGGTCGGATGTAACAAATAAAGCTATAAAAGCACTGCTCGTATTTTTTGCTGTAGTAGCTGTGTATCTTACGATTCGTCTTGAATGGAAAATGGCGTTTGGAGCATTAGTAGCAGTAATTCACGACATTATTATTAGCGTTGGCGTGTACTCATTTTTCCAATTTGAAATAACGCCCGCCACGGTAGTTGCTTTTCTCACAATCATGGGTTATTCCCTCTATGACACAATTGTCGTCTATGACAAAGTCAGAGAAATCACAGGGAGATTAGGGGCAACTGAAAAGTATTCTTACACAGAGATGATGAATTTGGCGCTTAACAGAGTGGCAATGAGGTCAATAAATACAAGTATTTCTTCAGCTTTACCAGTGCTTTCATTGCTTGTGATCGGTGCTTTCATAATGGGTGCAACTACTTTGCAGGAATTTAGTGTTGCATTATTGGTAGGGATACTGGTTGGTTCATATTCTTCAATCTTTCTTGCATCTTCATTAGTTTCCAGACTTAAGGAAAGAGAAGAAAGATGGCAACAAGTAAGAAACAGACTTGGACAAAAGGGAATTAAGTACGAGACGGTTCGAAAAATTGACAGGCAAGAAGCATCTAAACCAGAGTTGAAGAAAAAAGAACGCATCGAAGGAGTTAGAGGCCCGGCACGTGGGCGTCCCGCTCCCTTGCAGAACTCCGGAGCAATCCCTCCAAGACCTCGTAAGAAGCGTAGATAAATGGTAGCGACACGTCGAGTTGTTCCATGGCGCCGTCGAGCTTCAGGAAAAAGTGATGAAACAGCGGCTTTAGTAGACGCCTATCTGGAACGTCACCCAAAAGGCGACGTTGCGTTAATAGAGCGTGCATATAAAACAGCTGTACTTGCACATGAGGGACAAACCCGTAAGTCTGGAGAGCCCTACGTCCATCACCCTCTAGCCGTAGCTACTATCGTCGCCCATCAAGGCCTTGATGATGTCACCATAGGAGCAGCTTTACTCCATGACGCGATAGAAGACACAGAGATAGATCTAACAGACCTTGAAAGAGATTTCGGCACTGAAGTCGCGAGCATCGTTGATGGGGTCACAAAACTAGACAGAATTAATTTTGATTCCCGTGAAGATCAACAAGCAGCAAGTATGAGGAAAATGCTTGTAGCAGTAGCAAAAGATTTGAGAGTGTTAGTAATAAAACTTGCTGACCGTCTGCATAACATGCGAACCCTCGCAGCTCTGCCGGAATTCAAACAAGAAAGAACAGCTAGGGAAACTCTTGACATATATGCCCCGCTAGCTAATCGGTTAGGGATGCAAGACGTAAAAGTACAGTTGGAGGATCTCTCATTAGCAACACTTCATCCAAAGCGCTACAGCGAAATTGCACAAATGGTCCAGGATCGTGCCCCGGAAAGAGATATGTACCTTACGCAATTAGTTGCAAATGTGAAAGAACGTTTCAATGATATGGGTATCAAGGCGGACGTGTCGGGAAGACCTAAGCACCTTTGGAGCATTTACGAAAAAATGATTGTTAAAGGAAGACCATTTGAGGAAATATATGACCTTGTGGGAATCCGAGTGATACTCGAAAACGTAAGAGATTGCTACGCGGCTCTCGGAACAATTCACGCGACTTGGAAACCTGTCCAAGGCCGCTTCAAAGACTACATCGCAATGCCAAAATTCAACCTTTACCAGTCATTACACACCACTGTTATAGGTCCGCAAGCGAAACAAGCAGAATTTCAGATCAGAACCCGAGAAATGCATCAACGTGCTGAGTTCGGAATTGCTTCACATTGGGATTATAAAATCAAAAGCCCTTCAGATGAGATGGAATGGCTGGGGCGAATGGTTGAGTGGCAAGAAGAAACAGCTGATCCGAATGCTTTTATGGCGAACCTTAAGACAGACCTCGAACAGGATGAGGTTTATATTTTTACGCCTAAAGGAGATGTCGTCACGCTTCCAATTGGATCGACTCCAGTTGATTTCGCATATTCAATACATACAGAAGTTGGTCATAGATGTGTTGGAGCAAAAGTAGAAGGACGACTAGTGCCTCTTGACACTCGATTAGCTTCCGGTCAGACCGTTGAAATAGTAGCGTCGAAGCAGAGTGAAGCTGCTCCTAGTAAAGACTGGCTTCAGTTCGTGGCATCACATCGTTCGGCAAGCAAAATAAGACAGTGGTATTCGCAGGAACGACGAAGCGAAGCGATTGATATGGGACATGATGACCTTGTCAAAGAATTGAGAAGAGCCGATTTACCAGTTAAGGAAACGTTAGACGGCGAGACACTCGTAACAGTTGCAAATGATCTTAACTATGCAGACCTTGACGCTTTGTTTGCTGCAATTGGCGAACATCATGTTTCAGCTCGTTCAGTCATAGGAAAAATTGAAAAAGAATTGGATGAATCAGAACCGGGACGCTTTAAGGAACAGGCAACAGTTTTCCAACCACAAAGAGAACGAAGGGACTCTACAAAAGTAGGTGTCCACGTTGAAGGTTTCAGCGATCTAATGATTCGTTTATCACGATGCTGTACGCCAGTGCCACCAGATGAAATTATTGGTTTTGTTACAAAAGGGCGTGGTGTTTCTGTGCATCGAAGCGACTGCGCAAATGCTTCATCGTTATCGTTAGATCAACCAGATCGACTAATTGAGGTTGAGTGGGATGAACATTTAGAAGGGTATTTTGTTGCTTCTGTCGAGATAAAAGCTCTTGATCGCCCTGGATTGTTAAGAGATATAGGTGATGTGATGTCAGAAAATCAGGTGAATGTAATAGGAGTTGAAACTTCAACGAATATTTCTGATCGAGTAGCACGAATGCGTTTTGATTTTGAGATAAGCGACCCAACACACCTTAATAGGCTTATTTATGTGATACGTGAAATCGATTCCGTGTATGACATATACCGGATTGTTCCCGGGGGAGATGAACAACAAATTTTAAGTGGCAGTGACAACTAGGCCAATAATAGTAACCTCGTTCTTGTGAAGGATTCCGTTTACCGTGCCCCTAAAGGCACCCGAGATTTAGTTTGGCCAGATTCTGAACGAAGGCGTTCATTTATAGATTTGTTTTCAGGAATTGCTAGTAGCGCCGGTTATGCAGAAATAGTTCCACCAATGTTCGAACACATAGAGGTTTTCCAACGGCTTGGTGATGGTACAGATGTTGTAAGAAAAGAAATGTACAACTTCGAAGACAAAGGTGGGAGAAATATAGCTTTAAGACCTGAACAAACAGCTTCGATTGTTCGATCTTACGCAGAGCATCGCCCATCTTTACCATGGAAGGTTTGGTACGCGGGACCCAACTTTCGATATGAAAGGGCGCAAAAAGGTCGATTCAGACAGTTTGATCAAGTAGGCGTCGAAGCATTAGGGACAGACGATCCATATTTAGATGTAGAAGTTATAGCTATCGCTTGGAGATTTTATGAAGCTCTAGGTCTCAAACAAGTGAACCTTTTATTGAATTCTGTCGGAACTACCCAAGACCGAACAAGGTATGTGGAAGCTTTAAGAGAATACTTAGAAAAACGAAAGGATGACCTCTCAACTGAGACGCAAGAGACCCTTACTTCTAATCCGTTAAGAGTTTTAGATTCCAAACGTGCTGAAGATATCGAAGTAATTTCTGAAGCACCCAGTATTCTCGAACACCTGTCTGCTGAAGCAAACAGTCATTTCAACAAGGTTCAAGAAGGTTTACAGAAATTGAAAATACCCTACTCGGTAACGCCGAATCTTGTTAGAGGTCTCGACTATTACGTCCAAACTACTTTTGAGTTCACAACCAAAAGCATTGATGCAGCGCAGGATGCAATTGGAGGCGGAGGTCGTTATGACGGTTTAGCCGCAGAAATGGGAGCTCCAGAAACACCTGGAGTCGGTTTCGCTCTAGGTTTAGACAGAACCTTAATGGCTTGCGAAGCAGAGAAAACTTTCATAGGGCAAGAACAGTTATTACAAATTTACGTCGTAGATACAACTGGTGGAGAAAACTCACTAGTCATTACAGATCAGTTGAGACAAAAAGGTTTTAAGGTCGATAGATCTTTCGGAGACCGCTCAATGAAAGCCCAGATGAAAGCAGCGGATAAAAGTGGAGCAAAAATTGCGTTAATCATCGGAGAGGATGAAGTGGAAAAAGGAGTTGTTACGATTCGAGACCTAAGAGGCGAAGAAGGTCAAGAAGAAATAGCCTCAGATTCAATAATTGCCAATCTTGAAAAGAGACTCGGATGACAAACTATGAAACCTCTATGCGATCACATAGATGCGGAGATCTTCGAGTTGACGATGTAGGAAAAGAAGTAACACTATGCGGTTGGGTTGGCCGGCGCAGAGAACACGGCGAACACCTTGCATTTATAGATTTGCGAGATCGAAGCGGAGTTATTCAAGTTGTGGTTCAAGGGGCTGCAGATTTGCGCTCAGAGTATGTTCTTCAAGTAACAGGAACAGTCAGGGAAAGACCGTCTGAGACCGTAAATGATTCGTTGGACACGGGAGGCATAGAGGTTGAAGGTTCTGAAATCATAGTTCTAGCAGAATCCGAACCTCCACCGTTTCCAATAGATGACAGAACGGATGTAGATGAAGTTTTAAGACTTAGACATCGATACGTAGATCTGAGAAGAAACAGACTTCAAAATAATTTACAATCACGTGCACTGGTAACGAGCTCTGTTCGAAAAGCAATGGAAGAACAAGGCTTTATGGAAGTTGAAACCCCGATGCTTGTAGCTAGTACCCCCGAAGGGGCTAGAGACTTTGTGGTTCCATCACGAAAAGACCCAGGTTCTTTTTATGCCCTTCCACAAAGTCCTCAGATCTTCAAACAACTCTGCATGCTTGGGGGTGTAGATAGGTACTACCAAATAGCTAGATGTCTTAGAGATGAAGACCTAAGAGCAGACAGACAATATGAGTTCATGCAACTAGACATTGAAGCAAGTTTTGTGAATGGTGAAGATATAAGAAACATAGTTTCTTCAGCAGTTGCTGTGGCTGCAGAGGCTGTAACCGGCGAAAAAATAACCACAATCCCGTCAATTACATGGCAAGAGGCAATGGAACGCTTCGGTTCAGACAAACCAGACATACGATTCGGTCTCGAACTGGTTGAACTCACAGACCTTTTCAAAAGTACCGAGTTCAGAGCTTTCCAAGCACCTTGTGTAAAGGGGATACGTGTTCCAGGAGGAGCAGAATTTTCAAGAAGCAGATTAGACGAACTAACTGATAAATCTCAGAATTGGGGCGCTAAAGGCCTAGCTTGGATAAAAATAGAAAACTCTGAAATGGTTTCGCCTATAGCCAAGTTTCTTTCAGAGGAAGAAAAATCCTCTCTTATGTCTGAGATGTCTGGCGAAGAAGGCGATCTTTTACTCCTGGTAGCTGACGAATGGTCTACCGCTTGCCATGTTCTAGGTCTAGTGAGATTAGAAATAGGAAGACCACCAATAAATGAAGGCGGATTTCATTTCCTCTGGGTCATAGATTTCCCCTTATTTGAAGGCACTGACGAAAATGGAAATCCATCTTCTTCACACCATCCATTTACGATGCCGCATAAAGACGACCTAGCTCTTTTGGAAGATGGCAAAACCGAAGGTATCCGGTCACTAGCTTACGACTTGGTTTTGAATGGCTGGGAACTCGGATCCGGAAGTGTGAGGATACACAGGCAAGACATTCAGCAAAGAATCTTTACTGCACTTGGGATAGAGCCGGACGAAGCGAGAAAACGATTTGGTTTCTTATTGGATGCATTTAAATTCGGGGCACCACCACACGCTGGTTTTGCCGTTGGACTAGATCGACTAACAGCGATTCTTGTAGGAGAAGAGAATATCCGTGAAGTCATAGCATTCCCTAAGACTCAATCAGGTTCAGATCCGCTTACCAGTGCACCATTGCCCATAGACGATCGACACTTGAAGGAACTTGGTTTGAAAGTTTTACCTCCATCGACATGAGATGACTAATTGATCTGTAGAACTCAACTAGGTTCTATTAGGTGACCGAAGACCTTTTTACACACGTAGCAAAAGAGCGTCTAAAAAATAGAGGACCTTTAGCAGACCGTTTAAGGCCATTACGGATAGATGATGTAGTCGGCCAGGAGCATCTGATTGGCAAAGACCAACCCCTCCGTCAACTGATCGAAACAGACAAGCTTTCTTCTTTAATACTTTGGGGACCTCCAGGGACTGGCAAAACAACAATCGCGAGAGTTATAGCACGAGTTACGCAACAAGACTTTCATGAGATGTCAGCTGTTTCTGCAAGCGTAAAAGATGTGAGAGAACTAGTAGCGGCTGCAGAAACACGTTTAGGTGAAGCAGAAGTAGGAACAATACTTTTCTTAGATGAAGTGCATCGTTTTAACAAATCTCAACAGGACGCTTTGTTGCCTTCAGTTGAATCTGGCCTGATCGTGTTAATAGGTGCCACAACTGAGAACCCGTATTTTGAAGTGAATGCACCTTTGCTTTCACGGTCAACATTATTTCGCCTTGAACCTTTAGATAGAGATTCGATCGTAGAACTGCTAACTAAAGGTGCAGAAGAAGAAGGAGTGAAAGCCGATTCAGAAGCTTTGGATTTATTAGCAGATCGATCCGCAGGGGACGGTAGACAAGCTTTAACCAGTCTTGAAGTTGCTTCTGCGATAGCAGTTGGGCGAGGTGAAAGAAAAATAACATTAAAAGACGTTGAAGCGTCTTTGGGGGCTAAAGCTATCCGTTACGGCAGAGATGATCATTACGACATAATTAGCGCGTTTATAAAAAGCATCCGAGGGTCTGATACCGACTCAGGTCTCTACTGGTTGGCCCGCATGTTGAAAGCAGGTGAAGATCCAAGATTCGTAGCTCGTCGCTTAGTCATTCTCGCGAGTGAGGATATTGGTATGGCAGACCCAACTAGTCTGCTCATAGCAGATGCTGCAGCACGTGCAGTAGAGTTCGTAGGTCTCCCTGAAGCTCAACTCAATTTAGCTCAAGCTGTAGTCCACTTAGCTACAGCTCCGAAATCTAACCGGGTAACACTTGCCTTGACTTCAGCTATGCAAGATGTTTCTTCACCAGGCGAAGGGCGTGTTCCCCCACATTTGAGAGATGCGCATTACAGTGGGGCATCAAGCATCGGACATGGAGAAGGTTATGAGTACCCACATAATGATCCAAGAGGTTGGGTTGAACAAAAATATAGACCCGAAGAGGTTGAATCGAATATCTACTACAAACCTTCACCACATGGATTTGAAGAGCAGGTATTGGAAAGAATGACTGAACTAAAAGAAACTCGAAATGAAGAAGTTGTTCCAGAGGAGCAAAACTAATGCGGCGACGTTTATTTTGGTTGCTTTTGGGTTGGTCTGTAGGCGTTCTTGCTTCAAATTGGATGGAAAATCGTTTTCGTCGAACTGTAAATAAATATGTACGAAACACTATTTCCAAACTTGGATTCCTACCAGATGAAATATTCAATAAAAGAACTGAAGTGTTCGAAAGGTTCCGGAAAAGGTTCATTGGCCAAGAGTCAGATTTCATTACAAAAAGCAGGAAAAATTTTGCCTCGTCTATTAATGGACAGGAGAGCTATTTAAGACGACAACACAGACCAGTAAGACCCCAAAGGCATAATTGAGCTTAGACCTACCTATTTGCCTCACTTCATAGCGCTAGGCTTGTTTTTATGGGAAAGTTGCCGGCAACAGCAAAAGCAATTCGTAACGAATTCACGGATTTCTTTTCTACGCGTGACCACGAAACGGTTTCATCAGGAAGCCTGATACCCCACGACCAGACACTTCTGTTCACTGTGGCTGGGATGGTTCAGTTCAAACCCTATTTAATTGGTGAACAGCCAGCCCCATGGCCGCGAGCTGTGACTGTGCAAAAGTGTGTCAGAGCTGGTGGAAAACACAACGATCTTGATGAAGTCGGAAGAACGAGCCGTCATTTAACTTTTTTCGAAATGATGGGAAATTTCAGTTTCGGAGACTATTTCAAATCCGAGGCATGTTCTTTCGCATGGGAATTTGTAACAAAAAATCTTGGTTTGGATGCTGAAAGACTCTGGGTAACAGTTCACGAAAGTGATGATGAAGCTGAGGAGATTTGGATAAACGAAGTAGGTGTTTCCCCTGACAAGATTCAACGTTTAGGAGAAGACAACTATTGGCGGATGGCTGAAACCGGTCCATGCGGACCTTGTTCAGAAATTTTCTGGGACAAAGGATCAGAATTCGGCGCTGATGGAGGACCAGCACACGGAGGGGAAGAGAGGTTTGTTGAAATATGGAACCTTGTATTTATGCAATTCGAACAACACCCAGATGGTTCCACGACACCACTGCCTTCTCCGGCTATAGATACAGGTCTGGGTCTAGAAAGAATTCTGACAGTAATGCAAGGAGTCGACTCTGTTTGGGAAACGGACGAAATTTCAAAAATCATTGAAAAAATCGGTCAACTGGCAGGGGTCTCATATGGAGAGGAAGAAAGGTCCGATATCTCAATGAGAATTATTGCCGACCATGCTCGTTCTTCCACATTTTTGATAAGTGATGGAGTTTTCCCAAGCAACGAAGATAGAGGCTACGTGCTTAGACGAATTATTCGTCGATCTGTAAGACACGCATGGCTACTAGGACTTGAAGACTCCGTGATGCCGTTACTTGCAGAATCAGTTGTGACAATTATGGGATCTGATTATCCCGAGCTTAAACAAAACATCGAGTTTATTCAGGAAGTTCTGAGCAGAGAAGAAGACAGATTCCGCGAAACTTTAAAATCTGGATTACTGATTCTCGATGAAGCAATATCTGACCTTGGGAAAAATAAAACACTCAGTGGTGAAGTTTCTTTCAAATTGCACGACACGTATGGATTCCCTCTCGAATTAACTGAGGAAATTTGTGCAGAAAGATCTATTGAGGTCGACATTGAAGGATTTAAAGAATCAATGGCAAGTCAGCAAGATAGAGCTCGTTCAGCGCGTAAAGATGCAATAAGCATCGATGAGACAGGCGAGTTAAGAAAAGTTCTTGATGAAAAAGGTCCAACTAATTTTGTCGGCTATGAGAAAACTAGTGTTGATTCAACTGTCATATATTTTGATGACAATCTGATAGCACTTGACGTGACACCTTTTTACGCGGAGTCTGGCGGTCAGATAGGTGACACAGGAAGAATTTCCACGGCAACTGCCAAAATTGAAATTGTTGACACGACTCTCGCCTTAGATGCAATACATGTGCATCAATATGAATTGTTAGAAGGGCATTTAGAACTAGGTCAGCAGGCAAATGCTGAAGTTGACAGTGATAGAAGATCGCGAATTCGACGCAACCATACGGCTACACACTTGATCCATTGGGCTTTAAGAGAGGTTTTGGGAGAACACGTAAAACAACAAGGTTCATATGTGGGTTCAGACCGGTTACGTTTCGATTTCAGCCATTTCGAAGCGGTTACTGGTGAGCAAATGTCTTCAGTGGAGGACCTTGTTAATTCTGAAATACTAAACAATTCTGAATGTCTACATGAGGAAATGACACGTGAGGAAGCTGAAGAAAAAGGTGCGATAGCTTTTTTTGGTGACAAGTACGGAGAGACCGTCCGAGTTTTACAGGCAGGACCAAATTCTCTTGAGTTTTGCGGAGGAACGCATGTTTCGGCATTGGGTGACATCGGATTAGTAAAAATTGTTTCTGAAGGTTCCATAGGCTCGAACATTCGACGATTAGAGGCAGTTACCGGCGCATCCACTGTTGAAAATTTGAGAGAAGCTGAGAGTTTTCTTTCAAGTGCAGCGGACCTTGTAGGGGTGCCACGTGAAGATTTATTAGACGGAATCCAAAGAAAAATGGATGAGCTTAAATCGCTGAAAAACGAAGTTCAAAATTTGAAACGTAAAGAAGCATTAGGGATGGTTCAAGAGCTTGCAGAAAATGTAGAAGATGGAATAGTTGTTTCAATCATAGAAAGTATAGATAAGGAAAGTTTGAGGGAACTAGCAGTTGCCGTAAGAGGTCAAGAAGAAGTTAAAGCTGTGATATTAGGAACTGCACCACCCGATGGAGGTGCTGCTCTAATAGCTGCCGTCGAGATCGACAGTGGTTTAAATGCGGGAACTATTTTAGCTGAGGCGGCTAAAACAATAGGTGGTGGAGGAAGGCCAAATGCTGAACTCACAATAGTTGGTGGTAAGAGTCCAGAAAATCTTGAAGAAGCATTAGAGCAAGCTAGAGCAGTTGCCCAAGCTGGTTGATTAGGTGAGAGCTTTAGGGATAGACCTGGGGGGCAAAAGGATCGGGGTCGCTGTAAGCGATAATGATGGGAAAGTGGCGACTCCTCTACAAGTCTTAACACGTTCAAAAAACACCAAAGAGGATCACAAAAAAATTAGTGACTTGGTGTCCGAATGGGAAGCAGAGTGTGTTGTGGTCGGAATGCCTTATTCACTAAATGGAGACAAAGGCCCAGCTGCCAAAGCGGTTGAGGAAGAAGTCGAAGAATTGGCTTCTGTCGTATCCGTTCCGGTGGATATACATGATGAACGTTTAACAACAGTAATAGCAGCCCAAGAGTTGTCTTTGCAGGGCCTAGACAACAAGAGACAACGTGAAGTGATTGACCAGGTTGCAGCATCAGTGATTCTGCAATCATGGTTAGACAAACGAACTTGAACGGAGACGGGTGACAGAGGAAACACCAATCGAAGAGCCTTATGAAAAAAGTTCTCTTCATGAAGAAGACAGCAACTTCGAAGAGTTCTATCTAAGCGATGATGATTATGAAATAAGACCAGATGTTCGATGGGTTCGCTATAGACCTCCTATGGGACCCATAGTTCGCTGGGGGTTAGTAGCGCTGGTTGTACTCGTGGTTTCAATCAGTGGATGGACAAGGCTTGAAAATTGGATAGATGACCAGGTCGAACCCAATCCAACACCAGGAGTGGAAATTGAATTTTCGATAGAAGACGGTTGGACCACGAATGATGTAATAGCAACTTTAGGTGATTTGGAAATAATTGACAGTCCGACGATGTTTAGACAGTGGATGAGATGTCCTTCTGTACTTAAAAGATTTTTGAACTGCAATCCAGGTGAGGATTATTCCTTTCAAGCAGGAAGATACTTACTGAGAGAGCATTCCAGTTTCCAAGACACAGTGGCAGAACTTCGGAAAGGTCCGATACCAGAAGAAGTTATACGGGTAACAGTTCCTGAGGGGTTGACTTTAGAGCAGATAACTAAGCGTTTGTTAGGAGCATTGCCTGCTTTTAATGAAGAAGAGCTCCGGATTTCACTTTTGGATGATCGCCTAAAATGGGAGCACTACCCGTCGAATCTTTCATTTCTTCTAGCAGAAGGTTTATTATTCCCGGACACATATCAATTAGATGAAGCGACACTGTCAGATGAAATGAGTCTTCTGTTGCGGATGCATCAACAATTTTTGAAAGTGATTGAAGAGGAAGAAATAGAGAAAAAAACACGAAACCTTGGTATCACTCCATATGAAGCTCTAATAATTGCATCATTGATTGAAGAAGAAGCGCAACTAGCTGAAGAGAGACCAATGATAGCGAGAGTCATTTATAACCGACTACGAAGAGGGTGGAGGTTGGGTATTGATGCAACATCTCGTTATGCGGTCGGTAAAACTGCCGGACAGGAACTCAGTGTTGAAGATTTGGAATATGATTCCCCATGGAACACACGCGTATCGTTAGGGCTTCCACCGACAGCTATTTCAGCACCTGGTAGAGCTTCAATCCAAGCAGCTCTTAACCCAGTTAAAGGTGACTGGCTTTATTACGTCAGAACTGATCAAAATGGGGTTGTAGGTGCTCACACATTTGCTACAACTTCGGACGACTTTGAAAAAGCACGGAAAATATGCGTAAATAAAGATCTCGGGTGCGGTTAGATCTGCGATAATTTCATTATGAGGATTAGCGGGTCAACAACATTGGTAGGAGTGATTGGAAATCCAGTAAAACATTCTCTATCTCCTGTAATACTCAATGCTGCTTTTAGAGAAGCAAAAATGAATTGGGTGTATACAGCTTTTGAGACGCCCGAAGAAAAACTTGCGGATGCCATCAGTGGGATTAGAGCCTTGGGTATAGCCGGCCTTTCTGTAACCATGCCACACAAGGCAAGTGTCTGTCCCCTCCTCGACGAAATTAGCGATAGTGCAAAAACGTTGCAGGCAGTCAACTGCATCGTTAATGATGCAGGAAACTTAAAAGGACATAACACGGATGGAGACGGGTTTTTAGATGCAGTGAAACATGATGCAGGAATGGATATCGCTGGTAAAAAAGTTTTAGTAATTGGATCAGGAGGTTCAGCAAGATCAATAATTCATTCACTTGGCAAAGCAGGAGTAAGAGAAATAGCTGTCATGAATAGAACAAAAAAGAAAGCTTTCGATGCATTAGAACTAGCCGGTCCGGTTGGTAGATATGTAGAAGAAAACGAAATTTCTGAAGTGGTTTCTGAAGCTGATCTGGTTATTAATGCCACACCAATAGGGATGTCTGACACTGGGAACACTACAAATTTTCCGATAGAACCAAATTTATTTACCAAAGGCCAACTAGCTGTAGATCTGATTTACCACCCCATATCAACTCCGTGGATGAAAGCACTTAGAGACCGAGAAGTAGAAGCCCATGGCGGTCTGTCAATGTTGATTTTTCAAGCTGCTAGGGCATTCAAACTCTGGACCGGCAAGGAAGCCCCTGTGGATGCTATGAGAAAAGCAGCTTTAGATGAAATCGAAAAATAAGCATAATAAGAAACATTTGACTAATCGTTTCAGTTGAGCGTCACTAAATAGGTAATCTAAAGAGATGCCTAAAGAAAAATTACGTCACGTTACTTTGGTGGGTCACATGGGTTCAGGTAAATCCACGATCGGGTCATTACTAGGAAAGTTAATGAATTATGATCACGCCGACCTTGATGTAGTAATAGCAAATCAAGCAGGGCGAAGTATAGGTGTAATTTTTGCTGAAAAAGGGGAAAAGATTTTTCGAGATCTTGAGGAACAGGCTCTCGAATCTAAACTTTCGACTCCAGATCCTTTGGTCATCTCAACAGGTGGAGGGATTGTAGAAAGGTCTTCAAATCGAAGATTATTGCAGGAAAAGTCTTTTGTTATTTGGCTTCATACTGATATAAAAACTTTGGTCAAACGCGTAAGCAGACGTTCCACAAGACCGCTTTTAAAAGGAAAAGACCCTTTAGAAGTGCTTACGAAACTAGACAACGAAAGAGCAGACCTTTATGCAGAAATAGCGGACTTAACTATAGATACCAACAACATGAAAGCTTCAAATGTTTCTGAGTTGTTGTTCGATAGTTTAAAGTCGCGTTTAGGTGTAGAAAATGAATGAAGTCAAAGTAGAGCTACCTAGTGGTATTGAGTATCCGGTCATTATTGGTAATGGCGCAATGGATAGATTGCCAAGTCTGATTCCTTCTGGAGCTCATCGCGCTGCAATTGTCACACAGGCAAAAATTGGAATAACTGTAGAACCTGAAATCGAACATAAAGTCTTTGAAATTGGTGACGGAGAAGAAGCCAAATCTTTAACAACAGTTGGAGAACTTTGTAGCGCTTTTGCTTCTTGGGGTTTAACAAGAGCTGATGTAATCATAGGAGTAGGAGGAGGTGTGGTTACCGATGTGGCAGGATTTGCAGCTGCCACATATCACAGAGGGGTCGCTGTTATTCACGTAGCTACAACTCTTTTAGCTCAGATCGATGCCGCCGTAGGTGGTAAAACAGGAGTCAATCTTCCAGAAGGAAAAAATTTAATGGGTTCCTTTTGGCAGCCGTCAGGAGTCATATGTGACCTTGACACTTTAGACACTCTCCCTGAACGCGAATTACGTTCAGGTCTGGGAGAGTTAGCTAAATACCATTTCCTGACTGGTGATCCGCTTATCCAAATGGAACTTGAAGACAGAATTTCAAGGGCAGTTGAGATAAAAGCTGAGATCGTCGTACAAGATGAAAAAGAGCAAGGTAAAAGAGCCTTGCTCAACTATGGCCACACCTTAGGTCACGCCATTGAAAATATTGGCAATTATGAGATTAAACACGGAGAAGCAGTAGCCATAGGACTGATTTATGCCGCTGAACTTGCTCACACCCTGGACCGAATAGACCATGAAAGAGTTTTGGAGCATCGTCACATAGTGGAAAGCTATGGTCTCCCTAGTGTTTTACCTGCAACAATGGGTAGTGAGGATTTATTATTTGCAATGACGCGGGATAAAAAAGCAGTGGACGGCTTTACCTTCGTTCTAGATGGTCCAAATGGTTTAGAAGTAGTAAAAGGTATAGAAGAGAGTCTCATAAAAGAAACTCTTAATAAAGTTCGATGATTTTGAAAAAGGAGTGGAGGAAAATATGAGCGAACCAATTTTATTGCTTCTATCTGGGCCAAATTTAAATCTTCTGGGAGAAAGAGAACCTGAAACGTACGGGAGCGAAACTTTAGAGGAGCATGTTGAAGCAGCTAAAAACAAAGCAGCTGAAATAGGATTTTCGCTCGAACATTTTCAATCAAACCATGAAGGTGAACTTGTCGACTCGATCCACGCTGCCCGAAATAGATGTTCAGGAATAATTATAAATCCTGGAGCTTTCACCCATTATGCATGGTCTATACATGATGCTTTAGCCAGTTTTGATGGCCCCATCATCGAGCTACATATTTCTAACCCAGCATCAAGAGAGCCATGGCGACACACCTCTGTTGTGGCACCAGTAAGCTCAGGTACTATCGCTGGGTTTGGGGCAAAGGGATATCAAATGGCAATTGATGCCATGGCGGGCATGATTAAAGAATGACAAACAATTTCAATTTGGATTTTGACATGAAAGGCAGACTTTCGAGACTTGCTGAGAAATTTGAATCAGCAGGATGCGAAGCTTTATTGGTTACTTCACTTACTAACATCTACTACCTTTCAGGATTTACAGGTTCTGCTGGCTTGCTTTGGATTGATTCAGAGAAAGCTTTACTTTTAGTGGATGGACGTTATGGAGATCAGGCAGTCGAAGAAGTAGAAAAATCAGGTGCTCAAATTGAAGTTGAAATGGTTGGTGCGAAGCAGTCTGAAAGACTTAAGACCATTTCCAGAATGACTAAAAGCGTTGGACTTGAAGCCCAGTCCGTTACTTGGGCGAGGATGAAGAGTTTGGAGAAGGTTTTTGAAAGTTCAGAATTGATATTCACCGAAGGTCTCGTAGAAGATCTAAGACAGATTAAAGACAAAGGTGAAATTGCTCTGATGAAAACAGCAGCAGAAATAGCTGACAAAGCACTCGCTAGTATTTGGCCGATGCTAGAAACCGGAGTAAGTGAAAAAGAAGTTTCTACCGCTCTAGACGAAATGATGGTAAAACAAGGAGCTGAAGGAACTGCTTTTGAAACAATTATCGCTGCAGGCCCTAATAGCGCGCGTCCTCATGCAAGACCTGGTGACAGAATCCTGTCAGAAGGAGATCTCGTAGTTTGCGATATGGGAGCTCTTTATAAAAACTACAGGTCAGATATGACCCGCTCGACCCGCATTGGCGGCACCGGAACGGGTCAACCGGCCGAAATGCTTGAGGTGGTTTTAGAAGCGCAAAAAGCAGGATTAGAAAAAGTAAAAGAAGGCGTGCCGAATGCAGATGTTGATTCTGCATGTAGAGAAGTATTAAAGGAAGCTGGTTTAGCGGAAGCTTTTACCCATGGAACAGGTCACGGAGTAGGACTTGACATTCATGAAGCTCCCACGCTTTCTGGACTTACTACTGATACTCTTCGCGCAGGGCAAGTGGTGACAGTTGAACCTGGAGTCTATTTGCCTGATGTCGGTGGTGTTAGATGGGAAGATACTGTGATTGTTACTGAACAAGGTTGTGAGTTCTTGACTCACTCCCCAAAAATAATTTAATAAATAAGAGAAAAAAAATGCCTGTTATAACAACGAATGACTTAAAAAATGGAATGACGCTTGAACTGGACAATGAGTTGTATCAAGTCGTTGAGTTCCAACATGTCAAACCAGGGAAAGGTCATGCTTTTGTGCGAACCACTTTAAGAGGTCTGCAGAATGGTGTAGTAGTCGATAGAACTTTTAGAGCTGGAGAAAAAGTGGAACGAGCAATTATCGATAAGCGTTCCATGCAGTTGTTGTACAGGGATGGCAATGATTATGTGTTTATGGATTCTGAATCTTTTGA
Organism: Acidimicrobiaceae bacterium; assembly: GCA_002729765.1. Taxonomy (GTDB): domain Bacteria; phylum Actinomycetota; class Acidimicrobiia; order Acidimicrobiales; family MedAcidi-G1; genus MedAcidi-G1. The sequence goes on from PBYV01000038.1 coordinate 19,812, forward strand.
GCAGATATCGATAGAGCCAGAAACTCTTGGGGATTCGGTCAATTACCTAGCAGAACAAAGTGAAGCACAGATGTTAATGTTTGGAAGCGAAATTGTGGGAGTTGAATTGCCGGCAGCGGTCGAACTGAAGATCGCTGAAACTGAACCTGGAGTTCAAGGTGACAGAGTTTCTGGAGGTAGAAAACCTGCGACTCTAGAGACCGGACTAGTTGTTCAGGTGCCACTCTTTGTTGAACCAAATGAACAAGTAAAGATTGATACTAGAACCGGCGAATATCTAAGCCGTGTTTAATAATAACAACTGTCGGTTAGAGGTTTGAATAATGCCATCAGGTGCCAGTAGTGGTTTTGGATCCAGACGTGAAGACAGAGAAACAGCATTAGGAGTTCTTTACGCGGCTGAAACTCAAGGAAGGGAAAATTTAGAAGTTCTGAATGAACAGCCAGTAAGGCCAGAGAGTTACGTTTATGACTTAATCGAAGGAATAGCATCAAAACGACAAGAAATTGATTCACTGATTGAAAGCAACGCAGAAGAATGGCGTTTAGAGCGGATGCCAGTTGTGGACCGAGCTGTACTAAGAGTAGCGGTACTTGAATTAATCAATTTCCCTGAAACGTCAATAGCCACAATTATTAATGAAGCGGTGGAACTAGTTGGTGAATATTCAACGGAGAATTCCAAGCGTTTTGTAAACGGGTTACTTTCTCAAATAGCAGATCAAGTCAGATCATAGGAATCTTTCTTTAAAACGTTTACAAGTAGAGACTCTTAAAAAAAATTTCTTCTAAGCATGAATACGCAAATACCTAGCGGACGCGTATATGGTAGTGCTTGGCCGTCAAACGGGTCCTAGTGAGGCCCATACGGATCAAGGAGATATGGCCTATGGCCGACCGAGAAAGACGTATGACGCCCCCTTTCGGGGGCGTTTTTGTTGCAAGCGCTCGTGTAATGACACGAGACGACATGAGAAGAGCGATTCGACGCATGGCTCATGAAGTGATTGAAAGAAATCAAGGATCAGAAGACATTCTTATAGTGGGCTTGCAAACAGGTGGAGTCAAAGTAGCAGAAAACCTTGTAAAAGCATTAGAAGAGATCGAGGGACGAGAAATAGAATCTGGTTGCTTAGATGTCGCGTTGCATAGGGACGACATTGGTTTGAGACCGGTTGTTCCAGAAGCAGCCACAAATTTGCCTGATCTCATAGATGGCAAAATAGTTGTAATCGCAGATGATGTTCTTTTCACAGGAAGAACGATTCGAGCTGCTCTTGATGCTATCTGTCATTTTGGTCGTCCTAGATCAATTCAACTTGCAGTGATGGTGGATAGAGGTCACCGAGAATTGCCTATACGGCCAGACTATGTAGGTAAAAATTTACCTACAAGGATTGACGAACTAGTAGATGTGACCGAAGAAGGAGTGGATCTAGGAGTGATGCGAAAATGAGTTTAGATTTTGAAACTCCTCCAGATTTAAGTAAGCATCTTCTAGGCATAGAAGGCACAACTAGAGAACAACTGGAACTGATACTCGAATTAACTGACCGGTTCGCTGAAATAGGGAAAAGACCTATTCCAAAAGTTCCGGCACTAAGAGGAAGAACAGTGGCTTCAGTGTTTTTTGAAGATTCGACTAGAACAAGACTTTCATTTGAATCTGCAGCACGTCGGTTATCAGCAGACACGCTGACATTTTCAGCGGGTTCATCGTCGCTCTCTAAAGGTGAAAGTCTTCGGGACACAGTAGAAGTAATCAGTTCATATGGAGCGGATGTTTTAATTGTCAGACACAGCATGGCCGGAACGCCACAAAGAGTTTCAGAGTGGACTAATGCATCGGTTATCAACGCAGGAGATGGGTGCCATGAACATCCGACACAAGCGTTGCTGGATTGTTACACGTTGAAACAACAACGCGGATCATTGGATGGAATGTCGATTGGAATAGTAGGGGATATAAGACATTCCCGTGTCGCTAGATCAAACGTCTTAGCTTTTTCCTCTTTGGGGGCAAAAGTTACACTTATAGCTCCACAGACACTCATGCCTCCATCGCTCAATAACTGGCCAGTTGAAGTTTCAAATGTTTTAGATGACGTCATTTCGGATCTAGATGCCTGCTACCTGCTAAGAATGCAGGCCGAGAGACACAGCAAAGGCCTTATTCCTTCCTTGCGAGAATATGCAAAAGATTTCGGTTTAAATGGGCGTAGATGCGAGATGCTTTCAAAGGACGCATTAATACTTCATCCAGGTCCGACGAATCAAGGAGTAGAAATAACTGCTGAGGTTTCAACGGACCCACGATCCATAATTCTTGATCAAGTTACAAATGGAGTTTCCTTAAGAATGGCAGTTCTTTTCATGCTTCTAGGACAGCATGAAACATCTAAACAGGATGAGGTGCAGGAATGAGCATTGTTTTAAAAGGAGGCAAGATCCTTGATAAGAAGGGTGAAAGATCCTTAGATGTATCCATCGGTACAGATGGAAAAATTTTAGACACTGGAAAAAAACTAGAAGGAGATACAGAAGTTGATTGTTCAGGTTGTGTGATTACATCAGGACTTGTTGACCTTCATGTGCATTTTCGCGAACCAGGAAATGAAGAAGCAGAGACGATAGAAACAGGCGCACGTGCGGGAGCAATGGGAGGCTTCACAGCGCTTGTAGCAATGCCAAACACTGAACCAGCGACTGATTGTCTTGCTGTAGTTGAACAAATAAAAACTCTCGGCAAAAAGTCGTCTTGTGAGATCATTCCATCAGCTGCGATGACAATAGGACGAGAAGGGAAAGAAATGGTTCAGATGGGGGAACTGGTAGATAATGGAATAGGAATATTTACTGACGATGGAACAGGCGTTCAAGATCCGCAACTTATGCGCCGCTTGATGGAGTACAGCACAGGTCTCGAATCTCGATTAGGCAGACCCGTAGTCTTAGCTCAGCATTGCGAAGTTCATGAACTAGCTGAGGGTGGCTATATGCACGAGGGGGAATGGTCTTCGTTATTGGGAATACCCGGACAACCATCAGAGGCTGAAGAATTGATGGTCATGCGCGATATAGCATTGTCAAAAATGACAGGAGCAAGAATTCATTTTCAGCACCTTTCAACGTTGGGTTCAGTGCAAATGGTCAGAGAAGCCAAAGCTGCGGGTCTGCCTGTTACCGCTGAAGCCACCACACATCATTTCACACTTACCGACTCTGCATGTAGCTGCTACGACCCTGTTTTTAAGGTTCACCCACCTTTGAGAACAGAATCTGATGTAAAAGCGATAAAAGAAGGACTAGAGGACGGAACTATTGATGCAATCGCAACGGATCATGCGCCGCATAGCCAACACTCCAAGGAAATGCCATTTGATCAAGCTCCACCTGGGATGCTGGGACTGGAAACGGCGTTATCTCTTTCCCTTGAACACAGCGGACTTGATTTGCCGGGAGTACTAGGACTGCTCTCTTGGCAGCCAGCGAAAATTGCCGGGGTAGATGATCGTCATGGAATGACAGTTGAGAAAGACAACCCGGCGAATTTGTGTGTAATTGACCTAGATGAAACATGGACAGTTTCAGGGAAGGAAATGTCAAGCAGGAGCTCAAATACGCCATATGAAGGGTGGAACCTGAGAGGACGTGTACGACACACCATAAATAACGGACTTTTAGTTGTTTTTGATGGAGAATCTACCAAGTGAAAAAAGATCAAAGAAAATTAGTTGAAGCACACTTAGTTCTTTCAGATGGAACAATTTTTACCGGAGAAATGATCGGGGCTGTTCCTGAAGGAGGACTTGTTTCAGGAGAGGTTGTATTTAACACGGTACTAAGTGGATATCAAGAAGTGATAACAGACCCTTCATATGCCGGGCAGATAATCACTTTTACTTACCCACACATCGGCAATTATGGAACTAACGACGATGACAATGAAAGTTCACAACCTTTCTGTAGGGGAATGATAGTAAGAGACTTAAGTAGAAGACACAGTAATTGGAGAGCAACTCAAAGTCTTGATGAAATGCTCAATGTAAGAGGGATTGCTGGAATAGCTGGTGTAGACACTCGCAGACTTACCAGACACATACGAAACGTAGGTGCGATGCCAGGTGCATTTGGAACAGTAGATATTGAACAATTGCAACTCGCAGCGAGCGAAGAACCAGGAACTGACAACATAGATCTCGTAAAAACAGTTACTTGCAGAGAAATGTATAAAGTTTCTTCAACCGGCGGCAAGAGAAAAATTGTTGCTTATGACTTTGGCATAAAATCAACTATTCTTCGACATCTATCGAACCTGGGTGAAATAACAGTAGTACCAGCAGACACCGCATCCGAGGTTGTTTTAGACATGAAACCTGATGGGGTTTTTCTATCAAATGGCCCCGGAGACCCAGAGCCTTTGGATTATGTTCGAGAAAACATAAAAAATATTCTTGGAAAGGTACCTATCTTCGGGATCTGCTTAGGGCATCAACTTTTAGCGGAGACTTTAGGAGCTGAAATTTTCAAACTCCCATTTGGACACCATGGCGGCAACCATCCCGTAAGGAATGTAAAAACAGGCGTAGTTGAGATTACTAGCCAGAATCACAACTACTGTGTCGCGGAAGGTTCTATCAAAGATGCAGAAGTAACGCACATAAATTTAAATGACGGAACCATAGCTGGCATTAATTGCCTTAAAGCTCCAGCGTTTAGCGTGCAATATCATCCTGAAGCTGGCCCCGGACCTCATGACAGCAGCTATCTTTTCGAACAATTCGAAGACCTTTTGGGCAGAGCAGGATAAATCTGATGCCTAGAAGAGATGACATAAATAGTATTCTTCTAATTGGTTCAGGACCAATAGTAATTGGTCAGGCATGCGAATTTGATTATTCAGGAACTCAAGCATGCCGCGTATTAAAAGAAGAGGGTTACCGAGTAATACTAGCGAACTCCAATCCAGCGACGATTATGACAGACCCTGATTTCGCTGATGCCACTTACATAGAGCCTTTAAGACTGGATGTAATAAAGAGAATTATTGAGAAGGAAAAACCTGACGCTTTATTGCCGACACTCGGTGGGCAGACAGCTTTAAACCTTGCTCGTGAACTAGCAGAAGAAGGAATCTTAGAAGAAAATAACGTTGAACTCATTGGTGCAGATGCTGATGCAATTGCAACAGCGGAAGATAGAGAAAAATTTAAAGTAGCAATGACAGAAATCGGACTTGGGGTGCCGGCATCAGGAGTTGCTCGCAATTTGAAAGAAGCAAGTGAAATTGCTAATGATCTTGGGCTGCCTTTGATAGTTAGACCTGCTTACATTCTGGGTGGCAAGGGCACAGGTATAGCTTCAACAAACGAAGAGTTTGAACAAATAGCAGAGCGAGGCATTGAAGCTAGTCCTATAAATGAAATCTTGATCGAGAAGTCAATAGCAGGCTGGAAGGAATTCGAACTCGAAGTAATGCGCGATAAGGCAGATAATTGTGTTGTCATATGCTCGATTGAGAATCTGGATCCGATGGGTGTTCACACCGGTGATTCAATAACAGTCGCTCCGGCACAAACACTTACTGACGTTGAATATCAAATAATGAGAGATGCAGCGTTCGCATGTTTACGTCGTGTTGGAGTTGAAACGGGCGGTTCGAATGTTCAGTTTGCAGTAGATCCAAACACAGGAGAACAAGTAGTTATAGAAATGAATCCAAGGGTAAGTAGATCTTCAGCGCTAGCTTCAAAGGCAACAGGATTTCCAATTGCAAAAATCGCTACTCAACTAGCTATTGGTTACACGTTAGATGAAATAACTAACGACATAACTAAGGAAACTCCCGCATCATTCGAACCGAGTATCGACTATGTAGTTACGAAGATTCCGAGATGGACTTTTGAGAAATTTCCTGGCTCATCCGGAGTTCTGGGAACGTCAATGCAATCTGTGGGGGAAGTAATGTCCATAGGCAGAACTTTTCCAGAATCTCTACAAAAAGGCATGAGGTCACTCGAGAATGGGAGACAAGGACTTAATGCTGATCCAGGTGAACATAAATTTTCAGAAATGGAAGATGAAGTTCTGATCAGCAAAGTTGGCATTCCGACACCTGAACGTCTCTTCCAACTTGAAACGCTACTTCGAAGAGGTTATTCGATTGAAAGACTTTTTGAAGAAACGTCGATAGATCCATGGTTCATAGATCAGATCTCAATAATTACAGAAGAAAGAATGGCTCTTGAAAAACTGTCACCAGAGGAACTAGTACCAAATGAATGGAAAAGAGCGAAACAGCTAGGTTTTTCAGACGCACAACTGTCTTACATCTGGGAATGCACATCAGAGAAAGTCAGGGAGTTACGAGAGAAGTCTGATGTGTGGCCAACATACAAAACAGTGGACACATGTGCAGCAGAATTCTCATCTGAGACTCCGTATCACTACTCGACATGGGAAGATGAAAATGAAGTTCTACCCTCAGAAAGACCTAAAGTTATCATTCTGGGAGCTGGCCCAAATCGGATAGGTCAAGGAATTGAATTCGATTACTGTTGTGTCCACGCGAGTTTTGCTTTAAGCGAGGCTGGTTATGAGACAGTTATGGTGAATTGCAATCCGGAGACAGTTTCGACAGATTATGACACCAGTGATCGACTTTATTTTGAACCGTTAACTTTTGAAGATGTGAGCAACATAGTCAATGTGGAAGAGCCTGAAGCAATAATCGTTTCATTAGGTGGTCAGACGCCACTCAAATTAGCAGGAGTTCTCCCGCCAGAACTGGTTGCAGGTACAAGCCCTGAATCAATTGACCGAGCGGAGGACCGAGAAAACTGGAACCAGCTATGTGTGGATTTGAAAATTCTTCAACCACCAGGGGGAACAGCAAAAAACCTTCAAGAAGCTCTTCAAGTAGCCAAAAAAGTTGACTATCCAGTTTTAGTTAGGCCCTCTTATGTCTTAGGAGGCAGAGCGATGGAAATCGTATATGACGATAACCAGCTCGAAAAAACTATGGAAGAAATGACGCGGTTTGGAAGTTTGGGAATAGAAGGAGGTCTTTCAGCTGAAAGACCAGTTCTTATCGATCGATTTCTTGAAGATGCAACTGAGGTCGATGTTGACGCTGTTCGAGATCATGAAGGAGATGTTCTTATTGGTGCTGTGATGGAACATGTTGAAGAAGCTGGCATCCATAGTGGTGATAGTGCCTGTGTCATACCGCCTCCGAATCTCAAAGAAGAAGTGGTGAAACTCATAGAAAGCCACACTAGAAGAATTGCAGAAGCTCTTGACGTGAAAGGCTTAATAAACGTTCAGTATGCGGTAAAGGATGATGAAGTTTACGTGATCGAAGCAAATCCAAGAGCTTCAAGGACAGTTCCTTTTGTCGCTAAAGCCACAGGGATTCCTCTTGCGAAAATCGCAAGTCGAGTGATGATGCGAGCCACACTTAAAGAATTACGTGAAGAAGGACTTCTTCAAGAAGCAGTCAAGGGGGATCACATTTCGGTCAAAGAAGCCGTACTGCCGTTTAATCGTTTTCCTGAAGCAGATCCGGTCTTAGGGCCTGAGATGCGTTCGACGGGTGAAGTGATGGGAATTGACCTCACTCCGGGATTAGCGTTCGCAAAGTCGCAGATAGCAGCGGGAGGCGCACTTCCAACTGAAGGAACAGTTTTCATGTCTCTTGCCGATCGTGATAAAAGTTCAGGCTTAGAGGCAGCAAAAGGCTTTTTGAGACTTGGTTTGGAAATAGTTGCAACTGGTGGAACAGCAGACTATCTAGAAGAAAATGGAGTAAATGTTGCTGATCGGGTAGCAAAGATCGGGGAAGAAGGAACCGATGCTGTCCGTCTCATTAGGTCAGGAAAAATTCAACTTGTAGTCAATAGCCCGCGCGGACGAGGCCCGAGAGCAGATGGTGACCATATAAGAGGGGCGGCTGCCGCAGAAGGTATACCACTACTGACGACTGCTGCTGCTGCGCTTGCTGCTGTGAAAGGTTTAACGGATTGGAACAAATATCCTCTTTCTGTCCGAACTCTTCAGGAGTATCATCTTGGAGTTTTTAAATCAGAAGTATCGGAAAATGGCTGACTCATGAGAACGGCTAAAGCAAATGTCGATCTGACAACGACTTTAGGATCTGTTACTCTTCCAAATCCTGTTATGACAGCTTCAGGTACAGCAGGTTATGGCAGTGAGTTATCTGAATATATGGACTTGCAAGAAATAGGTGCAATAGTAGTCAAATCACTTCATGCGGATAAGTGGGAGGGTAATTTGCCGCCGAGGCTCCATCCAACCCCATCAGGGATGTTGAATAGTGTTGGACTTCAAGGGCCTGGTGTAAAGGCTTGGATAGATGAAAAGTTGCCTTCATTAAGGAATTCTAATGCCCGTATAGTCGCGAGTATTTGGGGTTCAACAGTTGAAGAGTTTGCTGAAGCTGCTTTTCTTTTACGCGATTCACCTCCTGAAGTGGTAGCAATAGAAATTAATGCTTCGTGTCCAAACTTGGAAGATCGAAGAAAACTGTTTTCACATTCAATCCAAGCCATTACGGAAGTAGTAGAAGCAGCAAATGTTGTCAATAAACCACTTTGGGCGAAACTCAGTCCGAATACACCCGAACTGCCAGATATCGCAGAAGCAGCCCATAAGGCAGGAGCTGAGGCTGTTGTAATAGCAAATACTGTTCTAGGAATGGCAATTGATGTCGAATCAAGAAAACCAATTTTAGGAGCAAAGCGTGGTGGTCTGTCTGGACCAGCAATAAGACCAATTGCTGTCCGAGCAGTTTTTGATACTCACGAAGCTCATCCAGAATTGCCAATTATAGGTGTTGGTGGTATTAACAGTGCTGAAGACGCGTTGGAGTTTATTCTCGCAGGAGCAACGGGATTACAGATAGGCACAGCAACTTTTAAAGATCCAAGAATATGTAAAAAAGTTATAGCAGGGCTTTCGAGATGGTGTGAAAGTCATGAAGTTAAAAGAATCAGCGATCTGATTGGAGGCGCGCATGGTTGAGAAATATGAGTCATTAGATGAGTTGTTCGAAGACGAAGAATTCGAAATTAGTGAAGAGTCAGAAGACAACGTCCCGTTAGAGATTAAAAGCCGTCTTGCCTTGGCTTTAGACGTCGATGATTTGATTGATGCTCGCCGTCTTGCCGGTTCTCTATTTGATTTCTTTGGCACGGTAAAGGTCGGACTGGAACTTTATACGGCAGCAGGACCTGATTCGGTAGGAGTTTTCACTGAGGCAGGTTTTAATGTTTTCTGTGATTTGAAACTACATGACATTCCAACAACAGTTCATAAGGCTGCTCGTGTAGTCGGATCGGTAGGCGCAAGATGGGTTACGGCGCATGCCGCAGGGGGAGAGGAAATGCTCAAAGCTGCTGTAGATGGCTTAAGAGAAGGGGCAGAGAGTGTAGGTTTGCCAACTCCAGGTGTTTTAGGAGTGACAGTGCTAACGAGCGACACAGTAAAAAATGAAGAGACAATTGTTTCACGCTGTGAAACTGCGTTAAAAGCAGGTTGTGAAGGGATCATTTGTGCAGCACCTGATCTTGAAGCCACTTCAAGTTTTTCTGACAAGCTGATAAGAGTTGTTCCGGGTTTAAGGTTGCCTGGTGGTGACAGCCATGACCAAGCGAGAGTAGCAACACCTATGGAAGCAATTAGTGGTGGAGCTGACATGTTGGTGATAGGGAGAATGGTAACGGAAGCTGAAAATCCTATAGATGCTTCTGAAGAATTAGTAAGTGAGCTTTTAGGATAAAAAATTTTTGCTTCTGCAGAATGCAAATTTTATAATGATTGCCTACTATGGTTTTCGCATGAACCGACCTCCGCCACTCACAGATGAACAGAGGCGTCAAGCCCTAGTAAAGGCAGCAGAAGCTAGAAGGCTACGTGCTGAAATTAAAGAACTTTTAAAAATGGGATCTCTGTCTTTAGAAGATCTGTTAGAACGTTCGGACACTGATGAAAGTCTCGGTCGAATGAAGGTCCTTGCGGTTTTGGAGTCCTTGCCACGACTCGGCAAAGTAAAAGCGCGCAGGACCATGGAAGAAATAGGTATAAGTGAAAGTCGTCGATTGCGTGGTTTAGGTCCTCAACAACGAGCTTCGCTTGTATCACGTTTCCCTGATCAATCGTGACATCTGAAGGAACGAAGGCACCTTTGATCATTGTTATATCAGGTCCCGGTGGCGCAGGTAAAGGAACGATCGTACGTGAACTATGCGAACAGGATCCCAAAGTTACTGTAAGTAGGTCGTGGACCACAAGAGAACCTCGAGTAGATGATAAGGACGATTCATATTTTTTTGTCGATGACGCTGAATTCAACAGGCACAAGGACAACGGAGGCTTTATCGAATGGAATGATTTTTTAGGCTCGATGTATGGAACCCCTATGCCTGAATCTAATGATGGAAGAGATCTGATCTTGGAAATAGATGTTTCAGGAGGGCGTCAAATAAATGAGAAACTTCCAGAAGCAATTTTAATTTTCATCGATGTTGAAGACCCAGAATTGCGAAGACGGTTATCTGCAAGAGGTGATAAGTCGAGTGAAATAGACAAGCGTTTGCTGGAAGCAGAAAGAGAGAGAAAAGAAGCAAAAGAGCTTAATTATCAGATCATTTTGAATAATGATCTCGCAAAAGCCACAAAAGCAATAAGTGAAATTATTTGCAAAGCTCGACTTTAAGAGAACCGTAGGGAAGTTACTCTCGTTCTGATACCTTGGAGATGCCGCAGGAACCACCTGCAAGAGTGGCATTTCTTCAAGAGGAGTCGCTATGCGACGTTATGACACATTGATGAACCCAGAGATTGAAGGTCTTTTAGACACGACTGAATCAAAATTTGGTCTTGTTGTTCTCGGCGCCAGAAGGGCTCGACAAATAACTTCATATTTTGGTCAGTTAGGTGAAGGTTTGGGAGCTTCAGTTCCACCTCAGATAACTTCAACTTCAAGAAAACCTTTATCAATAGCTTTTGAAGAGGTATCAGTTGAGAAAATCGTCCCTATAGAGCTTCCTGATGAACCTGAGATTGAAGAAGTTGCTGAAGCAGGAGCAGGAGCAGAAGCAGAAGTTTTGATGGGCGAAGAATCAGGTGAAACCTCATCTGAAGACGACGAGAGCGCTTAGCCTCGTTTATATCCCAAATGGGTCAGCTCGACGGTCGTAGGATCGTTCTAGGAATTACCGGTGGAGTAGCCGCTTATAAGGCTATAGAGGTATGCAGGCGACTTACAGACGCTGGGGCTCATGTCTCACCAGTAATGACAAAAGGTGCACTTCGTTTTGTCGGAAAGTCGACCTTTGATGCTTTAGGTTCTGAAAAAACACAGATTTCCTTGTGGGATGAAGAACATGCGATTCCACATACAAGACTGGGTCAAGGGGCTGATTTGATTGTTGTATGTCCCGCTACAGCCCGACTCATATCCGATTATCGAAACGGTAGATCAGGGGATTTGTTAACAGCCACTCTTTTAGCGACACGTGCAGATGTGATGATCTGCCCAGCAATGCATACAGAGATGTGGGAACAAGCTTCGGTAATTGAAAATATTGCTGTACTACGAGAGCGCGGCGTTCAAATAGTGGGACCTGTTGAAGGGAGACTAGCTGGAGGGGATAGTGGTTTCGGACGGTTAGCGGAACCAGAAGATGTAGTGGAATCAGTTTTCAAACTTTTAGGTAAAGACGGTAAACACCAGCCTGGGGATCTTGCAGGGCTAACAGTTTTAGTTACGGCAGGTGGCACGCGAGAACCTATAGGGCCGGTTCGTTATATCGGAAATCGATCATCAGGTAAACAAGGTCATGCGTTGGCGAGTGAAGCAGCATTAAGAGGAGCGAAGGTGGTTTGTGTAACGACAGAAGCTGAAACAGCACCAGATGAATTAGGAATTGAAGTAATAGGAATCGAAACAGCTCAAGAAATGCATGACTCGGTAATGGAAAATTCTTCAAGAGCAGACTGGATATTTATGGCTGCTGCAGTAGCAGATTTTAAGCCTCGAAAAGTCGCTAGCCATAAAATAAAAAAAGAAGAAGGTGTTCCTGAAATACCACTTGAGCCAACAGTGGACATTCTGAAAGCTTTAGATAAAACAAGAAAAGGTAATCAACTTATTATCGGTTTTGCAGCTGAAACAAAGAATTTACTTGAGAATGCTTCGAGGAAACTAGAAAGCAAAAACCTTGATCTTATTGTTGCGAATGATGTTTCTGCTCCTGGAGTCGGATTTGGACACGACACAAATTCGGTTTCTGTAATCGATCGAAATGGAGTTTCAACCGAAATTTCATTATGTGACAAAAGAGAAATAGCAAGAAACGTAATAGATATAGTTTCTGAATCGTGGTCTATGCAGGGAACTGATCCTAAGATTCAATAAAAGGAAAGAGATAATAGTGTCGCGAAAGTGGAGTTTCACATCAGAGTCAGTGACAGAAGGTCACCCAGACAAAATGGCGGACCAGATTTCTGATGCGATACTAGATGCACTTTTAGAAGAGGATCCTTATTCCAGAGTCGCTTGTGAAACAATGGTGACCACTGGTATTTGTGTCGTATCGGGAGAGATAACAACTTCGGGTTATGTGGACATACCAGGGATAGTTCGCCAAACTATTCGAGAAATTGGATATGACAGAGAAGACTACGGATTTGATGGGAGCACCTGCGGAGTGATGGTAACTCTCGACTCTCAGTCTGATGACATAAGTCGAGGTATTAATAGTTCTGAAGAGACTCGTTCTGGGGCATCAGATGATGAGGATGAATTAGACCGACAAGGTGCTGGAGATCAAGGAATGATGTTTGGTTACGCTTGTGACGAAACGGAAGCTTTAATGCCTTTACCGATTCAAGTAGCTAATCGTATGGCAGAAAGACATGCGGAAATAAGAAAGGCGGGCAATATTCCGTATTTGAGACCAGATGGTAAAACTCAGGTCACATTTGACTACGAAGACAACAAACCTGTCCGTTTAAATACTGTTTTAGTGTCAACTCAACATAATGACGGAATTGATAGAGACACAATTATTCGTCCAGATCTGATTGAACACGTAATAAGGCCCACAATTCCTGAAGAATTCAGTGAAGATGATTACACGGTTTTGGTTAACCCAACAGGGCGTTTTGTTGTTGGAGGGCCTGTGGGGGATGCAGGGCTGACTGGAAGAAAGATTATTGTCGACACTTACGGAGGGATAGCCAGACATGGGGGCGGCGCATTTTCAGGTAAAGACCCAAGCAAGGTGGACCGGTCGGCAGCGTATGCAACGCGATGGGTTGCAAAAAACTTAGTCGCTGCTGGAGCCGCATCAAGATGTGAGGTTCAAGTCGCTTACGCAATTGGAATGGCAAGACCAGTGTCAATCCTTGTTGAAACTTTCGGAACGGAAAAAGTCGATCCCATTAAAATCGAAAGTGCTATTCAAGAGATCTTTGATTTAAGACCAGCGGCAATAATTAGGGATCTTGATTTGAGGAGACCGATCTATAAGTCAACTGCGGCGTATGGTCATTTTGGTCGTGAGGAGTTCCCTTGGGAGCAGGTTAATCGCGCCGATGATGTGCGTTCTTACTTAGGGTTAAACTGATCCCCCGGGCCTCTATGAATGCCCGAAATAAAAATGGCCAGTTGACTTTTGAGTCAGCACTTGAATCAACTGAGGATGCTGAATCTGAAGTTCTTAGTTCTAATGACGATAAATCAAACTTGAGAGCAGTCAGGGTGCTTCCTGATGTTCCAGCTATCGATAAACCATTTGATTATTCAATTCCTCAGTTATGGATTGAAGATGGGAGAGCTGATCAAATAAAAGTTGGAACTATGGTCAGGGTGCCTTTCAGTGGACGACAGGTAAATGGTTGGGTATTAGAGATTGACATTCAACCTGAAGAAGGAATTAATCTGCTTTCGTTATCCAAATACAGAGGTGTTGGACCTTCTTCGGAAGTAATAGATCTGGCTCGTTGGGCGGCACATCGTTGGGCAGGTCGTCTCAATAGGTTTTTAACGACAGCGTCACCACCGAAGAATGTTCCTTTACTGGAGCAACGTAAGGATGGGATAGGGGAAACAAAAACCACTGCAAATGATACGGTTTGGTGGCAAGAAGCAGTGAAACATAAAGAGACTGTTCTTAGACTGCCACCATCACAGGATGCTGTCGCAATAGCATCTGAATTTGTGAGCAAGGGTAATACTTTGATCCTTTTCCCTTCAATTTCTGGTGCGCAGAAACTTGCTGCAGGTTTAAAGAGTAAGGGCTTACATGTTTCAGTAGTACCTGAACAATGGCAACATGCTGCTGTTGGGGGTTCTGTAGTGGGAAGCCGGTCGGCGGCATTTGCTCCTATAGTCGATCTTTCTGCAGTCGTTGTTTTTGATGAACATGACGCTTCCTATCAAGAGGAACGTGCTCCAACATGGAATGCGCGTGATGTAGTTGCAGAACGAGCAAAAAGGAAAAATGTGCCATGCGTTTTAGTTTCCGCGATTCCTACGCTGGAAGCGATTTCATGGGGTCATCAAATTAAACCTTCACGTGAAGAAGAACGGGATGGATGGCCAATAGTTGAAATAATCGATCGGCGAGTTGATGATCCTATACGATCTGGTCTTTTAAGCCAGAAGCTAACTTCAATTTTAAGAGATGAAACAGGTCCTGTTGTTTGCATTTTGAACAGAAAAGGTCGTTCACGGCTCTTAGCATGTGACCGGTGCGGTTCTCTTGCAAGATGTGAAAAGCATTTGATTCCTCTGACTCAAAAAGAAGACCATGCACTTGAATGTCCATCTGGTTGCAATGATCGTCCTGTGGTATGTGATTCTTGTGGGTCAACAAGATTCAAAAATTTGCGTGCAGGAATAGCAAGACTGAGAGAAGAGTTGGAAGCGTTATCAAAGAAAAAAGTTGTAGAAATAAGTTCAGATTCAAAAGGAAAAATACCGGATTCAGATATTTATATTGGAACTGAAGCAGCTCTCCACAGAGTAGAACGAGCATCTCAGATAGTTTTTTTAGAGTTCGATCAGGAACTTTTAGCACCAAGGTTTAGAGCTGCTGAACAAGCGGCTTCTCTATTAATTCGATCTGCACGGCTAATAGGTAACAGGAACGGAGGAGGAAGATTAATCATCCAAACCCGGCAACCAGAGCACGAAGTTCTACAAGCTGTTCTCCATGCAAATCCAGAGAAACTAATCGAAGCGGAATCTGAGAGAAGACGTTTATTGCAATTACCGCCATACAGTGCTTTAGCTCAAATTTCAGGAGCTTCAGCTTCTGAAATGGTTCAATCTCTAAGTGGAATTTCCGGAATCGAAATTATGGGTCCACGTGATGACTGTTGGCTCGTTCGCGCTACTGATAATAACGCTTTATCTCAAGCTATTTCGAGTGTGGGACGACCAAAAGGTAAAATTCGGATAGAAATTGATCCGCGAAGAGCTTGACAGTCAAACCAAAAGCCTTCTGACGATAACCTTTCATAATGGTTATGAATGCGATAAGAGTCATAGGAGATCCTGTATTAAGGGTCAAGGCAAAAGAAGTAACAGAAATAACAGAAAATCTCGCCCGTTTGACACAAGAAATGCTGTCAACTATGTACTCAGCTCCTGGAATAGGTTTAGCAGCACCTCAAGTGGGAGTCCAAAAAAGACTTTTTGTCTACGATTGGGGTTCAGGTCCAGGTGTTTTGATAAATCCTGAAATAAAAGATGCTGACGGAGAATGGACTTTTGAAGAAGGTTGTCTGTCGATTCCGGGTCTTTCATGGGAATTACTGAGGCCCAAACAGGTTCATATAGTGGGAATCGATTTAGATGGTAAAGAAGTTTCTTTCGAGGCTGACGAACTGGAAGCTCGATTGTTCCAACATGAAATGGACCACTTGGACGGAGTATTACTCGTTGATCACCTAGACGAAGATCAAAGACGTGAGGCTAATAAAACACTAATGGGTATTGGCGATTCAATAGGTTCTCCACTTCCAATAGTGGGAGAGAGTCTTGGGTTTCCACAAAGTGAATAATGATTTCAAGAGGTTGGCTTTTGTAGGCACTCCCGAGTTATCGGTTCCTTTTATGACGAGTTTATGTTCATCTGGATATGACATTGGAGTGGTGGTAACCGGAGAGGATCGTAGAAGGGGCAGAGGTGAAGAACCTTCGCCTTCTCCTGTGAAACGAGCTGCTATTGAAATGGGTCTACCAGTGATTCACGAGATAGAAGAGGTAGAAAATTTCGAAATTGACCTTGCAGTGGTAGTAGCGTACGGAAGTTTCATTCCGGTTGATCTTCTTGAAAGAGTCCAAATGATAAATGTTCATTTTTCGTTACTCCCAAGGTGGAGAGGGCCTGCTCCTATAGAAAGAGCGATTCTTGCCGGTGATGCAAAAAGTGGGGTCTGCATAATGGAAATAGGAGAAGAGTTTGATGTTGGAGGTGTTTTTACCCGACAAGAAGTAGAAATTTCACCACGTGATACTACAGAAACTCTTAGAGATCGATTGATTGAAGCGGGATGTGAACTGCTCGTATCAACACTCGGCGATGGGCTTGGCGCACCAGTACCTCAAGTGGGGGAGATAGTTTGGGCTGAAAAAGTAACCCCTCAAGAGAGAGCAATAGATTGGGGACTCGAGGCTGAAAAAATCGATCGGCTAGTCAGAATAGGTGGAGCATGGACAACGTTTAGAGGTGAGCGTTTCAAAATTTGGAAAGCTGAAGCAAATACACAACAGATTCAGGGTTCACCTGGTCAACTGGTTGGAGATCAGGTGGCTAGCGGTAAAGGTGCATTACGACTCATTGAGGTTCAGTCTCAAAATCGAGCCCGACAAGAATTCGATTCATGGAAACTAGGTGCGCGTTTAGAAGAAAATTGCGTATTCGGAGATGGCTGAAAATAACGAGGCACGTGCTCTGGCTTTAAAGGTTCTTGGTCGGATAGAAAAGGATTCAGCATTCGCGAATTTAGTGTTAAGAACTGCTTTGGATAACTCTGAACTGGATGAAAGAGATAAGGCATTAGTCACTGAACTGGTTTATGGCGTTACAAGAATGCGTAGATCATGTGATTTTTTGATTGATCGATTCATCAGTAAAAAATTACATCCAGATGTTCGTACAATTTTGCGTTTAGGTACCTACCAGCTTCATTGGATGAACATACCCGACCATGCTGCTGTGAACGGTTCAGTTTCTTTAGCGCCTAAATGGGCAACAGGGTTATGTAATGCCGTGTTGCGCAAGGTTGCCAAAGAGACGGTTGAGTGGCCCACAAAAGCGATCGAATACAGCTATCCGGATTGGATAGTCGAGAGACTTGAGTCTGATCTTGGAGAACCTGAAGCTAGTGCAGCACTTAAGTGTATGAATAGTTCAAAATCAGCGACTCCCCGTGAAGACGGCTATTTTCAAGATGCGGCTTCTCAACTAGTGTCAGATCTTTTAACACAGGAGGGAAACTGGGGGGAAGGTCCGGTAATCGATGTATGCGCAGCTCCAGGAGGTAAAGCTAGTGCAGCTGTTTCAGCAGGATTTCCTGTAATCGCAGCAGATGCATCCTTAAAAAGACTGAAATTAGCGAGATCAAATTCTCTTGAACTCAATATAAAACTTCCATTGGTTGTCTCTGACGGAACAGATCTACCATTCAGAAAAGGTGAAGCTTCAAGAGTTATAGTTGATGCTCCTTGCAGCGGACTTGGTGTTTTAAGAAGAAGAGCTGACGCTAGATGGAGAATCAAAGAAGCAGACCTAGCTGTTTTAGCGGATCTTCAGTTAAAACTACTGTGTTCAGCCTTGACCATGGTTAAATCTGGAGGTTTGCTTATTTACAGCGTTTGCACACTAACTAATTTAGAAACTATTGGAGTAGATGAAAAATTTCGAAACCTCGTGAATGTCGAAGAAATAGGTGACTTGCCTCACCCTTGGCGAAAACATGGAAGAGGTGGAATGATCCTTCCTCAAGATCTAGACAGCGAAGGAATGTCTGTGTTCTGTTACAGGGCACCTTGATGTCTTAAACAGCAATAAGTTTTTCTCTCAAATGCTCAAGAACGAGTTTTAGAGCTTCGAAAGTTGGGTGTCCTGGTTCATCGACAAACTCTTCGGTAAGCACGGAATGGGCGCGTGTGCTGATTCTATGAGTGTTACCGGGTGACGAATCAATTTCGACAGACACAAATCCGTCTCCGAACTCTTCATGAAGTCTCGCAAAACGTTCGCTGGGAACCATCGAATCATTAGAGAACCTGAGACCTAAAATGCAAACTCCACTATCGACACGACTTTTAGCTACTTCAAGATCAGAATTCGAAATGCCAATTGATTTCTTTCGTTTTTTCCCAAACGGTAAAGGCAAACTAGGTTGACTTAGAACCGGTGCTACAAGTCGTTCATCCAGCATCATTCCTAAAGCGAAACCTCCCGTGAAACACATTCCTATTGCACCAACTCCGGGACCTCCACACCTTCCGTGTTCAAAAGCAGCGAGTGCCCGTAACCAGTCGGTGACTGGAGATGTTTTTCGAGTCATGAGAGCGGTGAATTCTCGAGAGATGCAGGCTTTTTGCAGCGTTCGGATCGAATTACCGAGTGTTGGTTTTTCCCCAGGAACTCCAAAAAGAGAGGGGAGAATTGCGGTGCAGCCTATTCCAGCAACCTTTCTACCAAATTCAGCGACTTTAGGTGTGATTCCAGGAATTTCTGACATGACGATAACAGCGGGACCTGAACCAATACGAAGAACTGTTTTGCTTTTACCACTATGTTCAAATTCAGCTATTTCATAGCCGTCTAAAGCGCTTAATTCCATTTTCAGACTTTATCGGAAGTCATGAGTAGAGGAGACGGTAGTTATGCTTATTATGTGAACGAAAAAGCACAATCTGTGAAAAAAGAAATGAAAGTAAAAATTTTGACAGTCTCAGATGGAGTGGCGCACGGAGTGCGTGAAAACAAATCAAGTGAAGCATTGGTTGAACGTGTTTCCAATGAAGGGTGGACTGTTGAGGACACTGTGGTTTCACCTGATGGTGATGATGAAGTGGCTAAAACTCTGGTGTCTTTGGCACATGAATTTCATGGGTTGATAGTCACTACGGGAGGTACAGGTTTTGGTCCCCGTGATCAAACACCAGAAGGCACGTTGAAAGTAATAGACAGAGAAGCTCCAGGATTGGCTGAAGCGATGAGATTGGTCAATCCGCTGGGAAGACTTTCACGAGGCGTTGCCGGAACGATTGGGACGTCACTTGTTGTAAACACACCTGGTTCTGAAAAAGGCTGCATTGAATGTTTAGAAGCGATCATAGATGTTATTCCACACGCAGTTGGTCTCCTATCGGACAACACTGACCCACACCCGATCTGATCATGAACTTAGAAGAAGACGCCAAGTTCATGGCTGAGGCTATTGAGGTCGCAGAAAAAGCAAGGTTTTGGTCCTCACCTAATCCTTGGGTTGGGGTAGTGGTTGTCGCAAAAGGAGAGGTAGTAGGAAAAGGATTTACGGGACCATTTAATGCAACTGATGTTGCAGAAAATTCAACGCAACCTGAAGAAGGATTTGAGTCCAGCGTTGGCGTCCATGCAGAAATAGCAGCTCTTGCACAGGCAGGGAAATTTGCAAACGGAGCAACTTTATACACGACTCTTGAACCGTGTAATCATCATGGTCGTACTAGCCCATGCACCGATGCGATTATTCAAGCGGGGATCAAGAGAGTGGTTGTGGCATTAGTCGATCCAGATAAAAGAGTTTCAGGGTCTGGTGTGGAGTCACTTAGATCCGCTGGGATTGAAGTGGATGTAGGTCAAAACAGTGCTGGTGCTGAGAAACAACTAACCCCTTACCTTCATCACAGACATACAGGCCGACCTTATGTGTTTCTTAAGTTAGCGGCAACATTAGATGGTCGTATTGCTGCACCTGATGGGTCAAGTAATTGGATTACAGGTGAAGAAGCAAGAATCGACGTGCACAAGTTACGAGCAGAAAGTGATGCTATTTGTGTGGGGGCGGGAACAGTTAGGAGCGACGACCCTAGGCTTACCGTCAGATCAGTCGATGGTCCTAGTCCACGTCGAATTGTAATCGGTGAAATACCAGAAGGTGCTCAAGTCGAACCTGCTGAATCGTGGAAAGGGTCTTTAGAAGATTTGATTCAAAAATTGGGGAATGAAGGGGTGCTGCAACTACTTGTTGAGGGGGGAGCTCATCTGGCTGGGCAAATGCACAGGGAAGGGCTGGTAGACCGTTATGTGATCTATGTTTCCCCTTCGATCATGGGAGGTGATGACGGTAAACCTTTGTTAAGTGGTGATGGTGTCGCGACTATGGAATCGATTAGTCGTGGAAAATTTGCCAATGTTACCCAATTGGGTGAGGACGTTCGATTGGATTTAGTTCTTTCATGAAAGTTATTTAAAATCAGCACACTTGTGCGTCACCCAGTGGCTAAGTTTGTATTGTGCTAAAAATTGTTTTACCAAAAGGTTCCTTAGAGCAAGCGACATTGGACTTGTTCGATTCTGCTGATCTCTCAGTTAGTCGTTCTTCAAAAGTTGACTATAAGGCTAATATTGACGACCCGCGAATTGATGAAGTTAGAATCCTGAGACCACAGGAAATTCCTACTTACATTGCCGATGGCTTGTTTGATATAGGAATAACAGGACGTGATTGGATCGAAGAAACCGAAAGTGACGTGGTTTCATTAGGGAAGTTGCATTACTCCAAAGCCACGGCAAGGCCGGTTAATATCGTTGTGGCTGTCCCCGAGGATTCGTCTTTCGAAAAAGTACAAGATTTACCTTCAGGTGTAAAAGTTTCCACTGAATACCCAAATTTGACTAGAAATTTTTTTGCTGCACAAGGTGTTGATGCGGACATACAACTCAGCTATGGAGCTACCGAAGCCAAGGCTCCTGACATAGTTGATGCTGTAGTGGACTTGACCGAGACAGGAAGAGCGCTAAAAGCTGCAGGTTTGAAAATTATAGACACGATACTTACAAGCCATACCGAATTGGTAGCGAATCGTGAGTCTGCAGAAAATCCTGAACTGCGTCATGCTATGGAACAAATTCACACACTTCTAGAGGGGACCTTAGAAGCAAGAGGCAAGGTTCTTGTAAAAATGAATGTTGCGGCAACTCAGTTGCAGAGTGTTCTTGAAGTTATACCTTCTATGAAGGCTCCAACAGTTAATGAGCTTGCTAAGGGTGAGGGATACGCTGTTGAAACGGTTGTGGCAAAAACAGAAATAAACATATTAATTCCTGAACTTAGAGATAAAGGTGCTTCTGACATTATTGAACTCCCTTTGTCCAAGATTGTTCACTAAAAGCGATTACATAACCTACTCTTCGTCAGGGGTGTCTTCCTGATTGCCAAGTTGAACAAAGGCAAGACGAATTTGGTGCAAGGCGTCTTTTAGAGTTCCCTCAGCTTCCCCTAGTCTTCCAGCTAAAGAATCCAAAACTGCTGACATTGCATCGATAGCCAGAGAAGCTTCATCCATTTTTGGTGGTTGTTGGGAAAGATGTATTGCTGCGAGTTCATATAAACCCATTAGATGGTTAGCCACAACGATTTCAGCAGGTGCTGCAGCTAGTTGTTCACGTACTGCATTCATCTCAGCAGCTAATGCTTCTGCCTGTTCCTGCTCATCTTGTGAGAGTTCAGGAAACTCTGAAGACTCCACTTCTTGTTCCGGGTCAACGCTATGTTCTCCATCCGGCGTCCATAAACTATTCATTATTCCTCCAATTTATTAAATATTTTCTGATGCAACTCTGCACTGCTTCAGTTCTATGTTGGTACTCTAGAGTGCGAAAATAAATAGAAAGCGGGTTCCCACCCCACCAGACCACTCTAAGTGAGTTTTGGTTTTTACGGCGGGCTCCTTTTTCTATTGCCCGCCTTTATTTTTTAGATGGTCATAAAAGTCTAAAGGGTATTTGCGTGTAAGGAAATGTAATCAACCACGGAGGAGAAACTACGTGCCACACAGGAGTGACGAACAATAGCTAACCCAACTGAAGAAGAACCGAGAGTTAATGAGGATATTCGGGTAGAAAATGTCCGACTGGTTTCCGCTGAAGGAGAACAGGTGGGAATTAAACCGATTTCAGAGGCGCTTCGTTTTGCACAAGAAGCAGGATTAGATTTGGTGGAAGTTGCCAACCAGGCAGACCCTCCAGTTTGTCGTGTTATGGACTACGGAAAGTTCAAATACGAACAATCTCAGAAGGCTAAGGAATCGCGAAAAAAAGCAACCCATATCCTAGTAAAGGAAATGAAATACCGTCCGAAAATAGGATCAGGTGATTTCGAAACGAAAACTCGACGGGTAGAAAAGTTTTTAGCAGAAGGAAGTAAAGTCAAAGTGACCATCATGTTCAGAGGTCGGGAAATTCAATACCCACAACTCGGACGGAAGATCTTAGACGAAATTGCTGAATCCATTTCACACGTTGGAAGGGTTGAGGTTTACCCTGAACAAGAAGGTCGGAATATGACCATGTTGCTAACTCCAGGAAAGGCAACTCGTAGGCAACGTGAAGCAATTGAAGCCTTGCAAGCGGAAGCACTTGAAATGGAGGAAGCTTTAGAAGATGCCGAATCTTCATCAGAAGTTGACGAAGAGCAGGCAAGTGATGAAGTTGCAGAAGAAGTTGCAGAAGAAGTTGCAGAAGAAGTTGCAGAAGAAGTTGCAGAAGAAGAGCAAGATTTAGAAACTGATTAGAACTTAAAAAGCGAGAGTAATTATGCCAAAAATGAAAACCCATAGAGGTGCTGCTAAGAGAATAAAAGTTACAGGTAGTGGTCGTTTGCGACGCCGTAAGGCAAACAAAAGTCACATACTTGAGAAAAAAACCTCTACTCGTAAGCGCCGCTTAGGAAGAATGACTGAAGTAGACGGAGCTAACAGTAAAGCAATACGCAAACAATTAGGTATTTAATAACACCAGAGTCCTCATAAAGAAGGTCTCCGATAAAAGGAGTTGAAGATGGCCAGGGTCAAAAGAGCTGTCCACAGCAAAAAGAAACATAAAGCAGTTTTAAAACAGGCTAAAGGCTATTACGGAAATAAAAGCCGTACTTTCAGAGCTGCGAATGAACAAGTCATGCATTCAGGAAATTACGCGTTCAGGGACCGTCGTGCAAGAAAAGGTCAATTTAGACGCCTTTGGATCCAGCGTATTAATGCAGCATGCCGAATTCATGGTACGACCTACAGTGTGTTTATTGCTGGTCTCAAAAATGCCGGTATAGAGGTTGATAGAAAAGTTCTCGCTGATGTAGCGGTAGCTGACCCTGACGCATTTGCACAACTAGTGGAAATTTCCAAACAATAGCAACTAATGACACTCTATGGAATTCCTTTGATTAAGAGGATCTGAGAAAAGTTATTAGTTAACAAGATGTCGTTCAACAGCCAACGTATTCGGAGAATGCGGCGTTTAGCGAGAGATGCTGAAGTCCGAGACTCAGAAGAACTCTTTGTGGTTGAAGGGCCAAGACTCGTTGAAGAAGCGATAAGCGCAGGCCTCGAAATTGATGAGGTTATTTTGCCTGCAGATGAACTAGATCATGATCTGATTACGGTTCTAAGCGAAGAAAAAATCCAATTTCATTTGGTTGATAGAAAGATCTTCTCGGGTTTAACGACCTTACGCAATCCCCAAGCCGCTATAGCATCTGTTCGTCAGCATGGGATCGAGTTGAGTGACCTAGTTGAAAAAAAAGGTTTACTGCTTATTTTGTCCGGCGTTTCTGATCCTGGCAATTGTGGCAATTTGATCAGAACAGCAGAAGCATTTGGAGCTTCAGGGGTTCTTTTTCATGGAGGCGTGGACCCCTACAACCCGAAAGTGGTTAGATCATCTGCAGGTTCATTTTTTAGAACGAGATTTACAGTGATCGATGAAAAATTTTCTACTGAAAAACTATTTGAAGAATTGAAAAAGTCGGAATATAGATTTGTTGCTACTTCACCTTCTGGTGGAATAACCCCAGAAGGTGTTGCTGATAATAGTCAAATAGCGTTGATTCTAGGAAACGAACCTAGGGGTTTACCAAAGGAAATAGAAGTCCTATGTGACGAGATTGTGACTGTGCCAATTGAAAATACTGTTGAATCTCTAAATGTAGCTACTGCAGGGGCGGTTGTTCTCTATGGAATTAAAAGATCGCGTATTTAGTGTTTAAGTAAAATAACCCTTCTAAGCCTATTCATATGGCGTAACCTTCGATAAACGGATTCGAAAAACTTACAACTGGTATTTGGAAATGAATCAAGACTATGACCTGCATTTAGAAGAGGCAAAAGGAAAGATTGAAGAGTCTTCCGATTTAGAAGCCTTGAAGAAACTAGAAATAGATCTGCTGGGTAAACAGTCATTAACTGCCCAAGCAAAAGGATCTTTAGGTGGATTAGAGCCTGAAGAGCGTCGAGAATTGGGACTTGTCCTGAACGAGACTCGCTCAAAACTTGAGGAAATGCTTGCAACACGAAGAAGGAAGCTTGAGTCGGAAGTGAAGGGAGAGCAGTTAGAGAATGAGAGATTGGACCTGACCGAGTTTGATCGAGGTCATCGACTAGGCCATCGACATGTGGTTACTCAAACATGGGAAAGATTGGAAGATCTTTTTATCGGCATGGGGTATACGGTCTCGGAGGGGCCAGAAATAGAAGATGAATGGCATAATTTCGGTGCTTTGAATTTCCCTCTTGGTCACCCTGCTCGAGACATGTACGACACTCTTTATGTCGAGTATGGAGACCCTATGAGCACCCTTTTAAGAACGCATACCTCGCCAGTTCAGATCAGGGTAATGGAGGAAGAGGATCCGCCAATTTATTCAATCATGCCAGGAAGAGTTTTTAGAAGTGATACAGCAGATTCAACTCATATGCCTGTTTTTCATCAAATCGAAGCATTGGTAGTGGATAAAGGTATTACCTTCGGCGATTTAGCGGGAACCATAGAGGCTTTCACCACTGCGTATTTTGGAAAAGATTTCGAATCGAGACTTCGACCATCTTATTTTCCTTTCACGGAACCTTCTGCAGAATTTGATATACGACACCCAGGTGGCAAATGGTTGGAGTTGGGCGGTTGTGGGATGGTTCATCCGGAGGTTTTAAAAGCTGGAGGCTTAGATCCTGAAGAGTGGCAAGGATTCGCATTTGGATTCGGCCTTGACCGCTTAGCTCTGATGCGTCATGAAATTGATGATTTGCGTGAGTTGTTTCGTAACGACTACCGATTTTTGGCGCAATTCTGATGCAGATTTTACAGATTTGTTCAGAACTCGAAAAGGTTGTGGGATTATGAAAGTTTTACTCTCCTGGCTGAAAGAGTTTGCTCCTATTGGGGGAGAGCCAGATGCAATAGGTGAACAGTTGAGTGAGTTAGGTTTGGCAGTTGAGGAAATAACTCGAACAGGGGAAAATCTCGAGGGTGTCGTGGTGGCAAAAGTTTTGGACTTGAGACCTCATCCTGATGCAGACCGTATCCAAATTGTCGAAGTTGACAGTGGTGACGGTCAACCATTACAGATTTGCTGTGGGGCATTTAATATGTCTCCTGGTGATTTCGTTCCACTTGCAACCATAGGAACAACAATGCCTAATGGGATGGAAATAAGTCGTCGGAAATTACGCGGTGAGTGGTCAAATGGGATGCTTTGTTCAGGAGCTGAAATAGATCTAGGTGAAGATCATGATGGAATTCTGATCCTAGGGAATGAAAGTGAACAGGGAACTCCTTTAGCTGATTCATTGGGGATTGAATCTGATGTTCTTTATGACCTTGAAGTAAACCCGAACCGACCAGATGCCATGTCTGTAGCTGGTGTTGCACGTGATTTAGCTGCTTATCAAAAAATACCTTTCAGTATTCCAGTACCTGAAGTTTCTGAAAAAGGGAAAGATATTTCTGAGATTCTGAAAACTGAGATCGTTTCCCCAGATCTTTGCGGCCGCTTTGTGGCAAGGGTAATTGACGGAATTTCAATCCAGGATTCTCCTCAGTGGTTGAAAAATAGAATTACTGCATTAGGAATGAGGCCAGTTAACAACGTTGTGGATGTATCTAACTATGTGATGTTGGAATTGGGTCAACCAAGTCACACTTTTGATTTGGTTTCTGTTGCGAATTCAGAATTTCGAGTCAGGTGGGCTTCAGATGGGGAGGAAATTGTAACTCTTGATGGAGTAGTAAGAAATCTGACGACACAGGACGGTGTGGTGACTGATGGCTCAAATTCTCCGATTGGGATTGCGGGTGTAATGGGTGGTGTTTCAACAGAAATAAGTGAAGGTACTTCAACGGTGGCTTTGGAAATGGCCTGGTGGAATCCATCAGCAATAGCAAAAACGTCGAGAAGACTTGGATTGAGGAGCGAAGCTTCAGCGCGTTTTGAAAGAGGAACTGATCCAGAAATAATTGAAACTGCCATGCTGAGATTTTGCGAATTGTTGGGACCTGAGGCGCTTATGTCTCCAGGGATAATTGATGAGAAAGGTGATTTGCCCGCAAGGGAGAAAATCAAAGTTCGTGTTTCTAGGGTTAATAGCATTCTTGGAACGGACCTTAACCAGAAGGACATTCTTCAGATACTTGATCCCATAGGTTTTGAAGCTGAATCTGTTGATCATGATATTGATGTAATGGTTCCAAGCTTTCGACCAGACACTTCATTAGAGATAGATGTGATTGAAGAGATTGCAAGAATTTATGGTTACGAAAGGATTGTAAAGACAGTTCCAAAGTCTAAAACCTTTGGTTCGCTCACAGGTAAACAAAATGACCGCCGTTTAATTAGAACAACGATGATGGGTTTAGGTTTAGATGAAGCAATGCCCGTACCCTTTCTTGCGCCAGGTGAACTGGAAAATGCAGGACTCGAATCTGATGGAATAAAAGTTGCAAATCCTTTAGTTGCAGAGGAGTCAGTAATGCGCTCTTCTCTGCGACCTGGCCTATTAAAAACTTTGGCTTACAACGAGTCGCATAGACTCACTGGGTTAAGACTCTTTGAACTTGGCCACATCTATAGGCAGCCTGATAAACCTCAACCGTTACCAGATGAGAGAGAGCAGCTTGTAGCTGTTCTTGCTGGAAATGAAGCTGGAGAAATTGTTAAGATCTGGTCAGCGTTGGCTGATGCGTTGGCTTTTGATGAGTACGAACTAATAAGTGACTCGCCACCTGGCTTTCATGCAACTAGAACATCCCGAATTGAAATTCAGGGTAGAACGATTGGTTTCTTAGGGGAAATTGATCCATCGGTTCTTTCTTTATTCGAGGTTAGTGAGAGGGTTGCATGTCTTGAGGTTGATATTGATGACCTTTTGTCAATATCTCACGGACACCGCTCATATGTGCCTTTTAGTCGCTATCCATCATCGGACATCGACTTAGCATTTGAAGTTGATGAAGGCATCTCGTCGAATGAAGTAAAAAAATGTTTACAAGAACAAGCTGGAGTGCTACTTGTAGACATCTACCTGTTTGATATTTTCAGAGGTGAACCTGTTTCAGAAGGTCGAAGAAGTCTCGCGTTCAAATTGCGACTTCAAGCTGAAGACAGGACTCTTACAGACGCAGAGGTAGCGAAAGTCCACGGAGAATGCATCGAGTCGGTTGAGAAAAAGTTTTCTGCAAAACTTCGGAGTTGAACTGCTTCCAGGAATGAACAATATTTGAAAGGATCTGATTATGAAAGCATGGCAAATACACGAGTTGGGAGAACCAAAGGAAACTTTGAAACTCCAAGAGATGGAAACTCCAGAACCCATGGCTGGTCAATTGTTAGTAGAAGTGGATGCGGTGGGTCTGGCTTTCCCGGATGTGCTCCAATGTCGAGGGGAGTATCAAGTTAAACCACCTCTGCCCTTCACACCAGGAGGTGAAACAGCAGGCAGAGTAATAGCTGTAGGTGAAGGAGTGGAAGGTTTCAGTGTAGGTCAGAAGATCATTTCGCTAGGAGGGGGTTTGTCTGAGCAGGCTTTAGTGCATGCACACATGTCTTTTGTCGTGCCTGACTCGGTGGATCAAGTTAAGGCTGCGGCTTTACCAATGAATTATGGAACAACTTGGTTTGCTTTACATGACCGTGCCCTTATACAGAGTGGAGAAACACTCTTAGTGACCGGAGCTTCGGGAGGGACTGGTTCCGCAGCAATACAGTTGGGATTGGCAGCTGGAGCAAGAGTCATAGCAGTGGCAGGTGGCCAGGAGAAAGTAAATGCATGCATAGAGCTTGGTGCAGATGTCGTAATCGACCACAAAGAAGAAGAAGATCTTGTTGAAAAAGTAAGGGAAGTTACAAACAATCAAGGTGTCGATGTAGCGTATGACCCAGTCGGCGGAGATATGTTCCAAAAAGTAAGAAGATGCATGGCATGGGATGGACGATTATTGGTCATTGGTTTTGTAGCTGGGATACCAGAGTTGGCGACTAATCATGTATTACTTAAAAATTATTCAGTGGTGGGAGTACATTGGGGAGCTTCGTTAGGAAGAGATCCCAGCTCCTTTAAACGGCAAATGGCATCAGTGGTAGAGTTGAGTGAGGAAGGCAAAGTGGACCCGTTGTTGCATCCGACTTATGCTTTTGACTCTTCAAATCAGGCCCTGCAGGACATTGCTGATCGTAAAGTGGTAGGGAAAGTGGTAGTAGATCTAAATAAAACCTAGAAATATTGTATTTTTATACATGAAACTGTATGATGATACTATGATTTCAGTAGGTATTATTGGGGCTTCGGGTTATACCGGTGCCGAATTATTAAGAATTTGTTCAAGGCACCCTAGCTTTGAAGTTAAAACCGCTGTCGCATCGACTTATGCAGGAACAGCTATATCTGATGTTCATGCACATCTTTCACCTGAATTTCCAGAAATGCTGTTTGAGGATAAAGACTCAGCACCATTAAGTGAATGTGAAATTATTTTTACTGGGTTACCTCATGGAGCCTCACAAAAAGTAATTCCAGAATTTCTTGAGACAGCAAAACTGATTGTCGATTTGGGAGCTGATTTTAGACTCAAAAACGCCGAAACGTATAAGCAATGGTATGAAGAAGATCACATCGCTCCTGAACTTCTTGATTCCGCGTCCTATGGGCTACCAGAACTTTTTAGAGATGGGCTAGAAAATAGTTCTTTAGTAGCTGCGCCTGGTTGTTACCCCACAGCTGCATCTCTAGCTTTGGCTCCCTTTATAAGGGCAGGAGTAATTGAATCTGATGAAATTATTGTTGACGCAGCAAGCGGCGCTTCGGGTGCAGGTAAAAATCCTCAACCAAATAGTTTATTTTGTACTATTGATGAGAATTTCGCAGCTTATGGTTTGCTTTCACACCGTCATACTCCCGAAATTGAACAGACACTTAGCACTGGTTCAAACGGGAGTTCGATAGCTAATGCATCAGTTTTGTTTACACCACATTTAGCCCCAATGAATCGCGGAATTCTTGCCACTTGCTATGGCAGAGTCAAGGGTGAACTTGACACGGATGCCGCTCTCCAAATTTTGAACGAAGCCTACTCTGGTATGCCTTTTATTGTGGTTAGCGAAAAATCGCCAACAACAAAATCAACTTTTGGATCAAATGCCGCTCATCTCACAGTAAGAGTAGATCCAAGAACAGGACTGTTAGTTTCATTTTGTGCAATAGACAATCTGGGTAAGGGTGCTTCTGGTCAGGCGGTTCAATGCGCAAATATAGTTTTAGGGCTTGATGAGTCTGATGGTCTAAGTGCAATTGGAATAAGCCCATGACAATCACAGATGTTGAAGGTTTTCTAGCTAGTGGCGTAGCCAGCGGAATTAAAAATAATAAAGAACTTGATCTAGCGTTAGTTACGACCGAAGATCAACAACCGGTGCCGGCTGCGGCTGTTTTTACTTCAAATAAAATGACAGCAGCACCGGTCTTAGTATCTCGTAAACATCTGGAAGTAACCGGAGGGACTGCTTCTACTGTTGTTCTTAACAGTGGAAATGCAAATGCAGCCACAGGGGAGCAAGGTTTACTGGATGCTGAAAGGATGTGCCAGTTAACAGCACAAGGTCTTGGATGTGAATCGAGTGAAGTCCTAGTTTGTTCAACAGGATGGATTGGATATCCACTTCCGATGGAAGAGGTTACCTATGGAATAAAAAGTGCAATTGATTCTCTTAAGGATGATCAAGGGACAACAGCAGCAAAAGCAATTATGACCACAGACACGGTTCCTAAAAATACTCTTGTTAAGGCGAAAGGTTTTTCGGTTGGGGGTATATCTAAAGGAGCGGCAATGCTTCAACCGAATATGGCAACAATGCTTTCAGTACTGACAACTGATGCTGTAATCAACCCGCAGGAGGCTACAAGACTGTTGCAAAAAGCAGTTTCAGTTTCCTTTAATTGCCTAACAGTAGATGGAGCAGAATCTACTAATGACACGGTTATTCTCTTAGCAAATGGTAAGTCAGGAGTAGAAGATCCTACCCTCCTTGGAGAGGCTCTGATTG
Source organism: Acidimicrobiaceae bacterium (assembly GCA_002729765.1). Lineage (GTDB taxonomy): Bacteria > Actinomycetota > Acidimicrobiia > Acidimicrobiales > MedAcidi-G1 > MedAcidi-G1. The sequence goes on from PBYV01000038.1 coordinate 50,424, forward strand.
AAGCATGTAAAGACTTAGCTGTACAAATGGCTGATGATGCTGAAGGCTCAACTAAAACGGTTTTCCTTCATGTGACTGGAGCGAAAGACGACACCGAGGCTGAATTGGCAGCTAGAAGTACAGCTAATAGCCAGTTGATCAAATGTTCTTGGTACGGGGAAGACCCTTACTGGGGTCGAATAGCGGCACAGATAGGTGCATCTGGAATCCAATTCGATCCTGAGACAATCTCAGTTTCTTATGGAGGTCAAATCGTTTATACGCAAGGAAAAGCCCAAGAAGTCGACTCTGAAGCCTTGGGAAAACACATGTCTCAGAGACGTTTAGAGCTACATGTCGATCTGGGACAGGGTAGAGGCGAATCTGATGTGGTTACAACAGATCTAACGCATGCTTACATTGATGAAAATATGAGGACCTCGTGATGAATAACAAGAATATTAATGCCAAAGAAGAACTGGTTTTTTCACCTGAAAGAAGAGCAGGAGTTTTGGTGGAAACTCTTCCCTATATAACAAGATTTGCTGGGAGGGTTGTAGTTGTAAAATTTGGTGGCAATGCAATGGAAAGCGACGAGTTAGCTGACCAATTCGCCCAGGATATTGTTTTGATGCATTCAGTAGGCATTAAACCTGTAGTTGTTCACGGGGGTGGACCTCAAATTGGCGACTTAGTAGAGAGGTTAGGTTTAAGCACAGAATTCAAAGATGGGCAGCGAGTAACTGATAAGGAGACTCTAGAAATTGCTCAGATGGTCCTCGTTGGAAAAGTCAATACAGACATTGTCTCGAGCATCAACGTTCATTCTCCAATAGCTGTAGGTCTCTCAGGAGGCGATTCAAAATTAATCGAAGCAACTCAAAGAGATTCATCGCTTGGTTACGTTGGTGATGTAGTAAAAATAAATCCTTCCATTGTGGATTGCCTTATGGAAGAAAATCTCATTCCCGTAATATCAACCATTGGAACAGATTCAAACGGACAGGCTTACAACATAAATTCAGACACTGTGGCAGCTGCTTTAGCTGGTTCTCTGAAAGCTGAAAGGTTGCTCTACCTGACTGATGTAGAGGGACTATTAGAGGATGTTTCAGACCCAGAAAGCAAGATCTCAAAGATCGGTATTTCAAGTTTGAATGACTTGATCGACAAAGGAATTGTCAAGTCTGGGATGATCCCTAAAGCACAAGCATGCATTGATGCAATAAAAGAAGGTGTGGCCTCAGCTCATATGGTTGATGGTCGGATACCTCACGTTTTACTTCTCGAATTGTTTACAGATGCTGGAATAGGAACAATGGTTCTACCAGAAGACATGGTGGATTCATTCAAGTCTGAAACTCACGAGCAGGATCAATTATGAACTGGTCTGAATTGTTAATGCCAAATTATGGCACACCGTCGGTGACATTTGTTAAAGGTTCAGGTACGGAACTCTTCGATAAAGATGGGAAAAGGTATTTAGATTTCTTATGTGGAATAGCGGTAACTGGCTTAGGGCACAGCCACCCAAGAATAGCTGACGCCATATCAGAACAAGCAAACACACTCTTACATGTTTCAAACCTTTTTATTACAGAACCACAACTTGAAGTTGCGGCAACTTTAGACAGACTTATAAATACAGGGAAAGACCAACCAGGAAAAATTCTATTTCAAAATTCTGGAGCTGAAGCTAATGAAGCTGCCATGAAACTAGCTCGAAAATATCAAGGCATAGGAAAACATGGAGTGGTTTCTGCTTATAAGTCTTTTCACGGCAGAACTATGGCAACTTTGGCTGCGACTGGTCAACCTGAGAAACATGAACCATTTATGCCTTTGCCCGAGGGATTCCGATACGCCGAATGGAACGATTTAGGTTCTTTTGAAGAGGCTATCGACCAAACAACTGGCGCAATATTAGTTGAACCAATTCAAGGTGAAGGTGGAGTTAACAATGCAGGAAAAGACTTCTTGCAAGGACTTCGAAAGCTTTGTGATGAGAAGGGGTTACTACTGATAATGGATGAGATTCAAACCGGTCTTGGAAGGACGGGAGAGTGGTTCGGTTTTCACCATGCAGATATCAAACCTGACATTGTAACAATGGCTAAAGGAATGGCTAATGGTGTTCCTATCGGAGCCGTTTGGGCAAAATCAGAAATAGCAGACGCTTTTCAACCCGGCGATCATGGTTCCACTTTCGCTGGACAACCGCTAGCAACCTCTGCTGCAAGAGAAACTCTCAGGGTTCTCGAGGAAATTCAAGCACCTAAATTAGCTAAAGAAAAAGGCGAAGAGATGGTTGCAGCAATTTCCGATATCGATGGAGTTGACTCGGTTAGAGGTTTAGGGCTTCTGTTAGGAGTGGAAATCGAAAAAGAAAGACTGGTGCAGGGCGATGCACGAGACTTGACGCAGGCTTGTTTAAAAGAGGGACTAGTCGTAAATGGAGTCACACCTACTGCTCTTCGATTGGCGCCACCTTTGACAATTTCTTCAGAAGAAATAATTGAAGGGGCAGAGATTCTTGAAAAGGTTCTAAAAACACGGAAGGGAAAAGCATCATGAGAAGTTTTTTAGAAGTTGACGACCTTACCGTAGAAGAACTTCACAGAGTTCTTGATCTTTGCCTTGATTCTAATCCTCCTCAGGTTTTAGAAGGTGAAGGTGTCGCTTTGGTATTTGAAAAACCTTCGAACCGCACACGTAATTCGATGGAAATGGCCGTTTTCCAACTAGGAGGACACCCGGTCTACATCCGCGGCGAAGAACTAGGTTTTGACAAAAGAGAATCCGTAGAAGATGCAGTTTCAACTCTTTCTGGTTACTACAAATGCATTGCAGCGAGAGTTTTTGATCACAAGACACTCGAGAGAATGGCCAAAGTGGAACTTTGCCCAATTGTAAATCTTCTCTCTGACACAGGTCATCCCATGCAAGCACTAGCCGACGTCATAACACTAGTTAAAGAGTACGGGGACATTAATGGTAAGAGTTTAGCTTTTATAGGTGATGGCAATAATGTGTTTCGTTCTTTAGCAATGGCAGCTGGCATGTTAGGCGCCGAAATTCGTTTCGCTGGACCAAGTGATTATTGCTTGAGTGAAATAGATAAGGACAGGCTGGCTGCAGTTGATGTAATAGTTAATGAATTTGATTTCGCACAAGATGCGGCTGACGGTGCAAATATTGTTTATACAGATGTATGGACCTCAATGGGTCAAGAATCCGAGATGGAAGAAAGAAAAAAAGCTTTCGAAGCATTTACGGTGGATAGCAATTTAATGGGAGTTACATCATCAGATGCTGTTTTCCTACACTGTCTTCCTGCTCACAGAGGTGAAGAAGTAACAGCGGAAGTGATAGATGGACCAAAGAGTCGTGTATGGAGTCAATCGGAAAACAGAATGCATGCAGCCCGAGGACTGCTTGCATGGCTTCTAGCTGAAGGTCAAGAAAATGAGTAAATCACAAAGACAACATCTACTTGCAAAGATACTTGAAGAACAGGCTGTTTCAAGTCAAGCAAAACTCGTTGAACTGCTTAAGGCTGAAGGTATAGACGTTACTCAAGCCACACTCTCACGTGACCTCGAAGAACTCGGAGCTGTCAAGGTAAGAGTTCCTGTAGGCGACAGTATTTATGCAGTACCAGATAATCCGACAGAAAGGGTCTTACCAGTTGATTATCTCAGGCGTGTATTAGGAGAATGGCTAGTAGAAGTATCAGTTTCAAACAACATCGTTGTTTTACGGACACCACCCGGTTCTGCACACGTTGTAGCGTCGGCAGTTGACAGGGCGAGTCTTCCAGAAATCATAGGGACGGTTGCAGGAGACGACACTGTCATATTAGTAGCTGCTTCAGATACGACTGGTGAGAAAGTATCTGAAAAATTAAAGGATTTAGCAGGTATTAGAACTGCTATTAGTGAATGAGAGAAATATGAAAGATATTAAAAAGGTTGTACTTGCTTATTCAGGAGGTCTCGACACTTCCATAATCTTAAAATGGCTCCAGGAAACTTATGACTGTGAAGTTGTGACATTCACTGCAGATCTCGGTCAGGGAGAGGAGCTTGAACCAGCGCGGAGTAAAGCTCAAAGTATGGATGTAAAAGAGATCTATATCGAAGACTTGAGAGACGAGTTTGTTTCTGAGTATGTGTTCCCAATGTTCAGAGCGAATGCTATTTATGAAGGAGAGTACCTTCTAGGGACTTCCATAGCGAGACCCCTCATAGCAAAAAGATTAGTTGAGATAGCAGAAGAGACAGGGGCAGATGCCATTAGTCATGGGGCGACAGGCAAAGGCAACGATCAGGTTCGTTTCGAGCTCGGAGCTTATGCTCTCAATCCGAGTATCAACATAATTGCACCATGGAGAGAATGGGATCTCGGTTCAAGAAAAAGCCTCTTAGATTATGCCGAGAAACATGGGATACCAGTTGAAATGAAAAGAGGCAACGAGTCGCCCTACTCAATGGATGCGAATCTTCTCCACATTTCTTACGAAGGTGGTCCTTTAGAAGATCCATGGAAGGAACCTTCTACGGAGATGTGGCGTTGGACAGTGAATCCAGAGCTTGCACCCAATGAAGCCACCTATTTGGATTTGGATTTCGAAAATGGAGATCCAGTTGCAATCGATGGTGTGAAAATGTCTCCTGCGGAGCTTTTAAATGAACTAAATAGGTTAGGTGGAGCAAATGGTGTGGGAAGAACTGACATAGTGGAAAACCGTTATGTAGGTATGAAATCAAGAGGAGCTTATGAAACTCCTGGTGGGTCAATCCTGCTCAAAGCACACAGAGCTATTGAGTCAATAACTTTAGACAGAGGCGTAGCTCATCTAAAAGATGAGTTGATGCCCAAATATGCAGAGTTAATTTATAACGGTTACTGGTTCAGTCCAGAGAGGGAAATGCTTCAAACTGCCATAGACCACTCACAAAGATGGGTAAATGGAAAAGTTAGACTCAAGCTCTATAAAGGCAACATAGAAATTACCGGGAGAGAGTCTGAAGACACTTTGTTTGATGAGGCCATAGCTACTTTTGAAGATGATTCTGGCGCATACAATCAAGCAGATGCTGAGGGATTCATAAGGCTGAATGCTCTAAGACTACGCACTGAATCGTTAAGAGATTCAAAGCGTGGTGGAAAACAAGGAGGAGCATAATGGCAACTTTGTGGGAAGGGAGACTGAGCGGGGCGACAACAGATGCATTAAAAGCCCTAAATGACAGTCTTCAAATAGACAAAAGGTTATATAGGGAAGATATCTCAGGTTCAATAGCCCACGTAAAAATGCTCGTTTCTGTAGGTCTGATCGAAGAGTCTGATGGAGAGTTGATTCTTGATGCCCTTAAGACGACTGAAGAAGAGATGACATCAGGATCTTTTGTTTTTCAGCCTGAGGATGAGGACATACACACAGCTGTTGAGAGAAGAGTCACAGAGATTGCCGGTGAGGCCGGAGCTCGGATGCACACGGGCAGGAGCAGAAATGATCAAGTGGTAACGGATCTCAGACTATGGACATTAAAGAACTTAGATGAGTTAGCAGCACTCGTTGTTTCTTTGCAGAAGTCACTGATTGAACAAGCTGAAAAAGCAGAAGCGACACGACTGCCGGGATACACCCATTTACAACAGGCCCAACCGGTGCTTTTATCGCATCATCTGTTAGCTCATGCTTGGGCTCTTTCAAGAGATTTTGACAGAATCATAGAAACACGTTCCAGAACAGACGTTTCTCCTTTGGGAGCAGGAGCATTAGCTGGTTCTTCCTTACCCATAGATCCCATAATGACTTCAGAAACCCTAGGTTTCTCAGAAACTTTCAAAAATTCACTTGATGCTGTTTCTGATAGAGACTTTGTAGCTGAGGCAATTTTCGTCAATGCGTTGTTAGCTGTTCATCTTTCCAGAATCGGAGAGGAGCTTGTGCTTTGGTCGAGTGAAGAGTTCGGGTTTGTGGATATAGATGATGCGTACACTACGGGTTCCTCCATGCTTCCTCAGAAAAAGAATCCAGATATAGCTGAGTTAGCAAGAGCCAAAACAGGAAGAATAGTTGGACACTTAGCAGGACTTTTGACAGTTTTGAAAGGACTGCCCTTGACTTACAACAAAGATCTTCAAGAAGATAAGGAACCTTTATTTGATTCTTTTGACACAAACACTTTGGTTCTGACGGCATTAACGGGAATTTTTGATTCCATTACTTTCAACAAGGAAGAAATGGCTCAAGCGGCTGATAAGCCTTTCTCGGTGGCAGTAGACCTCGCTGAATATCTAGTGCATAAAGGTATGCCTTTCAGGGAAGCCCATTCGTTGATCGGCGGACTAGTCAAAGCTTCAATAGAAGATCAAAAGGATTTCAACAAGGTTGTATTAGAAAATGAGAATTTCGGACCTGAGATAGAAGATTTTTTCAAACCAGAGATGGCTATCAAAAGACGTATCACGCCGGGAAGCACGGGTCTAGACGCTGTAGAGGTTCAAAAAGAACAAATTAAGAAACGTTTAGAAATACAAATTGCCATGATGTCAAGATGACATATTCAATGGACATTAAGGTCCGTTATGGAGAAGTTGACAGACAGGGAGTTGTTTTCAACGCCCACTACCTTGCGTATCTAGATGATGTAGTTGACAGTTGGCTACGCGAATTCGAAGGTGATTTTGAATCTCTAGGGTGGGATTTGATGCTCAAAAAAGTCAACTTGGAATGGCATGGGCCAGCAGGGACGGGAGAGGTGTTGAATGTCGAGGCATACATCAGCAGATGGGGAAATACTTCTTTTGATGTTTCCTTTGAGGTGAAAGTCAAAAATAGGCTTGTTTTGACCGCAACAATTGTTTACGTCGGTGTAAAGACAGGCACAACTGAAACGTTAGAAGCACCAGAACAAATCCGCGAGTATCTTTCAAATGAAAAAGTTTCTTGAGAAAAACGACTTTGACAGTCTGACAGATATCTCTGTTGCTCAAATAGTAGCTTCTTGTAGTAACTCAAAATTTCGAAACGATTTTCTAAATTTCGTTGAGAAGTTTCCAGATCATTTAGATCGAACGTGCCAGATCGGTCATTTGACTGGCTCCTCACTATTAGTGAGAGAGGAAGATCACAAAATTTTACTCTTATTCCATACAAAACTTCAAAAATGGTTACAGCCAGGAGGACATGCGGATGGTGACCCTAATTTAGCCCGAGTGGCACTTAGAGAAGCTGAAGAAGAAACTGGGATTAATCACTTAAAGATTTACCAAATTCCAATAGACCTTGACATACATATTGTTCGTCCGCCCGGTGAAAAAGAACATAAACATTTTGATGTCAGATACCTAACGCTCGCTCCTAAAGATGCCGAACCTATCGGAAATCACGAATCACAAGATTTACGTTGGTTCACTAAGGACGAAATTAATTCGATGAGTTTAGATCACGGATTGGTAAGAATGATTGAAACAGGATTCGAATTATTATCAACGATGTAAACGGTTAGAAGTCTCCAGGGTCTAGACAAGAATCCAGATCATTTACTCGTGCAAATCCATTCATCCTCTCAAGAACGCTTTTGCCGTTATCTGTTGCCGTTAGGAGAGGCTCAATGTCGCCTAGCTCGGTTAAACGTTTTACATGGTTTCTCCGATCTCCTAAATAAGTATCCCAGTCCGATAACCAACTATTCGTATTGAAATTGTCCTTTTCTGAATTCAGTGGCAAGGCAGCCAAGCTAGTTGTCATTTTTTCAAGCACTTGTGTTCCCTGTGTTATTAGTTCGGCACGGTCAGCAGGGGTTCTCGATTCTTTTGCTAAAGGTAACAAATCTATTTTGTTCAGAGCTTGCGAACAGATCGTTTCTGCTTTCTCAAGCCATACCTCATTTTCCACACGATCAGGATTACCTGAAGGAGCGAAGAAGAAAGCGTAAGCCCAAAGACCTATTATTCCAGCAACTGCGACAATCTTGAGAAGTGAAGAAGCAGTGGGAACAAAATTTGATTTTTTGGAAATTTTTTCTTTCAAGTTATGGTGCCATTCGGAGAGAAATCACAGAACCAGAATCGACCATAGTCCCAGGATTAGGATTTTGCGCCCAAATAATTTCCGGCAGTTCATTCTCGTTTTCAGGGTTAGGAATAAGAGCAATTTCATAGCCGAGCCCCAAGGACGCCAGTAACGGTGATATGTCGACTAAGACCTCTCCGACTAGATCAGGGACGTTAGTTTTATTCGTCTCCGTAGGTTGAATTGCTACTTCAACAAGAATTTTTGAAGAAGTAAGTAACGACGTTCCGACCTCAGGAGATTGGCCGAGGATTATTCCCGGCTCACTGTCAGCATCTGTTACTTCGATCACAGTAAGTGTTTGATCTCCCAAACCATCGTTTTCAAGATTCAATTCTGCATTCTCTAGAGTTAACCCAATCAGTTCAGGCATGACTAGACCGCCCTTGTCAGGGATTGTGGTGGTAGAAGAAGCAGGAGGAGTTGCAAAATCCTTAACTGGCAAGTCGGCATGTGCGGCCAGCATCACATCTTTCCAAATTAGAGCCGGGAAGGTTCCGCCGTACACTTTGCGTTCTGTTAAAGGAGGAACCATAGGTATTTGCCCTTTTGGGTAGCCGACCCATACTGCCGTAGCGATTTGTGGTGTATACCCGACAAAAAGAGCGTCGGCATAATTTTGTGTTGTACCAGTCTTACCGGCTGCGGGTCTGCCTATTTTCGCTCTATGGCCAGTGCCTTCAGCGATCGTTCCTTCCAGAACCCAAGTCAGTTGATCAACTAACTTCGAGTCAAGAGCGCGTTCAAGTTCCCTGTTCCATTTCCATAGAGGCGTCCCGTCCATTCGGGTGACACGGGTCACCATTGAAGGAGGTGTATAGACGCCACGGTTTGCAAATGTGCTATAGGCGCTGGCCATGTCCAGCAAGGTAACGTTAGAAGTGCCCAAAACGTTAGAATTTACAGGTTGGACTGGAGACTTTACGCCAAGTCTTCTAGCTAAATTCACAACTCTCTCAGCCCCCATTTGCATACTCAACTGAGCAAAAACTGTGTTGTAAGAACTTCTTGTCGCACGAGTTAAGTCGACCATGGGGGGTTCAGCCATTGGTATCAGTTCAGTACCTTCGATGGGTTCCCAGTTCCATCCCGGAACGTCTTCAAGCATTTTTATGCGATAGTCGAATAAAGAGTTCATCGAATACTCCCATTTTCGATTATTTATCCATTCATTCAATCTCACATCTACAAAATCAGGATCATCTTCTGGATCGTCTCTGTATTCAATAGTTTCCGTGTGCTCTTCTGGGATTTCTATATGACCTTCCCGGACTAAAAATTGGAATAGTGCCATGAGTCCTTTTTCGAATTTCGGTTCATCAGCGTCATGCCCGTTTAAGCCACCGCTAACCCACCAAACTCTGTTGTCATTGTCGGCTCCAGGTATAAAAAACTCGAGTACATTCGGTGCTGGATAAGTAGCAGTCACTTCCCAACCGGACTCAAGAGCAGCGGCAAGCCCAATAGGTTTAAAAGAAGACCCAGCCTGTCTGCCGTTACCCATCGCGAGATTTACTTTCGCATCATCTTCTTCAGCAAAAAAATCTCTCCCTCCCACCATTGCTATTATCTGGCCAGTTTGTGGATCTATTACTACCACGGAAGCATCTGGAAGATTTTGATTAGAGGGAAGATGGCTTTCTACGGCTTTTTCAGCAGCTGCTTGGAGATTGAGATCTATAGTGGTTTCGATTCGAACACCACCTTCGTACAGGAGCATTTCTCGTAGTGATCTATTAGCTCCAAAAGCAGGATTTTCTAAGAACCATTTTCTAACTTCTTCAACAAAATGACCTGCTGGGTATTCGGTTTCTAATCTAGGTTTATATTCTTCGAGCTTGGGTGGTGATGAAGTTGCTTCGTCACGTTGCTCTGGTGTTATGAATCCATTGGCTACCATTCGGTCTAAAACAAGGTGACTTCTACGAAGGCTTTGTGAGTAGTTTCGGAAAGGGTCGTAACGGCTTGGAGCCTTTAATAATCCAGCGAGAAGTGCAGCTTCATTGATAGAAATTTCATTTATATCTTTGTTGAAGTATGTCTGAGCAGCTGCTTTTATTCCATAAGCACCATGACCGAAATAGACAGTGTTCAGATACTGCAAAAGAATGAAATCTTTGCCATATTCATCCTCTAATCGGGTCGCATACCAAAGTTCTTCGAGTTTACGACTAGCTGTTTGTTCGACATTTTCTATTATTGCCAGCTTGACATACTGCTGGGTGATGGTAGAACCACCCTGGCTGATACCGCCAGCTTCAAGATTTGAACGAGCAGCTCGCAGAATACCCTTAAGGTCGAAACCATCGTGTTTGTAAAAGCGTTCGTCTTCTATAGCTATCACGGCGTTTCGAGCAATTTCTGGAATTTCTTCTAGACGTCTAGCACTAGTTCGATTTTCAGGAGCTACCAAAGTCGTTATCAACGTTCCATCTGAAGCTATAACGATTGAAGATTCAGCTTGTTCTGGAATATTTATGTCGAAGTCAAGAGTTTCGTAGGTGTAACAACTTGTTGAAAGGAGCGAAACGACAAAAATACTCAATAGAAAAAATGCATATCTCGGATTTCTGCTTGCCATATGTCTAGTTTGACCTGACTGGAAGGCAAATTGGTGGCAGGTGCAAGGAACTTTTCTTAAGACTTAATTTAAAATTGCCGGCTTTCAGTCTGTTAATGCTCCATACTGGTCTAGTGGGCAATACTGAAAGAAAAGGAATCCTTGAGGATTTAACCCTGAGAGGACTTCTTCAAGACAGCACAGATCAAACTGCACTCCAAGAGAGGTTAGAACAAGGACCTATTACTCTCTATTGTGGGTTTGATCCAACAGCAGACAGTCTTCATCTCGGACACTTAGTGCCACTGTTGACTTTGAGACGTTTTCAAGATGCGGGACACCGTCCTATTGCACTAGCTGGAGGGGCTACTGGGATGGTGGGTGATCCAAGTGGTAGATCTGAAGAAAGAAATCTGTTAGATCAAAATGAACTGAGTTCGAATGTCGCAGCTGTTGCCGCACAGCTGGAGTCATTTCTGAGTTTCGATGCTGAGTCAAAGAAAAAAGGAATAGCAGCTTTACTCGTAGATAATCGAGAATGGACAGTCGAAGTAAATGTTCTTGACTTTCTAAGGGACGTCGGAAAGCACGTGACGGTAGGGACAATGCTTTCAAAAGAATCAGTTAAAACACGACTGGCAAGTGAACAAGGACTGTCATTTACAGAGTTCAGCTACATGCTTCTTCAGGCAAACGATTTCTTTGAGTTGCATAAGAATCATGAATGTGAAATGCAGATAGGTGGTTCGGATCAGTGGGGGAATATAACCGCTGGAATCGACATGATCAGAAGGCGGAGTTCTGCAATTGCTTACGGTCTTACTGTCCCTTTAGTTACCAGATCAGATGGAGCAAAATTCGGTAAAACAGCTGAAGGTACTGTGTGGCTTGACTCGAAACGAACTTTACCTTATGAGTTGCACCAATATTTGATAAATGTTGATGACAGGGATGTTGAAAAATTACTTCTACAACTAACCCTTGTTTCTGTGTCGGAGATTTCTGAGTTAATGCTGGATCATCGCAAGTCTCCAGAAGACCGAAGTGCACAACAGCGTTTGGCAACCGAAGTCTGTCGCTTAGTCCACGGTGATGAAGAGGCAGAACAGGCACTATTAGCCACTCAGGGTCTCTTTGGAAGTAAATCAAATTCAGAGGATTCATTAGAAGCGCTTAGAGGGATAGTCCCTGAAACAGAAGTAAGAGCATCTGACCTTAAGCAGGGGGAAGAATCGCTGATAGATGTTTTGGTTTTGAGTGGTTTATGTAGCTCCAGAGGCGATGCACGCCGGACAATTGCAGCTGGAGGAATCTCGGTGAATGGAGACAGGCAGGCCACGGATGCTGTTTCATTACCCAATGACCTGCTTTTAAACGGTGATTATGTCTTAATTCAAAAAGGTAAAAAAAATCGCCATTTACTCGTAATTGTTTAACTAAACAATTATTTAAAGTAGTCCTCTGAATATGGTGGATCAGCACTCTCCAGCGGATAGCGTCTATCTGCCCGCAAGTTCTTGATCTTTTCATCGAGCGCGCTTAACGTGGGTGGGTTGCTCTCGATTCAAGCGAAAGCCCTTCAAGAGCAACTTAGGGCATTAAACAGCTATGAAATTTTGTTTCTGGTTGTCTGCCAGATGACTGATGGTCATCAGGTGCTCCTTGAAAACGGGATAGAGGACGAATTAAAGCCAGTGCGGGTCGTCCACATAAGCGATCGCGAGTCGCCGTGGATGAACCTAAACAATTCAATGAAATAAATTAAGCACTGACGGACAACGGTGTTTGACTAAGTCAGACACCTTGTACCTGTGCCTGGTCGATTGGGATTGGTGTCCCTTTTGACCGCAAACTCGCAGGTGTCGCTTCGGCGGCATCGCACCATGATTTCAAGGTTTCATTCTCTTTGAGAGTGGAACTGAGATTTTGACGGAGAGTTTGATCCTGGCTCAGGACGAACGCTGGCGGCGGGCCTAACACATGCAAGTCGAACGAACTCGACCTTCGGGTCATATAGTGAGTGGCGAACGGGTGAGTAACACGTGAGAAACCTGCCCCGAAGACTGGAACAACCCGAGGAAACTCGGGCTAATACCGGATACCCCCATCGGATCGCATGATCTGATGAGGAAATGCTCCGGCGCTTCGGGAGGGTCTCGCGGCCTATCAGCTAGTTGGTGAGGTAACGGCTCACCAAGGCAACGACGGGTAGCTGGTCTGAGAGGACGATCAGCCACACTGGGACTGAGACACGGCCCAGACTCCTACGGGAGGCAGCAGTGGGGAATATTGCGCAATGGGCGAAAGCCTGACGCAG